>LCQW01000001.1 GCA_001004345.1 Candidatus Kaiserbacteria bacterium GW2011_GWA2_52_12
CATTGAATCATTCGAATTTCACGAAGAACGTCATTGTGAACATCATCCCCGTATTCTGCGAACCGGGCTCACCGGGGTGTTGAGAGGATGTTTGGAATAAGAAAGCCGGAGGCAATTGCGCATTTTGTTGAGATAGTGCATACTCCATTCGTTCCCCGACGCACAAGCGGTTCGGGGCGAGAACTATGACAGCAGAGGAGACAGTTAAGAAGGCGCGCAAACCGCGCACCAAAGCTGCCAAGCCGGCAGACGGCTCTTCTGTTGCGCCAGGTTCGACCCCTTCGAAAAGTTCAGGGCAGGCACACTCATCACAAGCCGCTCATCGTGCGAAAAAAAGCGACAGCATGCATCGTTTGCGTATTCGCGTGCGCGCGTATGAGCATGGCGTCTTGGACCTTTCCGTAAAACAGATCATTGATACGGCAGCTCGGTACAATGCCGAAGTCATCGGCCCGGTGCCGCTCCCTATCGATATAAAAAAATACACGGTGAATCGCGCGGCATTTATCGACAAAGATTCCCGCGAACAATTCGAAATGCGTATTCACAAGCGCATGATCGACATTTTAAACCCGGCTCCAAAAGTGATCGAGGCGCTCACCAACATTGACTTACCGTCGGGAGTCTCGATTGACGTAAAGATGATGTAGCTTACCACGTGCGACATGTGGTTAAAAAATAAAGCCCGGCATGCAGCCGGGCTTTGCTTTATTGTCACGCTACTTGTTCTTCGGCGGGCGCTTCACCGGTTTGGTAATCGGTGGTGGCTTGGGACATTCGCTTAAGCGAACGACCCTTGTCCCATCGGCGCAGAAGTTTGCGCCTTGGGAAGTTCCGCGAGGGCCAGCCACGGACGCCGTTGCAAGGAGGCCGAACGCCACCGCGATGATCGCCAAAGTGAACAACCTTTTCATTTCACATTCCTTTCTTTCTTTGAACAACGATTCTTCCTGAATCGCAAGACCATTCTACGTTCATTTTATTATTTGTCAATGCGTGCGAGATTCAGACCCATACCGATGACCTATGGGCTATCATGGTGGCATGTTGATCTGTATTGGCGGATTTCCCGGAAGCGGACGCAATCGCCTCTCTGAAGCGCTTGCGAATGCGCTCGATTTCCATTACTTCCGTTTGGCGCCATTTAAACAACACCCCTTGTTTATGCGCGAACACATCCTCCTACACAAGGGAGGGACTGCATATTCGGACGAATTATTACTGCGGATATACAAACACGTTGTTTCTCATTTCCGGCAACTGTCAAAAATGTATCCGGACATGATCATTAAAGATCATTTCACGCGCGAGGTTCCGCGCGAATTTCTATTTACGGAAGCAGAAAAATATTTCGGCCCGCCACTCATTATCTGGACGGAAAGTTCACAAGAAGAGTCAACATCGCGCCTGCACGAAGTCCTCGATACCAAGAAAAGGAAACTTGAAACGAGGCTCAAAATACAAGATGACATCCGTGCCCGCTTTGAGCCATTTACCCGGCCAGTGCATAGCGTGCAGTATATAAACAACTCTGCGGCGCTCGATCAGGCGCTCAATCTCGTTCGCGAGCACCGAGGTTTTTGATGTGGCAGCGTGGGCGGAAGATTTCACTCGGGCCGATTGCGGGCTAAAAAGTCCTAAAATGTGCTATCGACTCTTTCTGCGCAGCAAACTGGTGCGTAACGAATTCGTCGCGACGGTATCCACGATGAGGTCGTCTGTGTCGATTGACCCACTAAACGCGACCCCATAAACCTTTGACGCTTTTTTGACCGATTCAATTCCTTCGCGTACGTCATTGAGTACACGCTTCGGATCGCGGCGCAACGGATTACCGTACCCGCCGCCGCTCCCATCGCGCCCGCGGATGAACTCGCCTTTTTTTAGTATCACAGTTGTGACATTTGGCAGTCGCTTTTCTTTCCCGAGGCGATTGTATTTGAATGTTGTGCCGGCGGCGCCGTTTTTGCCACCACGTACTCCGCGCGGCGGGGCGAATTGTCCGTCGCAGGGGATTACAACCGTCATTGGATTTTTCCGCGTTGCATACACGATCTCCTGCGCGGGCGCGCCGCGGAATTCTCCCGCGCCGGCACTGTCTCGTACAATACCGACTCGCTCGATGAGGAACGGGTGTTTCAGTTCGTCGATCTCAACGCTGTCGCGGTACATCAATCCGGAGATGATCGGCATGCCGTAATTGATCCATCCATCCGAAGTGGGTGTTGCGGGACCGCCGTTGTTGGAGATCATAATGCGGTTTACGTAGCGTTTTTTGTAGCGATGATCGATACCGGAGACGACCGCCTGTCCGGCGCCAAGGCCGGTACCGCCCTCGGCGAGTCCGAATCCGTCGCCAAGCTGCGCGAATGCAGACTGTGTAATATTCACGAGGCGCTCGGCCAGATTTGTCGTTGCCGTCGAACATGAATGCGGAAACAGTGGTGAACCGATTACGCAATTTTCGGCGAAGGAAAACACAAGACGCCTGAATGATCCGGCGTTGCGCGGCACGTTGTGCAGATTATTGAATATCCCCGCAGAGACGGAGCTCATAGCTGCGGCGCGAGATACATTGAGACCGCATTCCACCGATGGGGGGTTGTTCCGAAGGTCCGCTCTGATGATGCCCCGTTTCGGATCGATATCGAGGATCACTTTCAATGTAAGTCCCTTGGGGAGTATGTTTTCGAGTGGATCGGAAGCCCCGGTATTTACCACTCTCGCTTTCGGCAGTGCTCTGATCGCGTCAGCCATTCGACGCTCCGAATGGTCGAACCACTCTTTCAGGAATTGCTGCGTCTTCTTCCTGCCGTACTTCGCGCACAATTCAGTGAGGCGCTTTTCAGCGATGCGGGCCGCGCCGAGGGTCGCAAGGTAGTCGCCGTACCATTGCTCGGGTACGCGTATACGCGCGCGGCACATTCGAATAATGTCGTCTTCATTTTTGTATGCTCGTTGGATCCTCACGGCTGGAAACGTGAGAGAGCCCTCCTCGTAGACGTCGCGCGCGCGAGGGGAATAGCTAGACGGAATTGAATTGCCAATATCTGCCATGTGCGCTTTTACGACACCGTAAAAAAGTATTTCTCCGTTAATAAATACTGGCACGATAATAGCGTGATCCGCAGGGTGAGAGTTACCCCCGTATGGATCGTTATCCAGGTATGCATCTCCTGGCGCCGTGTCCTTCGCGTGTATCTTTGCGAGATGCTTCGTCTGAAGATGTGCGCCGAAGATATGTACCGGAAGCCCTTCGCCTGAAGAGACAAGCTCGTGATCCGAGGTCACAATGCAGCAAGAGAAATCGCGGCAACTTGAAATAACGGTCGATCTAGCGGCGCGCAGAAGCGTATTCGACATTTCACGCACGATGCCATCGAAGCGGTTGGCAATGATCGCCATTTCAATGATGTCGATTTTTTTTTCTGGACGTTTCTTTTTTATCATGAGCGATTTAACCTCTGCCTTGTCAAATGGTTCATAGGAACAAAATGTAATTTCCTGACGCGGACGTTTTGACACTGGCCCCTCGCGGTATCACGATCGTGGTCGTGATCTCCTCGATGATTGCCGGTCCGGTAATGTGCGCCCCAGCTTCCAGCGTGTGGCCGCGATATATTGGTATAAGGTGTTTTTTTGCCGAAAAAACGGCTTTACGCCGATTTTCGGGCAAAGCGCGAACATTAGTGGCGCGTTTTGACCGTGGAACTGCACTATTCGCGAGGCGAATGGAAATACGACCGCGCCAATTAATGCACTCGACATCGCTTTCAGTATCGCGTACCGCATACACGCGCTCGTGCACGTTGTGAAAATCTTCGACCAGATCGCGCACATCGTTTTCGTTCTTGAAGAAGATCGACCGAAGTGGCGTATCGAGTTCCCAAACCTGACCTCGATAACGCGCTTCGACAAAAAATTCTTTTTTATAAGGAGCATCCGCGGCGCCTTTCAGTCCTTTGCGAAAAATTTCAAGCGTACCATTGATCGTGCGAAGCTGTGCGTTAACCGCTTTTTTGTTGAACGCATTAGACGCAGTAACCATACTGTGCGTCTCCTCAAAAACGATGTCCGAAAAATGCATGCCGCACGCTGACATCGTGCTCGCGGTTTTCGGTATGAGTACTCGTGAACAGCCGAGCTCTCTCGCGATCTCCGCAATATTGATTCCTGCCGCGCCGCCACCCGCGACGATCACACTCTCTTTAGGATCGATACCCTCGTTGATCGTTATCTCTCGGATTGCCTTTACCATATGATCGCTCCAAAGGGCGATGATCGCTTCCGCCGTTTCGTCCGTCGATTTTTTAATTTTTTTCGCGAGATGCGCAATAGCGGCATGTGCCGCCTTGGAATCCAGTGCTATCCGCCCGCCGTTGAAGTATGCAGGATTAATGTAGCCGAGCACCACAGATGCATCGGTGACGGTCGCTTCAGTGCCGCCGCGCCCGTAGCAGGCGGGCCCCGGATTGACGCCCGCGCTCTGCGGTCCCACGCGGAGCATTCCACCATCGTCGACTTGTGCAATCGATCCGCCCCCCGCACCGATTGATCGGACATCGACGGAGGAAAGCGCAATGACGTGTCCGGTCTTGGGCCGGCCGAGCCAGCTATCGCGAGTATAGGTGAGTGTGCCATCGCGCACGAGCGCCACATCGAAGGTGGTGCCTCCGGTATCGCAGACGATGGCATTTTTACCGAGACCCTCGATCTTTGTATATGCCTTGCCTGCAATGGGCGCCATCGCGGGCCCTGACCGAAACATGCGCACGGGCTCGGTTGCCATTTCATTTCCGTACCGCACGCCGCCGTTGGACGTGCCGATAAGAAGTTCTCCCGAAAAGCCCGCATCGTGCAGATCACACCCCATTGATCTCAAGTGTTCCTGCATGAGAGGTTTCAACGATGCATCAATCGCCGTTGTCGAGGCCCTTCGATATTCGCGTACGATCGGGATGAGCTCATGCGACAGCGTGTAGGGGACATCCGGCATTTCTTCCTGAAGAAGTTTCGCGATCTTTTTCTCATGCTCGCCGTTTGTGATTGACCATAGGAGGCAGACCGCCACAGCTTCGAATTTATTTTCGCGTAATGTGCGTATGCAGGCGCGTGTTTTTTGCATGTTGAGTGCCCTCACGATCCCGCCTTCCGAATCTATTCGCTCGTCGATCTCGAATGTGTGACGGCGGGGAATATAGGGAGGAGGATAATCGTATGAAAAATCATGCGGATCGTATTTACCGCCCTCCTTGAAAAGAAGAATATCTTTAAAACCTTTTGTTGTAAGGAATGCGGTCTTTGCGGTCTTACCGGTTACGATAGCGTTGGTTGCATGCGTTGTGCAGTACATGAGGAGCGACGAGTGTTGCAGCACTTCAGGGGCGGAGAGGCCAATGTCGCTTGCGGCTACTTCAAGTGCCGCCCAGAATCCCAGAAATATCCGATTGGGTGTCGTGAGTGCTTTTCCAATCGCCACAATGCCGCTCTTGTTGGCGATGACAACATCGGTAAACGTGCCTCCGGTATCAACCGAAATACGGTAGCCACCCGCTTTTGTGCGCACACTCATGGGTCGATTGTATCGGAGGCGCGGCACTTGCACCAAATACAAAGATGTTCCAAAAAAGAATTCCACCCATTCCGAAGAATGGGTGGGAGGAATCAAAAGGACAGGTGTTAGCGTTCCGTCACCCGCGATGGGTCGACGGCGAAGAGGGGCGAAGGATCGACGAACGGACTCATGTCGGTCGGCGGATCCCGTACATCCTGCACGGTGCCAAGCCATGCGAGTTCCTCGGAGAGCCACTTTTTCATCTGTGGAACGTTGAGCCCCACCTTAAAGCTCGTAGTATGCATGAAGTGGTCGAGGTCGCCAGGCTGCAGATTGAGCCACGCTTCGAGCCTTTGCTGCGCATCGGAGGGATTCCGTCTCATATATTCCTCGGTCCGAATGAGTGCGCGCAGCAGATTTTCCACGGCCGCCTCATTGCCTGCGAGCTTTTGCTTTGTTGAGACCACATTGAACGCGAGCGTATAGAGTTTTGGGTCAACGAAGACCTTTATTGCCCCGCGATCTCGCACGACTCGTCGTTCAACTTGATTTCTATACGCTCGTTTGGCTGTCGCTACGAAGGGATCCCAGAGTACTGCTGCGTCAATGTCGCCCCTAATGAGCAGATTGACGAGATCGGCCGGTTTCCCGTCGATGAGCGTCACGTCCTTTGGAGCGAGATTCGCTTTAGCGAGTAGTCGCGAGAGATAAATCTCACCGACCGTGTTGCGTACGCGACCGATCCGCCTAGCTCGAAGTGTCGAGGGCTCGGCGGTAATGCCGGTTTCGCTGAATGTCACCAGCTGGACTTGCTGATCGGAGAGTATCGTAGTCGCAAGGACTACGGGCTGCTGTCCCGATGCAATAAGTGTGACGACGGGCGTTACGGCGATCGTCGCTAGCTCGGTTCCCGCACGAGAGCGGAGTGCGGAGACTGCGTCGGGTCCTGCCGCCACCGGCATGATCGTGACCAGCGCATTTTCGCTTCTAATGTAGCCGAGCATTTCGGCCAGATGCGTCACGGCGCTGTACGAGATCGAGAGCTCCGCCATTTGTAGCGCCTTTTGCGCTGCCGCTTCGCGTGCGGATATACCCGTGAGCGCGAGCGACGCGGAAATTGCGATTGTTATCGCGACCAGTCGAATCGGTATTTTCATTTCAATATTCCTTTCATTTGCATCTGTCCGGTAGTATAGGAAATTTTCTCGGCCTGTGCAACACATAGAGTCCTTAATGAAAAATCCCGCCCGTTGAAATGGGCGGGATATATAGTGGCAATCACTTGGAACGGTTGTACTCCGCACGAAGCGCATCTGCAACCAGTTTTTTTTGCGCGGTGAATTCACTCGTAAATTCACGGTTCCCCGGCTTCATATTCGTTCCGGAGAGAAATACCCGCGCATCGGCGCGTGTGCCGATGCGCACCAGATCGCCGATCAGGAGGGCTTCGTCGATATCATGCGTGATGAAGAGTGCGGTGATGCCGCCCCTCACATTTTCGGAGTAGAACTCTTGCATGGACCTTCTTGTGATCGCATCAAGTGCCCCGAATGGTTCGTCTAAGAGAAGAATTGTCGGCCGATAAGCGAGCGCCGAGGCTATGGCCAAACGTTGTTTTTGGCCACCGGAGAGATCGGCCGCGAGTGTGTGTGCCATGTTCAGAAGATCAAAGCGGTGCAGCATATCGCACACGCGCTCTTTGTCGCTCATGCTCGGGTGCGGTACTCCAAGCATGGCGTTGTCCCATACCGTCATATGCTCGAACACCAACACTCCTTGAAAGACGACGCCTATTTTTGCGCATGGCCTTGTGAGGATCTCATGACCGATCTTCACTTCACCTTGGATGGTGAAATTGGCGGACATGAAGTGGCCAATGGAGCGCATGAGCGTCGTTTTGCCGCATCCACTTTGACCGACTATGGAAAGCGTAGTGCCAGCGGGTATGGTAAACGTTACGTTCTCGATGACCGGCACATTGCAATAACTCGCAAAGAGCCGACATATCGAGAGCGTCTCCGTCGAGTCCGCGTACACATGTGCGTTTCCGGAATCGAGTAACCCGACGAGGCGCCGCACTTTTTTCTCAAGCAAGTTCTCGCGGAGCCGTGCGATCTCGTTCCACAGGACCCTGAAGAATTGATCGAGCAGCAGTCCGATGAGCGCCATGATAACGACCGATGCCATCATGGTCGCGAGATCACCGACGTCGTACGAGCGGAAGATACGATTGCCTATGCCTTCGCTCCACCACCGGCCTGTCGAGCGCTCGTATACGCCGCTCATTTCTACGACCGCGACAGCTATGAGCGCGAGCGAGAGTGATGCACGGATAGCCGTCATGATCTCCTTATGGATCGTAGGGATAATGACGCTGAATAGTTTCTTAAACCGGGAAATATTCAGCACCTGCAATCGCCAATCAATACGGTCAGAGATATTTTTTGCCGCATCATGCACGATGATCCACGATACAGTGCATGCGACCCAGCCGATGAGAAAAAATTTTCCCGACTCTTCGATGCCGAACACGAAGAGTGTGAGCGGCAAGAGAGCAATGAATGGAATGCCGCGGCAAAAGACGAAGAGACCCTCGAAGGTAAAACGAGCGAAATGCACGCGGCCCGTGAAGAGCCCACATGCGATACCGGCCGTCGTGCCGAGCGAGAATCCGATCGCCCAGCGTGAGAGTGAGACGAATATATCTTGGCCGAGCGTTCCGCTTTTCGCTTGGCGGACTACCGCCGAGCAGATCTCGGCAACGGTAGGGAAGCCGAGCGTAAGCGCGAGTGTTTGAAGCGCGACCCCCAAGAGAATGATGGTGAGCGCAGCCTTCACTGCGCTCACCAGGAAACGTCTGCCGAGCGGCAGAAGTGTGGCTGTGCGCATTATATTGTTCCCTTTTGTGTCTCATTGAGACCTAGTGCAACACTATCAGAATGAGAAGCATGTCTCAATCGTCAGTGGTCAAATAAAATCGTTGACGGGATCGTGGTATGCCGCCAAACTGTGGTCGCGCTTAAAGCCCTCGGCACCCATGTCTTCTGTGATCTGTGTATAGGGGCGCTGATACAAAAGCAAAAAATAACGAGAAGCGTGTTTGATTTTATTGTCACGATACTCGGCATCTTTTGTGTATTCATAGATGAAATCTTTGACGATCCATTTGTAACTCTTCCAGGTACCTTTGATACGTTTGTCGAGATTGTTCATGCTCCAGAGCTGGAATTCCTCGGTTGCGAAGAACGGTGCGTAATGTGTTCCAAAGTATTCGGGAGTGATCTTTTTGATATTTCGCGGACCGGCGTAGGAGAGAATGAACATATGGACGAGCTGCCATTTGAGACAGAAATTGATCCACCACAGACGGTCGTGGTTCGTGATGAGCGGTATCGGCGCAACGGCGGCCAGCTTTTCAAACATGTCGATATAAAAGTTGGTTATAGCGCCATCTCCGGTGAGCGCATTCCATGTCGAGAAAAATGTGTCGCGGTTGTATGTTGCCTGAATGACCGATTCTCCATACATGTTGATAAATTTACCGCACATATCGGATCCAAAGAGCTGATCATTGGATTCGCCATTCACGATGAGATGGTTTCCGCCAAAAAGGAAATACGGTGCCATGATGCCGGGTTCGACTCGAATCTTGCCGTGGATATGATCGCGGTAAAAATCGGGATATTCCGTTATCGATTCTTCCGACAGTATGACGACGATATTTTTCTTTTGCTCCGGCGTGGCGTTTTTGAAAAGAGATACCAGCACACAGGTTGAATCGATGCCGCCGGACCAAAAGACGTATATCGTAACCCCCATTTTTTCTGCGCGTGTGAGGAGCTCTTTAGCGCGCTCATCGCAGATCTCCCCATAGGTTTTTTTTATCGGACGGAACGCAGGCATGGGGAACAGTGATTTCACTCGGACGGGCGTCCGTATCGTTTCTGTACGGTCGACGAACAGTACACCAGTGCCGTACATCTTAAAAAAATACGAAAATGTACGTATGCCGGCTAGTGCGGCGTTTATTTTATGCGGAACGATATTGCAATCATAATAAACAAGATGATCGCTCATACGGTACCGAGCGGCTGATGATACATTTCACCCAAAAAATATTTCAGTATCGAAGACAGATCTTCTTCAGTTGTCGCTTTTTTCACTTTATTAAAATATGTCATACGCATCAGTTCTGTTTGGGAGAGACGCTGATCAGTAAGCGCAGCTTTGAAAATAATGTCATCGGCCGCCTGTTTGAGTGGAATGCCCGCATAATCCGCGTATTGCACCACGTACGGTATTTCCATGGTCCTCGTCTCGTCATACCCGCAATCCCGGAATAGTATCGCCTGCAATTTTTTGGATAGATAGATAGTGTCTTGCGAGGCAATGCCATACGAAGAATCGTATCGTGCTATGATTATGTTTCTCATGATGGGAAGGATGGTCGCACCTTTATGCATAGCAAGCTTCGATTTGTCGCGAAGCATATCTACGTTCGGTGATGGATTTTTCTTCACCACTCTAGATGCCGGATCGAACACCCATTCCGGATACTGTTCGGGGGAGGTATCTTTTAGCGGCGATTCATTGAGATAATTGGGAATATTGATATTAAAAACTGCGAATGAGTGCGGAGTGCAATCAGTTAAAAATGCTATGACCCCGGGGAATCTATCGATGGCGAGGATCGCCTTTGAGGAGAAATCGAGCAATGCATGGGTGGGCATACGAGTAAAATGTTGATTCATTATATATTGCCATTTTGTTTTATCAATGTATGTAAGCCGCGATGTAAAAAAAGAGCCGACCTCCTGGATCGGCTCAGTGATCTAATATCTTCGGCAGTTCCGCACGTCTTGCGCCCATCGCGTGCGAAGGAGCGACAGCATCCCGGGCGGACATAACCCCGAACGTGGATATATTTTTTTTAGTGAGTTTCTATCGAAACCCACACTGCCATCGTCCCGGTATCCAAACCCCGGGACTGGGGCACGTTTATCCATGATCAGCTGCGCTGATGCGCCGCTGATCATGAGTACCGAAACTAAAACAGCTGCGATTACCGTCCTCATTTCAGCCTCCTTTTGCTAACTGAAATTATAGTTCATTTTTTTTGAAAGTCAAGTGATTCGTCGGCAACGATTTTTGATTTCCCGCGCGGAGTTTGCGTAATGTGTGCAACGATTTCGACGTCAATGACAATGTGCTGCCCGGTGATTGTACGCACCGATTCTCGAATGCGATCGCGGTCCGATTCTTTGAAATACGGGCCCGGAATGATCCGCACTGCGAGCCGGTCTTCCGCGTGTTTTACCACTTGATATTGCAGCACGATATCCATAAAGCCGTCGAGCGCCCCGTCAAACTCAAGATGATGGATTTTTCTGCCGTCAAACGATAAAAATGCCGAGTATCTCCCCTCTACCCATATGCGCGGCGTCTCGAGGCCGCAGGCGCACTTCTCCCGTGTCAGCACACCTTGATCCCCGGTTTCATAGCGAATGAAGGGCATATTGTAGTTCATAAGATCGGTAACGATGATTCTGCCGCGCCGTTTTTCTTTTTGCGGGAATCCGCGCTCATCCACGACCTCGACTATGACGGACTCACTGTTCACGTGCATGCCGTCATGGTATTTACATTCAATCGCGGCGCTTCCGCAGAGCTCTATGAGGCCGTAATAATCGTATACTTCCGCGGAAAATGCTTCGGCGATAGTGCGGCGGGCGAGGGGGCCGAGCATTTCTCCGAAGGGGACGACATACTTCGATACAAGCGCCGCCGCCGTTTTGTCGCTTTTTATAATACTCACCATTTCCAGAAGAATAGAGGGGAAAGTTGTGATGATGTCCGGCTGAAAATCGGCCATTTCACGGAGCGCTTTTTTGGGATTCCGCCGAAAGTCGGATAAATTGATAAAAAGAAGGTTGTCGAACTTCGGGAATTTGACGTCTATGCGGACAGTTTTAAAGGTCTTGAATACATTCATGTCGTGGCTGTCCCAATACAGAAAACGATATCGCGTAAAGTTCGAGAAATTGGGATTAAATGTCGCAGTTCCGGCAAGAACAGAAAACGGTTCGCCCGAAGAGCCCGATGTATTTTTCCATACCATTCGGAGCAATCGGCTGGTATCCGTATATTCCTCGACCGCCTTACCTCTGAAAAAATCTTTCATAATGATCGGTAATCGTTCAAAGTCTCCCATGCGGATAATTTCATCAGGACGTACACCATGTGCCGCATATAATTCGGCGTATACAGGGATAGAGCGAACGGCGTGCCTCACGATCTTTCGAGCATAGGATACCTGCCACTTCTCGATGGCGCGCGCACCGCGCATGTGCAAAAAGAACATCCGATACCAGTTCAGCCGATTTTTGATCGTGCGAAAGAGGTGCATGCTGTTATTTCATGATTATAGACACTTAAAATGTACGAACAAAGTATACGGCTTTACCGCTCGCAGCCGGCGGTATGTCGTCCACAATTTCCCACGTGATACGCACGGTGGGAAGCATTTTTTCCATGAGAGCTCTTTCCATGGCCGCCTTTTGTTCATCGTACAGCTTGCCGGGGATGACTTTCACCGTGAACGCAAGAGGGGCTGTATGAACGATTTGATACTGGCGGATTGACTGGAAGAAGCGGTCGAAAACAGAAGCGAGTTCCAGAAGCGGAACTTTTCTTCCCCTCGTAAGTTCGATCATATGCGCTTCGCGTCCTTTCAGGCGCATCGTGCGCAGTGTGCGACCACATGTACAGGGTGTAGTGTCGATAGTGCCAAGATCTCCTGTAAAATATCGGATGAAGGGCATCACACGTTGTTCAAATGCGGTAACAACGACGCGGCCTTCGTCTCCTGCGGGAGTGGAGTGTCCCTGTATGTCGATAATTTCAACGAGATATGATTCTTCGTTGATGTGGAGCTTGTGATGTTCGCATTCAAATGCCAGCCAGCCTAATTCCTGCGCAGGATAGCATGTGTATATATTTGCACCGAAGGCCTCTGCCATCACGCCGCGCGCCTCGGGGAGCAGTTCTTCTCCTGTAGCAATTACGCCGCGAATGGGGAGGAATATATTTTTTTCGCGCATTACACGCGCAAGTTCCAAGAGCGGGGATACGAATCCATACAAAATAAAGCCTTTTTTGTGCGACGAAGCCAATGCGACAAAATCTTTAAATCGATGTCGTATGAAATTGTAACCGCCGATGAAAAAGAACGCATAGCTCGTGAACGCAAATCCTTGCCGTTCCCGAGCGCGCATGGAAATGACGGGGAAACGCCTGCCGCCGCCTGCAGTGCGCAGCATCCGCTCACAGAGAGCGTACATACGGAGCACGTAGCCGCGATCCTGATAAAAACGGAACGGCATTCCCGTCGAGCCAGACGTGCGATCCCAAAAACTTCCATTGATATACCGTTCATTCGTAATGTACCCGACATCTCTATCGAGGAGGTTCTTTTTTGATGTGATAGGAAGTTTTGAAAGATCATCAGCGGCGAATACATAAGGATCTACACCTGATCGAGAGAAAACGTCTCGCCAGAAAGGAACCATATTCGAGTCTCGTATCAAGGCGGCAATACGCTTTCTTGTTATCGTTTCGATACGTGCACGCGGCCAGTACTGGCTTTTTAGGAGTACGTGCATATCGAAAAAGAACGGGATGCGCCTGAAAAGGCGATACGAAAAATGTATCGTCCACAGAGAATCATTCCGCAATCCTTTTTTGAGCAAGACATGTTCCGCAAACATACCGAGTATGGTTCAATACTACCGCAATTCTGAAAAAATAACGTACAGAAGTGTCTAAAATATCGTCAAGTACTCCCGATTGCTATCGCATACACAGGTTGCTCGATTGAATTGTCGAGGTCCAATATGTCGATCACAGCCTTGTCGTCAAATCTCGCCAGAGGACATGTGCCGAGATTCAGCGCCGTTGCGACGAGTAGTATATTTTGTGCCATGTGTCCGGCTTCGAGCATGCCCAGATAGTATCCAAAATCGCCGTACTTTTCACAATTACGATCCCATACCGCGGTGAACATCAGGGTGAGAGGTGCGGCGTTAGCCCATGTATTTGCTGAATTATTTGAAAAAATATTCAATGGGTCTGGAATATTCCACAATCGTTCAAGTGCGTGCCCGACAACTCTGTAATGAAATGCGCCGCGCGTGAGCGATTCAACATTTTGTGTAAAGAGGTACGTTTCTATCGGGAACACCGCACCACCCGAAGGATAGTGACGTGAGCGGCCTTCGCGAACGCCGAGCGCATGCCCAAGTAGCGTCCCGATATCACCTGCGGATAGAGGCACAGAAGAATCGAGTGACCGACTAGAAGCCCGCTTCTTCAGCACCTCATCGAGGCCGACTCGGAGCGGGGAATACCCAAGCGATATCTGCTCCATCCGCGGGTAGCTTTTACTTTCTTTCACCACGTCGACACCCGTGCCGTTTTTGCACGTTCGCAAATGCTCGTGAATGGCGTACGGAAGTTTTTTCATGCGAACGGGTGCGGCTCATCGAGGTACGGTGAGGAACGAGGCGTATATCCGAACATGCGAGCGACGCGCTCCCTTCGGGGCCCGCCGCCGTATTGATATCTCTCATTTTGATGGATTGGCAGGAGCTCTGGCATTACGACCATCTCTATATGCCACGGCGAAACATTCTCGGGAGATTCTGTATAGGAGATGGCGGCACATTCGTACTTATTTTTCCCGCACCACTCCGTGATGAGCGACAAGTGCGCCTCCGGCGAAACGGCGATGTCTGTTCCGGAATGTTCCACGAGCGGTCCGCTCGTCAAAAAAGCGAGTTTCTTGTATCTGTCGCCGATAGCCCAGTACTGCGAGCGCTCCGTATGTACGACATCGCATGCTTTTTTTTCCTCGCCGAACGACTTCGTCTCTCTCTGCCGCCGAATGTTACGCCGCATGCGGAGCGCTTCGAGCGCGGCATGTTCAACGGCATGTGAAAGATTGCGGTGCGCACAGAGCCCCATCGACCACGGAGGCATTTTCGCATGCTCGTCGTGGACAACGACACATACCGTATATGCCGGTGCGTCCGACGGCAAGAGCATCGCGTCGACGGAGAGCCGATAGCGGGCGCACTTTGCAAGGAGCGCTCTCACGTCGGAGGATTTTTTGTTGAATTTCGCGAGGTCGATGCGTGGGGGCGAAATTTGATTGAGCCACGTGATCATAAAGGCATCCCGCTCGATGATCTCGAGCGCTCCGCCAAGGCGGGCAAATGCTTGCGACGGGCCCGCCGCCATGCCGGTCGTGATGGGTTCAAGAATGACCGGCTCGTGGCCCTTTCTGAAATTCTCGATACCGTATTTGCCGCTCGCTACCTGTGCGGGAACCCATACCGGTTTGCCGCTCACAAGCGATTGCCCGCAAACCCATCGATATTCCGCATCGGGGTGCAATGTAAGGCGTTGAATATTCGCGCGCTGCTCCCTGGTAAATCCGGCGAATTGTTCCGGCAATAGGACGTGCCCTTGCGCAAGAATATCGCGTGCACTCGCACGTACGACATCGGAAAATTCTACGGTGTACCACAGATGCCGCTCGACTGCTTCTGCGAGCGTAGATATGAGTGCCGAGCGATCACTCCCCCGTGACATCCCTCCCGCGACGCCGCCCTCGTGCACGAGAGTGGCTCGCCATTGGAAAAATCGCGGTTCGTCGGGAAAACCACCAACGGGCCCGTATGAGTGTATTATTTTTGCCGCTCGCAGCCGCTCGGCCACTTCGAGCAGATCGACAAGGTCTTCACGCCCGAAAGGTATACGCGCCCGCTCAAATACGAATGTTCCTCCAAGGCGACGCTCTAAAAAACGAACAAATGCTTGGATGCCTGGTTTGGATTTCCCCCAGAGAACCTCGAAGGAGATCGCGTCTATAAGCATGGTGCGGATTATATATCAACACCTTCCATTTGACAGAGTTTCGGGTATGCATACACCCGAGATATAATAAGATTATGTTTCTAGCTCATAAAGTGCGAAACGCGGCAAGATCGTTTACCCGCAAGACGCGTATCAAACTCCTACTTGTTTTAGGGTTTGCTTCTATTTTCTTTATTGCCGCTCCGCGCGTTCTTCACTACGATCAGACCCCTGTGGGACCCGATGCGGCGCATGCCGATGCCCCCGATTGCGGTGATTGCGGTTGCGGCGCCCCTGACTGCGCCTCTGACTGCGCCTCTGACTGCGCCCCTGACTGCGCCTCTGACTGCGGCTCCTGTGCCTGTGGTAAATAGACTTTCCACTGCGTGGGATCAATACGTTGTGCGTTGCGCAACAGCTTTGTGGTGTATGATAATATTATCTAAATGTTTAGTGGACGCGCGCAATCGAGTGGATCAATTTTGTCGCTGCGCGATCTTGTTGTTATCGTCGTCGCACTCGGACTGCTTGGATTTTTTGATGGGGCCATCGGATACACAGTCGGTGCGTATGAACGTGCTATGTTCGCCGTCGCGCCGAGTGCGCAGCGTGCTGCTTCGTATGGGGAGCGTCATATCGACGCGCGGCAGTTTCCGGCTTTGTACGATATAGACCGCGCAGAATATTATTATGAGGAACTCGAAAAAATTGATCCGACATATCCATATCTCTATCACCAACGTGCGCGCATAGAATTTTTGCGTGGACATTTCATTATTGCGCTTTCGTACATAAACAAGGAGATCGAGACTCGTGGCGCAGATGAACCAAACACCTATTACGTCCGCGGTCTTATCGAAGGGTATATGGGGCGCTACAAACAAGCAGCCGAGGACTATGCCACATACTTGAAGTCCGATCCATACAACTGGGCGGCGCTCAATGACTATGCGTGGGTGCTTCTGAAGGCAGGTCGACCCGATAAAGCGTTGGAAGTGATCAGTCGAGGACCCGCGGGTCACCAAATACAAAATGCATGGCTCCTGAATTCAAAAGCGATAGCGTTGTATGAACTTGGCCGGATGCCCGAGGCTCTTGAGGCGGCGAAACAAGCATTGACCATGGTCGGAAACGTCAAAGAAAAGAATTGGCTCACGGCATATCCCGGCAATGATCCGAAGATCGCTGGAGAGGGGATTGCGGCACTCAAACGATCCATAGAAACGAACATGAAAGCTATCGAACTCGCAATAAAATAGCCTATCAACACATTATTCGGTAACAGGTACTGAATATATGCCCGGTCGGATATAATGGAAATCATCTCTCTTTGATCCTAATCGGAGAATCGCAATATCATGAACTTGTATTATAAAATATTCGCAGGTGTCGTAGTAATAGGTTGCGTATCTGCCGCGGCTATCTACTTATACTTACAGCAACAGAAGCAAAAAGACGATGCGGCAGTGCAGGCAATAACAACGAACTTACTCGAAGCGAAGTACAGAGATGCAATACAAGAAACGGAAACATTACGTGCCAACAAACAAGAATCGGACCCACTCTACGCAATAGATCTTGAAATAGCGTCAATAGCAAGTTTCAGCGAGCTTGCTTTAAATCGCGCGGATGCAGTGTCATCCGAGGAGTGGATCAACGTTATTCACATGGCAAAAAAACAGCTTGAATCCACGCGGGATCCATACCTTCAAGCAGGAGCCGTCGATCTATTACTGCTTGTACTCCACCAAACGAACGATCCGGTTGTTGCCGCAGAAATCTTTGCAGGTGAACCCTTCAATAAACTTCGCGGACAGGATCGGAGTACCTCGCTCAAAAATCTGGCGACATATTCGATTGAACTATACCCGACAGCACCCCCCTACATCATGCTTGCGCGTGTACGGGCTGATGCGATAAATTATCTCCTCAAGCCCGGCTCAATCGTGCCGATTGACAATGCTAGTAGCACAGGCCTTATTTCGCGGGCTAATCAAATTGAAGAAAATGTAAAAAATGCGGAAATGGCTGCAAAAACTACGAAGGCCCGTGACGGGCGATCACCATTTTCCCTACTCACATACCCGTGGAACACAATATGGTCTGCGTATGCTCTTTCGCAGGCGGCGAGGGTTGACAAAAAGTATTGGTTGGAGACTGAAAACATGTTTAAGGACGCTATTTTATATACAGAGACGACGGTAGATAAAAATGGAAAGCCATATCCAGCTCTCCTGCAGCTTTCGGCGAAAGCACGCCTATATTACGCTCGCGGATTGTATGATATTTTTGGCGATGCGCGCGCGTCTGATATCACGAATACGCTCGATACTTTAAGTGCGATGATTGAACGTCAGCCGGAGTTATACACGGCACAACAGCGACTTTTTGATCTCATACTCAAGAATCGCCATAGATCTGAAGTAACTCGCCATTGGTATGAAGAATTCGCCGGTCTTGCGAAATACTCGTCTTCATTTGCGTCGTATCTTAAGAGTAGAGGCTGGGATCTGTGATTGCATGAAGCATATGCGCGAATATACAAAAAGCATTCTCCGACACATACGCAAAGAATTATTTTTTGTTATATTACTTTGCATCGTCTCTCTTGCGCTCGTTGCCTACATTCCGCATTCCGGCGATCGGCCCTCCCTGTCGCCTGAAGTGAAATTTGCCGATGCATCGCCAGCGGGCCTTTCCATTGTTCCTGCGTCCTGCCCGTCTGACCCGCATTATACCAACGAATGCTCCTGCCCCACTTCGATAGAAACACCATGGCAATCGAGCGGGCTTCTTCTATATAGTGCCGCGACACGCTACATTACACAGCAGGCGAATAGTATCTGCGTAACCAATAATTCAGGCAGCCATTATTTCATCCCCGCCAACACCACAGGCGAACTGCAATCCTTTTACAACGCCGCACCGGGTCTTGGTGTGAGTGTATATTCGCCGTAGACCTTCTCAGCATATACTTCTATCATCATGAATGGGATCTTTTCTCGCCACTATTTCACATCATTTCTTGCGTTCCTGTGCGCTGTTGTCATTGTTGTATTCGTGCTCGCACCGGTAGCTGCTCGCGCGCAAACCGGTTCGCAGGATATTGGCACCGCGATACGCGCGGCGCTCTTCTCTGACTCGCGGGCTGCTCAAATGTCCCCGCAGCAATTCGATGCGGTGGTTGCCGCTCTTACATCAGAAGCGGTAAAGCAGGGAATGACCGCGCACGATATCACATGGAACATGGTTGCATCGGCGGTTGATTTCGCGGAAGCAGCATGTGATTCGTATCTGTGCACCCTCAACGACGCATTCGGATTTTCAGGCTCCAACATGATGATACCCATCGGGCTCGGATTTTCCTCCGCGCTTCTCCTGCTCATAATTGGCACAATGAGGGGGATGCACCGTACGCCAGCTGTTCCGCCGTCTGTAGCACGCGCACCGGTGCAATAATGAACCTGATAACGACCCTTGCTTTTTTAGGATCGATACGTATACTGCTTTCACCCCAAGTCCACATATGGACCAATGGTGGAGCTCACGAGCCCGCCATTGCGGGCGTTTACATTTTTAACTACGAACTACATTCTACGAACTATGAAGTGTATGCTCGGTACCAAGGGAAGAATGACGCAGGTCTTCGATGAGAGGGGCGTCGTTTCTGCTGCGACGCTCATTACTGCCGGGCCGCTCACCATTACGCAAGTGAAGAGTATAGAGAAAGACGGATATGCCGCCGTACAGGTAGGTTTTGGAGTGCGCAAAGAAAAAAATATCAACAACGCACAAAAAGGACACACGAAAGACCTCGGCAACATTCGCTATATGCGCGAATTTGTCGGATCGGAAGAGGTGAAGAGAGGAGACACAGTCGACATTTCGGTCTTTATACCGGGAGATGTCGTTGAAGTCTCCGCTATTTCAAAAGGCAAAGGTTTTCAGGGTGTGGTGAAGCGTCATGGTTTTAGTGGCGGTCCACGCAGTCACGGTCAAAAGAACAAAGAGCGCGCACCGGGCTCTATCGGCGGCGGTGCTCGCGCCGGCGCGCACGTAGCGAAAGGGATGCGCATGGGCGGCCGCATGGGCGGCGATCGTGTCACCGTAAAAAATCTGCGCATATTGCAGGTTGATGCCGCAAGTAATACATTGGTGATTTCTGGTGCTGTTCCAGGTCGACTGGGCACACTTGTAGAAATCAGAGGATAAATATGGAATCACCAATGTACACCGCAGAGGGAAAAGAGAAAGGGAACATCCAACTTCCCGAAAGCGTTTTTAACGTGCCGTGGAACGGTCCACTGATGCATCAGGTGGTGACATCGATGCAGGACAATGCCCGCACGCCGGTAGCACACGTGAAGACGCGCGGAGAGGTGCGTGGCGGCGGCAAAAAGCCGTGGCAGCAAAAAGGCACCGGCCGCGCGCGCCATGGTTCCATTCGTTCGCCTATCTGGAAAGGAGGCGGCGTGACGCACGGTCCGCTCAAAGAAAAGGATTACAGCAGAGCTATCCCGAAGAAAATGCGCGCAAAAGCCCTCTTCATGGCGCTTTCCCGCAAGCACAAGGATGGCGAAATAATCTTCGTAGATTCATTCAGGCTCGATACACCAAAGACGGCAAGCGCAAAAAAAGCACTCATGATGCTCTCGAAAGTTCCGGCATTTAAAACACTTGCCACCAAGAAGCGCAATGCGGCGCTCATCGCGCTTCCCGAAGCGACCGATGCCGTGCAAAAAAGTTTCCGCAATATCGGCTCCGTCACGACGATTGCTATGCGCAATCTGAATCCGGTACTGGTCCTCTCCAATAAATATCTGATCATCGAAAATCCCGAAGCTGCGCTCGCGATAGTATCGCAGCGTGCACCAAAAAAATAAGATCATATGGCACTCTTCAGCAAAAAAATTTCAAAGCCAGCGTCCGAGGCTCCGGTCAAGGAAAAAAAGACAAAAATGGAAAAGGCAACACCTGTCTCTATAGCCACAAGCGGGGGAAATGCCGTCGCACAGGTCCTGAAGCACGCACGCATTACGGAGAAAGCGTCGATGCACCAAAGCGAGGGCGTGTACACCTTCGACATCGCCGAGGGGGCGACCAAGAATCAGGTCACCCAAGCCGTTTTTGCTCTCTACAAAGTCACGCCGCGCCTCGTGCGCGTGGTCAAAGTGCCATCAAAAGTACGCCGCAATGCCCGCACGGGGAAGATGGGCATAAAACGTGGCGGAAGAAAGGCGTATGTCTTTTTGAAGAAAGGTGAGACTATAACCATCGCATAGTTCGACACATTCACTATAAATAAATCCTATGGCACTCAAACAATACAGACCGATAACGAAATCGCAGCGGCAGCACACGTCGATCAATTACCGCGAGCTTCTTTCGGGCCACAAGCCGGAGAAATCACTCATGCAAGGCCGTAAGAGCATGGGCGGCCGCAATTCCTTTGGACGTATCACGACCAGACATCAGGGCGGTGGTCACAAGAAGTCGTATCGCGAGGTGGATTTTCGATTCAATAAGAAAAATATTCTGGCAAAGATCGTCAGTATCGAATACGACCCATATCGGAGCGCGTTCATCTCGCTCGCCATCTATGCAGACGGTGAAAAACGATACGTGCTCGTGCCGCAGCGCGTGAAAGTGGGGGACACGTTCATCGTATCCGAAACGGCTCCGATCGAGGCGGCAAATCGTTTGCCGCTCGGCAAAATTCCCGTGGGCACCTTTGTCTACAACATTGAATTGAAGCCGGGTGCTGGCGGCAAGATCGCCCGCTCGGCGGGGAATTTCTGCGAAGTGGTCGCGCAAGATGCCGGTTACACGCACCTCAAAATGCCATCGACCGAAGTGCGCCGCATCATCGCGACCGCATGGGCATCGATTGGCGAGGTGTCCAATGAAGAGCATCGGCTCATCAATCTAGGCAAAGCGGGCCGCTCGCGCTGGATGGGTGTACGCCCGACGGTGCGTGGCACCGCGATGAACCCTGTCGATCACCCGCACGGTGGAGGCGAAGGCAAACAGGGTCGCGGTCTGCGCCGTGCAAAATCTCTGTGGGGCAAGCCGACCGGCAAGGGCCAGAAATCCCGCCGCCCGAAAAAATATTCGAATGTTTTCATCGTCAGTCGACGTAAAGTGGGAAAAAGGAAATAAAGCATCATATGAGCGATAAAATGCGCCTGCATATATGTGCGTAGGCGATTTTCGCCTATACTCTAAATAGAACATAGAGTACAAAACAGAGGAGTCCGAAATGTCGGGCCGCTTCACAGAAGTTAAAAAACGCTTTCGCGGCATGTTTCAGGCGCTTCGAGAAGTCAACAGCCTTATTTATGAGGCCGACAAGATACTGATGTGCGTTGTGCTCGCGGAAACGATTGTGCACAGCTTCGTCATGCTCGCTACTTTTTTGGGAGCGAGTATGTTCCTTTCCCAAATAGGGCAGCTGACGCCTACATTGACGATCGTTCTCCTCGTTGCCGCGTACTACATCATTTCGGAAATTCTCACCGCATCCGTCGGAGCGTTCAAAGAAAAACACCTCTACATCTTCAACCGGCGTATCGGTGATGTCATCGATAAGCGCACCGTTGAAATGATGACAGCACTTGATGTCGGTCAACTCCAGAGTCCCGAATTCCATAATATTCGAATTCTGGCAGAGAGGCGTGGCGTAAGCGCGCCGCTTCGTGTGTGGCAATTTGAAACGATGCTCATCGGGTCCCTGATCGGACTCGTCGTCGGCATTGTCACGCTCGTGTCGATCAACATTCTCATCGTTGCGCCCGTCATCTTCGTCGCCTCATCGCAGATCGCGTACCAATGGTTTTCGCAAGCGTACATGCGCAAGGTGGAAGAAGAGGAGGCGTTCATACGGCTCAAGCAGGGCTACACGTTCTGGGAAATGACTTCATGGGAATTCGGATTCCAGATGCATCTGACGGGGTATATGCCGATTTTGAGGGTGCGGTATTTCGATCGCACGCTTGAGATCTATAACAACGCAGTCAGGGTGGCGAGTTATAAGTTTCGCTGGAGCACGCTCGTCGGCGGCATCGTGGTCATCGGCCATGCCGGTTTTTGGCTGATTTTTGGCATTGATGTGCTCCACGGTTCCTACACGCTTCTCGAGATAGGTGCTGTTCTTGGCGGTTTCCATCTGGTGAGCAATGCCACACGCGACTCTGGCGTAAGTACTGCGCAGCTCGATCACAGTACCCGCGACTATGGCTATCTGGCTGAATTTCACCGCACCAAGCCGATGCTCGACGAGAGCATGGCGAGTGCGGTAACTCTCGAGAAGACGCCCGTCCTTGAGGTCTCGAACGCGACGTTCATGTACCCGGGGTCTTCGCAAGAAGCGCTCAAGGGCTGTACACTTCGTTTCGAAGCCGGTGAAAAGATCGCGTTCATCGGTAAAAACGGTTCCGGCAAAACGACGTTCGCGCAACTCATCGCGAAGGTGTATCTCGCTACGAGCGGCGACGTGCTCGTGGATGGGACGTCGATCAGAACCATCACACAAAAATCGTGGATCGAACAGTTCCTCTATATAAAGCCGCCGACGCGCGTTCCCGAGCTCACGCTTCGGGAAGTGTTCACGGCCGTGGAACCAGAAGAAGTGGACGAAGCTCGCCTGCAAAAAGCGCTCGAGTACGCGGGAGCGAAAGATATCATTGATGAGATGCCCGACGGGCTCGATACGCAACTGGGGCAGCATTGGCCGGGTGGGCGGGATGTGTCGAGCGGACAGTATCAGCGTTTCGCGCTCGTCCTTGCCTTCTATCGGCTCCTGCATCCTTCGGTGCGCATGGCCATCTTCGATGAGGCGATGGCGCACTGCGACCTGGAGACAAAAGGGCGCTTCTATCCGCTCGTTGCAGGAGAAACGGGGGACTTTGCGGATAAAACCATCATAACTATCCTCCATGACCAGCAATTCGTTCCAAAATTCGGCCGCATTGTTGAGTTTGAGGAGGGGTTGATCAAGAGAGACTTGAAGAATCAAGTAATTGCACTGGCCTCCCCGTGAGGCCGGTTTTTCATATATAACGCTAGCATGTCCGGCCGGACACGCTAACGTTATAGATTACTCCAGAGATCCCGCGAAATTTGACTTATCAAGCTATTTCCTATACATTGTTCGGACGCCCTCACGGCGTTTTTAATTGATATGTCACGTTCAGTCAAGAAAGGTCCCTACGTGGACGAAAAATTGATGAAAAAAGTCTCGACCCGAAAAAGCGGGGCGGGAACTATCAAGACGTGGGCGCGCGCTTCGCAAATCGCACCAGAGTTCGTTGGCTACACATTCGGTGTGCACAACGGCAAGAGCCACGAGGAAGTCTTCGTGACGGAAGACATGGTGGGCCACCGATTGGGCGAATTCGCGCCGACGACCAAATTCATCCGCCACGGAGGCAAGATGCAAAAGGAGATCGAAATGGCGAAGCAACAGTCCGAGATCGCGGCCGCACAAGCCGCCAAAGCGACCGGCGATACGGCGAAGAAAAAATAAAATACTATGAAAGCACTGCTCACCAATTATCACCAGTCGCCGCGCAAAGTGCGGCTCGTCGCGAACCTCATTCGCGGCAAATCCGTGCCCGCAGCGCGCGCGGCGCTTTTGTATTTGCCGAAAAAATCCTCGCCAGCACTTTCAAAATTGCTCGATTCCGCCATCGCCAACGCGCGCAATGCCGGGGCGAATGTCGAAAATCTTTTTATTAAGAAGATCACCGTCGACAAAGGTGCCGTGATGCGCCGAGCGCGCCCATTTGCGCGCGGCCGCTCGGGCTCGATACGAAAGGAGATGTCGATAGTATTCCTTGAACTCGGTACTACCGTGAAAGAACAAAAAACAAAGAACAAAAAACAGATAGCTAAAAAACCGAAGAAAATCTAACATTTTCTATTTACTATCTATTTTCTACTAACTACTATCTATTCCTATGACCCACGTCGTACATCCCTACGCTCACCGACTTGGTATTATCCGCGATTGGAAATCGCGCTGGTTTTCTAAGAGTCCGGCAAAATATCGCGAAAATGTGATGGTGGATTCCGCGATTCGCCGCTTCCTCAAGAAGCGTCTGCGTGGCAATTATGTCACGTCTGTCGAGATCGAGCGCAACGAGAAGGCGATACACGTCATCATCAAGACGTCGCGCCCCGGACTCGTCATTGGCCGCGGCGGTGAAGGCTCGACCAAGCTCACCAAAGAAATCGAACGGATCATTATGAAAGTGCCAAAAGCGGAGCGCAAAGCCGTTCGTCTCGACATCGAAGAAGTCCGCTCGCCCGAAGCACAGGCCGCTGTTGTCGCCTATATGGTCGCCGAGGGACTGGAGAAGCGTCAGACGTTCCGCAGAGTACTGAAGCAGACCGTGGAAAAAGTGATGGCGAATCGCGATGTGCAGGGCGTGCGCATCTGCATTGCCGGCCGTCTTGGCGGCGCGGAAATGTCGCGCACCGAAGAGATAAAGAGGGGACGCGTCCCGCTTCAGACACTCCGTGCCGACATCGACTATGCGCGTGAGATAGCGTATCTCCCGTACGGCGTGATCGGCGTTAAGGTGTGGATCTACCGCGGGGAAATATTTAATAAACAAGAAAACAAAAAACAAAAAGCGGCTTAATCTTTGTTTTATTGTATATTTTTTAATCTATTATGCTCGCACCAAAGAAAGCAAAATATCGCAAATGGCAGTCGGGCCGCAAGAACCCCGCCCGCTGGAATCTTCCGGACACGCGCGGACTCACCGTTGCATTCGGCTCACACGGGCTGAAAGCGATCACCGCGGCTCGCGTCACATCGAATCAGATCGAAGCCGCGCGCCGCGCTCTCACGCGCGCCGGTGGCAAGAGCGCCAAGGTGTGGGTGCGCATTTTCCCCGACCGTCCGTTTACCCAAAAGGCCGCCGAAGTGGGCATGGGTAGCGGCAAAGGCGATGTAGCGGGCTACGTGATGGAAGTGCGCCCGGGCCGCGTCATTTTTGAGATAGACGGAGCGGGGGATAAGGTGGCGCGCGAGGCTCTCCGTAAAGCGGGAACGAAACTTCCTCTCAAGGCGCGCGTCGTCGTGCGTCAATGATCTATGAGTGACTTTTCAAAAAACAATGTCGATGATCTGCAGAAGCTGCTTGTTGACAAGCGGGAACGATTGCGGGTATTTCGATTCGGAGGAGCTGGCAGCCGTTCGCGGAACGTTCGCGAGGGTCGCACGCTCCGCAAAGAAATAGCGCAGATATTGACCGAACTTCGGGCGCGGGACATGACTGCGCAGGCAGGAATTGCATCCGAGAAGAAAACAGCGTAGTGTAGTCATTCCATTGTATGGCAAAAGAACCAGCTACAGAAATCAACACAAGCCTGCCTGCTCGCCTCGCTGACGCTCCGGCGAAGCGGGCCGGTAGGCAGGGGAAATTCTTCGATGGCGTCGTCGTCAAGACGGCGATGAAAGACACGGCGACCGTCTCGGTGGAGCGCTACGTGAAGCACCCGAAATACCAGAAGTACCAGCGCCGTAGCCAAAAATTCCTCGTGCATGACCCGGGCAACACGCTCTCCGTGGGGCAGAAGGTCACCATCCGCGAGACTCGTCCCATTTCCCGCCGCAAGCGTTTCGTTATCGCTCAATAATTTTATGTTGCAGGACCGTTCACTCGTAAAGATTGCAGATAATTCCGGCGGTCAGATCGGACGCGTGTTCAAGATTCTCGGCGGCACACGCAAGCGTTATGCGGAGCTTGGTGACGAGATCGTCATTTCCATCCAGAGTGCCCAGCCGCGAAAATCGGTCAAGAAAAAGGAAGTGCATCGCGCGGTCGTCGTCCGTCAAAGAAAACCGTATCGTCGCGCCGACGGTTCGTATGTGCGTTTTGACGAGAATGCCGTCGTACTCATTGTCGGGTCGGGAAAGGAACCAAAAGAACCGAAGGCAAATCGCGTATTCGGCCCCATTCCGCGCGAGCTTGTCGAACGTGGATATCAAAAAATCGCATCACTGGCACCGGAAATCGTCTAAATAATATATATGAAACTCAAGAAAGGAGATAAAGTAATAGTGATAGCTGGCAAAGCGCGCGGACAGACGAGTACCATCGTACGTGTGCTGACGGATAAAAATCTCGTCGTTCTGGACGGGCTCAATCTCGTCAAGCGTCATCGCCGCCCGAGCGCGCAGAATCGGAAGGGGCAGATCATCGACAAGCCGATGCCCATCCATGCTTCGAACGTGATGCTTGCCGATCCGAAGACAGGGAAACCTACGCGGATCAAGATCGTACGCGATGAAAAGGGTGGGCGCACACGTGTTGCGGTAAAAAGCGGCAACGAGCTTAAATAAAAATATTTATGGCACACGCAACAGTACATACAAAAACATTCGACGCTCTCAAGGGCGATTTCGGATACAAAAATATCATGCAGGCGCCACGCGTCTTGAAGGTAGTCGTTGGGACGGGAGTCGGCAAGGTGAACAAAGACAAAAAGCGCCTTGAATTGGTCATCGATCGGCTCGCACGGATCACCGGACAAGCACCAGCGCCGCGACTCGCGAAGAAAGCCATCGCCAATTTCAAGAGTCGCGCAGGAGACACTATCGGCTACCAGATCACGCTCCGGGGCGCGCGGATGCAAGCCTTTCTCGACAAGCTCATCCACATCGTATTTCCGCGCATGAAAGACTTCCGCGGGCTAAAACCGGCGACCATCGACGAGATGGGCAACATTTCTATCGGCATCAAAGAGCACACCGTCTTTCCGGAGACGTCCGATGAAGATTCAAAAGACATATTCGGCCTTGCAGTCACGATCGTCACCTCTGCAAAAAATAAAAAAGAAGCCGAAGCCTTCCTCCGCCACCTCGGATTGCCGCTGCGCGAAGCAGAAGTAAAAGGGAAGTAAACAGTGAAATCAAGCTCAAACTCTTGGCACGAGGTGTCACCTCGGTATTTACGTCTTCTTGTATACAGCTCGTAGGGCGAACCAGATGAATACTCCGGTGTAGATGAGGTACATCACTGCGGAAAAGACGGTGGCGACGAGCGGGTCCACGGTGCTCGGGTCCCCAAGCAGAAAGTCGGGCCTGAAGATCATCGAGAGCGGCGCAAAGATTAATCCGACGCCCGCTGTGTACATGACCCTGAAACTCCCGAGGACAATGAGGCCCATCACGACTCCGGGCACAACGAGACTCTTTGGGGAACCGCGTCGAACTCTGCGCGCGGCGAATACCACGAGAAACGCAATAATGACTATCTCGATCAGGGTCAGGATAAGGAACGTCTCGAGCATGGGAAAATTGTAGTACCGCGCGATTGACTTTGCAATTCATTTCGCGTATATTGGCCGAGCCTCGTAGGGGGCTTTGTTTTTCAACCACAGGTTGGACGAAGAACAGGGCCACGCGAAGAAGCTTCTGTAAGTCGGCTGCGCAAGCGCCGGATGCAAGGGTTTCCAAGTCCCCTTGGGATATTCATTCATGGCCAAGAAATCAATGATCATAAAGGCGAATCGAAAGCCGAAATTCTCGAGCCGCACCGTGCGGCGCTGCTTCAAGTGCGGCCGCCCACGCGGTTTTATGCGCGATTTCAATCTTTGCCGCATTTGTTTCCGCGAGGAGGCGCTCGAGGGCAATATTCCCGGCATTAAAAAATCCTCTTGGTAATTTTTATGGTAAATGATCCCGTAGCAGATCTCATAACGCGTCTCGCCAATGCCGGTGCTGTCAATAAGGCGTCGGTATCCGTTCCGTTCTCCATATTTAAAATGGCGATCGCCGAGAAACTCTGCGACGCTGGTTATGTGAAAGCGATCGAGAAGAAAGGTAAAAAGGTAAAGAAGACGCTCGACGTGACGCTCAAGTACGACGAAGCGGGAAATCACGCGATACAGGGCGTGAAGCGCGTTTCCAAACCGGGTCGCCGACTCTACAAGAGCGCGAATCATATCGTGCCCATCCGCTACGGACATGGCGCACTGCTCCTCTCGACGCCAAAAGGCATCAAAACGGATAAAGAGGCACGCAAGGAAAAGATCGGCGGCGAGGCCTTGTTTGAAATTTGGTAGTTCGATATGGCTCACTATAAATAAATATATGTCACGCACCGGCAAACATCCCATAAAAATCCCCGCAGGCACCGAGGTGGCTGTCGTCGCCGGTGAGATCACGGTGAAAGGGAAGGGCGGCACGCTGAAACGTCACGTGCATCCGGCCGTTTTGATCACGGTTGCAAACGGCGAGGTCCTCGTGACTCCCGCTGAGAAATCACGCCTTGCAAAAGCGCTCTGGGGCACTTACGCCGCACACATGCGCAATATGGTCGCGGGTGTCAACACGCCGTTCGTGAAGAAATTACAGGTAGAAGGTATCGGCTATCGGGTGGAATTAGCAGGAAAGCAGCTCAAATTGAACGTTGGCTACTCACACCCTGTTCTCGTTGCTATCCCTGCTGGTGTCACTGTGGCAGTGGAGAAAAACATCATCACCGTTTCCGGTCCCGACAAAGAAGAGGTCGGAGAGTTTGCCGCATCGGTCCGCGCCATCAAAAAGCCCGAACCGTACAAAGGTAAAGGCATTCGCTACGAAGGCGAGGTCGTTCGCCTTAAACAGGGCAAGAAAGCGGCAACAGCGGCTGCATAATTTATGAATCATAAAATTAGCACATTTCATCGTTGCGGAGCCTCTGCGTCGTTCTCGTCGTACGTTCAGTACGACTCGAACGCCGCATTCTCCGCGCCTCGAACTGCGCGTAATTTTGTGATTCATTCCATCTAAAATATGGCAACGATTTCACGACACAATAAGCGAGAGAGCAGGCACAAGCGGGTGCGCGCGAAGGTCGTCGGTACGAAAGCGCGTCCGCGTCTTTCGATCTACAAATCCAACACTCGCGTGATCGCGCAGCTTATTGATGATGCGGAAGGAAAGACGCTGCTCGCAGTCTCGTCGCAAGGTGAAAAGGGGAAGACGCCGCTCGAGCGTGCAGAGAAAGCCGCAGCGACGCTCGCTTTGCTTGCGAGCGCGAAAGGGCTGAAGGCGGTCGTTTTTGATCGCGGCGGATTTCAGTACGTGGGCACAGTCAAAGCATTTGCCGAATCAGCGCGCGCTGCCGGTTTGGAATTTTAAATCAGATATTGATTATATGTCCGAAGAACAAAAAACAGTGGAACAAGAAGACGTGGTAGTGCCCGCCGAAATATCGGTGGATGTGCCGATCGTTGCAGACGAAGCGGGGCCGCGTGTTTCGGAGCGCAAGCCATTTGGCGGAGCGTCTCGACGAGGTGATCGCGGCGGATCGCGCGACAGGCGGGGCGGTCCGGGCGGCGGTCGGCCGCGCCGCGGAGGTGATCAGGGTGAGCGTCGCAGTGAGTTTGCACAAAAATTGATCGGCATTCGCCGCGTGGCGCGCGTTATGGCAGGCGGTCGTCGTTTCAACTTTTCCGCAGGGATCGTCATCGGCGACAAAAAGGGCCGCGTCGGTGTAGGCTTGGGGAAGGCCGCTGATACGCAGCTTGCTATCGAAAAAGCGACGCGCAGTGCAAAGCGCTCTATGATCAATCTCAATCTCACCAAGAACCGTTCCATTTCGCGCAATGTCGAATCCAAGTACTGCGCGTCAATCGTGCAGATACGCCCATCGCCGGGTCGCGGATTAGTCGCCGGTTCTTCGGTGCGCACCGTCCTCGAGCTCGCTGGTGTCTCAGACGTGACCGCAAAATTGCTTTCGCGCAGCAAGAATCCGCTCAACAACGCTCGCGCAGCCATCGAAGCGCTCCGTAAACTTTCAAAATAATATGGCCAACCTCAACGTACTCAAACGAACAGGTAAACGGCCGTACCGTCGCGTTGGCCGCGGCCAATCGTCAACGCGCGGAAAGCAATCCGGTCGCGGCGGCAAGGGTCAGACAGCGCGCGCCGGCAACAAGCGCCGCCCCGAATTGCGCGACATCATCAAGAAGATTCCAAAACGCCGCGGATACGGAAAGAATCGCGGTCGTACGGTTGATGGCACGATACAAGATGCCGTCGCTATCTCGGTTGAGCGTCTCGGCACCATTTTTGAGAGCGGCGCGGAGGTGACCAGACACTCATTCATTGAGCGCGGTTTGGTGCATGCGCGCAAAGGCCAGGTCGTAAAGATCGTCGGCCCTTCGACGAAGCTCGGGGCAAGCGGCCTTACCAAAAAACTCGTCATCAAGGGCGTCGCCACTACAGCTACTGCGCGCGCAGCCATCGAAAAAGCTGGCGGCTCTATCGAGGCCAATTCGCGCTAAATAAATATGTGGGACGCATTCACACGTAAACTGAAGCTCATTACCGAAGACGAGACTCTGCGCACGCGCATTCTGTTCGTGCTTGCGGCGCTCGTCGTTTTCCGGTTGCTCGCAGCTATCCCCGTGCCGGGTATCAATGCCGGTCAGCTCGAAGCATTTTTGAACAACAATCAATTTCTCGGACTCCTCAACGTATTTTCGGGCGGCGGATTTTCAAATCTTTCCATCGTCATGCTCGGCGTCGGTCCGTACATTACCGCGTCGATCGTGATGCAGCTGATGACCATCCTCATTCCAAAATTGAAAGAGATCTATCAAGAAGAAGGAGATGCGGGCCGCATGCGTTTTATGCAATATTCGCGCTACCTCACCGTGCCACTCGCGCTTATCCAGGCATTCGGATTCCTACTCCTTCTTCGCCAGAACGGCATTCTCCCGACGCTCGACCTCATGAGCATGTTCACGAGCGTCATGGTCGTCGCCGCGGGTTCGATGCTCCTCATGTGGATCGGCGAACTCATTACCGAATTCGGTGTGGGCAACGGCGTTTCGCTGCTCATTTTCGCGGGCATCGTCTCGCGTATTCCGCAGGATATCGGGCAATTCATCTTTTCGTTCGATACCGCCCAGCTTCCCGCATATCTTGCATTTGCGGCGGCCGCAGTCGTCATTATGGCTGGCGTCGTCTTTATCACCGAGGCCGAACGTCCGATTCCCGTCACGTATGCGCGCCGCGTGCGCGGCATGAAAGTATTGGGAGGTATCTCTACATACCTGCCGCTTCGTGTCAATCAAGCTGGTGTCATGCCGATAATCTTCGCGCTCTCCATCCTTCTCTTTCCGCAAATGGTGGCGACATTCCTTTCCAAGAGTGCGATAGCTATCGTTGCGACGCTCGCGCAGGCCGTCGTCACTGCGCTCGGCAACCAATGGGTCTACGGCATTCTCTACTTCGTGCTCGTCTTCCTTTTCACCTACTTCTATACGGCCATCACCTTTGAGCCGCATCAGGTCGCAAAAAATCTGCAGAAAAACGGTGCCTTTATCCCCGGCGTGCGTCCCGGCCCGACGACCGCCGACTACCTCGGCAATATCATCACGCGCATCACGCTCGTGGGCGCGCTGTTCCTCGGTCTTCTCGCGATCTTGCCGCTCGTATTGCAAGGTCTCACCGGCATTACCGCAATCTCGATCGGCGGCACTGCGCTTCTCATCGTCGTGTCAGTCGTTCTCGACGTCGTGAAGAAGATTGATGCACAGACGTCAATTCGCGAGTACTAATTTTCGAGCCACTTTTTGTAGGTTTCGGTGATGATCTGTACGACCTCAACAAGTGGATGCCTGGTGGTGTCGACAACCAGGTCATATTGGGATTCGTCGATGTAACTCACGCCATAAAGTTCATGGTATCGTTTACTCTCGCTTTGCACGCGCTCGAGCGTGGTGTTATACGCCTGCTCGACTGACTCAGCCGTTTCATTCACTCGTCCAACCTTTTGCATTTGTTCAAAAATTCGTTGCGAAGCCGTGTGCGGATCGATATGGAGGAAGACCTTGAACGCATCCGGGATCCAATGAAAGGCAAGACGCGAATCGATGACGATATCGCTTTTCGCGCCGGCATTGCGCACCGTATCGTCGATCATTTTGTCGATCGAAGGATCGTTCTCGGCCGTTTTGCTCAACTCGGCCATCGTGAGCCCGCGCTCGATTGCGACTTCGCGCCAGAAATCTCCGCTCGAGAAGTGCTGATAGCCGAGCATACTCGCAACACCCTTCGCAGTACTCGATTTGCCGCTGCCGGGGAGACCCCCGATGGTGATGATATGTTTTTTCATGTAAAAACATAATCATATAGAAAAGTCTCATTAGAGCAAACTGATTTTGGTAATAACTCTTGAGAATGTATAATCCGAATGATGCAACCGCTCACCGTTTTATTTTTCGGCTCGCAGGGCGCTGGCAAGGGGACGCAAGTGAAGCGTCTCGTGGAATTTTTGCAGGCAAAATCCGAGCACACAATTATTCACATTGACATGGGTCTCCTCCTACGCGAACTTGTGTCTGCGGGGAGTTATAGTGGAAAACTCACTGCAGAAGTGATTGAGCCGGGGCATCGGATGTCTGATTTTATGCCGATCTATCTTCAGACGAAGAAGCTCGTTGAGAATTTTACGGGAGAAGAACATATCATTGCCGACGGTCTAGCGCGTGGTGAGGACCAGACGCGTGCATTTGATGACGCGATGAAATTTTACAAACGCGAAAATTATCACATCATCTCGATCCATCTTTCAGAAGAGTCCTCGATCAAGCGCTTGCTTTTGCGGGGGCGCAACGATGATACGGAATCGGGAATCCGCAACCGGCTCGCGTGGATGAAAACCGACGTATTGCCGCAACTCGAATTTCTCAAAAAGCGCGGTCGGGTTGCCCACGAGATTGACGGCGAGCCCGATGTTGAGACCATTCACAAAAACATTCTTTCAGTGCTAGGATTGGCGGGATGATAGCAAAGACAGAACAAGAAATTGCAGCACTGCGCGAAGGCGGGAGGCGCTTGGCGCGGCACGTGCGCGAGCTTTCAAAGTTCGTGAAGCCGGGTGTTACTGCTGCGGAACTGGAAAAAAAAGCAAGGGAAATGGTGCGGGCGGACGGCGATGAGCCCGCTTTTTTGGGACACAAGGATCCGCACGACAAGACAGGATATCCATCAGCGCTCTGTCTCTCGATAAACGACGTGATCGTTCATTCTCCGGCAGCGGTAAATGATGCGGTCATCAAAGACGGCGACATTGTGTGTCTCGATTTCGGTATTAAACACAAGGGTCTATATACCGACCATGCCGTGACGGTGATCGCCGGTACGCCGAAAAGTAAAGATGATGTAAAGCTCCTTCGGGGCACCAAAGAAGCGCTTGTCGTTGGAATTACGCAGGCGCTCGTTGGTAATACGACTGGCGACATCGGTGCCGCGGTCGAAGAGGTTGCAGAAAAGTATCATTTCGGATTCCCGCGCAATCTCTCCGGCCATGGCGTTGGAAAAAAAGTGCACGAAGAGCCGCATGTGCCGAATTTCGGCGACTCCGGTAAAGGGACGAAGCTTGTGGAAGGACTCGTGATAGCGATCGAACCGATGATGACGCTCGGGAAGGGGGATTTGTACGTCGACAAAGATAATTTTTCATATCGCACAAAGGACGGCTCACGCACCGCGCACTTTGAGCACACCGTTCTCATTACCAAAAACGGTCCTGAAATTTTGACGATAGAATAAATACCATGGAACGTATTCGTCCTGGAGAATCAATGCCTCGCTTTGATTTCTTGAACGAAAATGATGTTGTTTCTTTTGAAATTGTGCCCGAGGCCTTAGAACATCTACCAATTATTTCCGCTGAAGACAAATTATCGGGTAAGGAGCGTTTCCGGATCCTGTTAGGAAGTGCCTCGATACTCGATGCAAGTCATGCTCATTTAAAAATCAGTGGCGTTTTGGAAATGGAGCAGGGTGATGATTATCTATATGGTCTATACACAGAAGGAATTGAGCAGGTCACATATGACCCGCAAAAAATCCGTTCATACGTTCAGAGTATACAACGTTTACCCCAATACAGATCTTTCAACCATCTCGGTGAAATTCATACGCATCCAAAGTCACTGCTCGCGTATCCCTCGCAGGTTGACCTTGAGGGATTCGTTTCTCAGTACGAGCATAGCACTGCCGAACCACATAAACCATATATTTTCGGCATAGCCGGGATCCATAAGAGTGGAGAAGTGGAGTGTAACTTCTATAGAATAGTTCGCGTAGGTAAGGGATATGGCTTCAAGCTGCTTGACGGGGATGAGAGGTAAGATAGTGATACAGTAATTTCGTTCCGTTGGCGTTCAGATTATTGTACTTATTATATCCGGTCGTATATAATCAGTACATGGGAAAACTTGAGGAAGCGAGTAGAAAAAGGACAAAGAAGAACCAGCTTCAAAAAATAATTCTTCAAACGGTCAAAGTAGCCGGTCTTTTGAGCATCGCACTTGTTGCACCCAATGTAATTGGAGCGATGGCAAAATTGGGTTTGATACCGTCTCCACGGCAAGGAGATGTAGTAGAACGCACATCCGATCGGCTTGTGCGTAAAGGGCTGATGGAGTGGCGAGGCGGGAAACTTCGTCTTACTGCGAAAGGGGAACGGCAACTCATCGAGCTTGAGTTGCGCGAACTCGTGAAGCGTCCGAGACGGTGGGATCATAAGTGGCGAGTAATAATTTTCGATATTCCAGAGCGTCGTAAAGCGTTGCGGATTAAACTTCGAGAAACTCTGAAGTCGATCGGCTTCGAACGACTACAGGATAGTGTGTGGCTGTATCCTCATGATTGCGAAGACCTCATCGCACTACTAAAAGCGGATTTTCACGTTGGAAATGATGTTATCTACATGATTGTCGACTCTATTGAACGCGACGGAAAATTCCGTAAACACTTCAAAATATCCTAATGTACTTATATCTATCTATAGATATATATAAGTACGTATGGACGCGTATCATTATGTTTATGAATAAACATTGTTACAATCATCCTGTATGGACGTGTTGATCGTGGGTGGTGGCGGAAGAGAACATGCGCTTGCGTGGAAGCTGAAGCAGTCGCCGAGGATCGGCAAGCTCTATGTCGCACCGGGCAACGGTGGTACGGAGGCGCTGGGTTGCAAGAATGTTGCCATTAGCGTGACGGACATCAATGCGCTGGCAAAGTTTGCATCTGAAAACAACATTGGTCTGACGGTTGTCGGTCCGGAGGAGCCGCTTGCGCTCGGGATAGTCGATCTGTTCAAGGCGCGCGACCTGCGGATCTTTGGTCCTACAAAAGCGGCGGCACAGATCGAATCGTCAAAAGCATTCGGGAAGCAATTAATGAAAGAGGCGAACATTCCTACCGCCGAACATGAGGTGTGCTCCGATTTTAATCAGGCGATCTCCGTAGTGCGAAGGTACACGTTGCCGGTCGTTGTGAAGGCCGATGGGTTTGCGGGGGGGAAAGGAGTGTACATATGCAAAAATTTTGAAGAAGCCGAAGCTGCGCTCCACACACTTTTCGATGTACCGGGAGATGTGGAACACACAGTGCTCATCGAACAATTTCTCGACGGTTCGGAGCTCTCAATCCATGCGATCACCGATGGCACATCGTTCCTCATGTTCCCGCCGTCGCAAGACCATAAGCGCGCGCTCGATGGCGACCTCGGCAAAAATACCGGCGGCATGGGTGCGATATGTCCCGTCCCGTGGATGCCGCAAGGCACACCGAGCTTTGTCGAGCATCGGGTGATCAGGGCCGCATTTGATGCGATACGGAACTACGGAATATATTTTACGGGGATGTTGTATCCCGGGATCTTGATGACACTCAATGGGCCAAAAGTACTCGAGTTCAATGCGCGCTTCGGCGACCCCGAGTGCCAAGTGTATATGCGCCTTATGAAAACCGACCTCCTTGATCTCTTGGAAGCATGTGTCGACGGGAGCATCGCGGATAGGCGGATCGACTGGAAATATGGATATGCCATTAGTGTCGTGCTTGCATCCCTGGGCTACCCCGATGCGTACAAAACGGGATTCAAGATCGAGGGTATTCGTGAGGCGGAGATCATTACCGAAGTCGTCGTATTTCACGGAAGCACGATCAACGACGGCGAACTCAAGACGACGGGTGGACGCGTGCTCTCGGTAACTGCAGTCGGGCCGACGCTCAAAGACGCCATCGATCGCGCCTATGAGGCGGTGGGAAAGATAACCTTCGAGGGTATGCAGTATCGCCGCGATATCGGCGGAACGGCACTCAAATACGACACGACGCGGTCATAGCAAGAGAGCCAGTGGTATAATTTCTGTATGCCTCCGTTGCAGATGGAGCGGCTGAAGCCCGCTCTCCCCGAGAAATTCAAATCTCCGCAGGAAGAACTTGCGTATTTGCGACAGCGCGTGGCGGAGAAGGAACAGGAGCTTGAAAGCGCGCCGAACCGTTTTGAAAAAGACCGCATCGCAAAGCGTGAAATAGAACAGTACGGCGCGACGCCACAGGCGCAGGTGCTGCACGAGGCAGCCATCATGCCGCAGCACGATATCCTGCAGCATGTCCTCAAACTCGAGCCGGAGGACCACGACACGAAGATCGATGAACTCTTGAAGATCGTTTCGGAAAAAGGCATCCGCAATGCGCTCTCGATCGTCGCACGATTCGGCAATGCGCACCTCGAAGACGATCTCCATCGCGCCCTCGTGCGCTACGTTGCCGAAGGAATGCCGGATCACGGCATGGCGCCTCCCGAGCAGGTCAGAAAAGCACTCAACCTCGTTCTTTTTGAAATTCATCCGCAGGCGCACGGAGAGGGCGACCAAAAAGAGATCGCGCAGCACAAACTGGAGCAGCTTCTGTCATCATCCGAGCAGCTGTACGCCGGACTCATTTCGCTTATTGAAGAAGGTGAGGGGTATTCGCTTGAAATAGCCGTCCCGCAGGGGACCGAAGAGGCCTCGCTTTACCTCGCCGTGCCGCATCAACGGAAAGTTCTTGCGGAACGCCTCATCTCATCGGTGTTTCCCAACGCCCATATCGTCGAGAGTCGCGGCGATTATAACATTTTCAATTTTCAAGGCGCACATGCAGCATCCTATGCCGTGCTTGCCGATCATCCATCGCTTCCACTCAAGACGCCGGAGATGTTCGAACATGATCCGATGAATATCATGCTCGCGGCATTCGCAAAGATCGCGAAGCACGGCGAGGGCGCCGCGCTGCAGATCACCGTCGGGACGGAAGGGGATCGGTACAATCACCATTACAAAAAAATCCTGCGCGAGCTTGAGAAAGGCAGGTCGTACCGCGAAGCGCTGAAGATACCGGAGACGGAGCTCGGCGAGGCGGTTCGTGATCTTGCGAAGCAGCTGTTTTCATCCAAAGAGCAGCAACAAAAAGAGCTCGATAGGCAATTCCGCAAAACAGCGGATCAGGTGTCGACCGAAGAAATAAGCCGCAAAGTGAAGACACGCATCGCGCCGGTTTCCATCCGCCTCGTCACGTCGGCACCCACCCATGCACGCGCCGTCGATCTCTTGCGCAATCTGAAAGCGCCGTTTACCCAATATGACGACTCAAAAGGGAATCGACTTCTCTTTAAGAACGTGGGGAGCTGGAGCATGAGCAATTTTCTCCGCGATTTTACCTACCGCACATTCGATCATTCCATCGCGATGCCGCTGTCACTCGCAGAATTGACCGCGATGTACCACTTTACCGCCGAGCGCGTCACGACCTCGCGCGAGCTCAAGCGCTCGTTCGGCAAACAAGCTCCCGCGCCGGTCGAAACTCCAGCGAACGGGATAACCATCGGCATCAACCGGTACGGCGCGGATGAAACAAAAGTTCATTTCGGGGAGAGTGATCGCCTGCGTCACTGCTATGTCATCGGACAAACCGGTACCGGAAAGACCGGGTTTCTCAAAAATCTCATCCGTCAGGACATGGAGAACGGCGAAGGAATCGCATTTATCGATCCGCACGGTAACGACATTGAGGACGTGCTCGCCATGGTTCCGCCCGAACGCGCCGAGGATGTCGTGTATTTCGACCCCGCGTATACGGCTCGTGCAATGGGACTCAATATGCTCGAATACGACCGTTCGCGGCCGGAGATGAAGACGTTTGTCGTCGACGAAGTATACGGCATTTTCCGCAAGCTCTATGCCGACGTGCCGGAGGCGTTCGGGCCTATGTTCGAGCAATACTACCGCAATGCCGTGCAGCTTGTGGTCGAAGATCCCGAATCGGGGAGCACGTTCGTCGAAATTCCGCGCGTATTTGCCGACCCCGCTTTTCGCAATCTGAAACTCTCGCGCTGCAAAAATCCCATCATAGTACAATTTTGGCGCAAGATTGCCGAGCAGGCGCAGGGGGACCCATCGCTCGAGAACGTCGCCCCCTATATCACGAGTAAATTCGACGTCTTTCTTACCAATGACATCATGCGACCGATCGTGTCGCAGGAAAAATCGGCGTTCAACTTTCGCGAGATCATGGATGGCAAGAAAATTTTCCTCGCCAATCTCTCAAAAGGCCGCCTCGGCGACAGGAACACCTCGCTTTTGGGCCTCATTCTCGTATCCAAATTCCTGCAGGCGGCATTCTCGCGCGTCGATACGCATGGAGCACTTCCGGTGTTCTACATGTACATCGACGAATTCCAGAATTTCGCCACACCATCCATCTCGACCATCCTCTCCGAGGCGCGAAAATACAACCTTTCGCTCACGATCGCGCACCAATTCATCGCGCAGCTCGAAGAGCCGATCCGCGACGCGGTCATCGGCAACGTGGGCACCAAAGCGGCGTTTCGTATCGGCACGACCGATGCCGAATTCCTCGAAAAGCAGTTTGCGCCGATATTTGGCGCACAAGACCTCGAAAATCTACCCAACCGCACCGCCGTCCTTTCATTGCTGGTCAATGGTGTGCCGGCGCGGCCATTCACCATCGGCACGGAAAATCTGCCGCACATGAACTACGAGAACGTAGCTGCTCTCAAGGAGCTTTCGTACACTACCTACGGCCGCCCGCGCGAGGAAGTGGAAGAAGAGATCCGCATCAAATTCGACGCCAGCTACGGCAAGAAACCCGCGGCAGAAGCACCCTCCACACCGCTGTATCAGTGAAATATGGACCTTGATTCTGCCATAGAAAGAAAGAATTCGAGAGTCGAAACAGAAAGGGAAAAGGTGTCAGGAACCTTTTCTCGAACTTCTAAATGTATGAGGTCGAACCTCGTTCATAGAGCGAAAGGGCACTACTACTTGCGCTATTTTGTACATTTTGTACAATATCAGCATGAAAATTATAACAACGACAAGCGCTCGAAAGCATATCAAGGATATTGTTGACCGGGCCAAGTACCGCGGCGAAGTGTTTGCAATCGGCAGGCGCGATTCGATCGACGCCATCGTAATCGGTTTTCCGCGTGCATATAGCGATGCAGTGAACGACATCACGAACGTCAATGCGTATTCCCGCAGTTTTGATTTTCTTGAGAGTGAGCCCGACCTATACTCCGCCGATGATCTGAAAAATCGATATGCTTAAAGGGCGCATTGTTCTCATTCCGTTCCCGTTCACCGATCTCACCGGCCAGAAAGTGCGCCCAGCACTCGTCTTGCATGTCTCGCGCGGTGAGGATTGCATTGTCGCTTTTATATCCACGCGTATCGAAAAGAGGAACCCCTACGATATACGCGTGTCCCCGTCGAGTACCAATGGGCTCAAGGTCGAATCAGTCGTAAAAGTCGACAAACTCGCGACACTGCAAAAGAAAATTGTTATCGGAGAGCTCGGCGTTCTTGAACGGCAGAATCTTCATATCGTCGATGTGGCGCTCCGCAAGCTATTCAAGATATAAATTGCATGCACGAGATCGAACCTCGTGCAACGAAAACCCACGTTTCCCCACTGTGATCAATACGCTATAATGTGCACATGCGGTCGCATCATATACAACGATTCATTGCGGCACTCATCGCATCCATAGCGTTCATAAGTCCGTGGTGTGCCGTGGCGACGACACTTGACGATATGCAGACCACTCTGCACTACGCGCTCTCGGCGGTGGCGGCAGTGACTGCCGATCAGCCGATATCCTGCGCGATACTGACTAGCAAGAATGTCGTGAAGGTCAATGAGACATTCACATTTGCCTGGTACTCGACGGGCAAGAATTCGCAGATAGCGCCCGAAGGCGGACTCGCGTGGCAGCCTTTCAACGTCATTTCAATGGCCATCTCGAAACCCGGCAAATGGACTTACACACTGAACTTTTACGGATCGGGCACGGTAACTCCCTGTTCCAGGATAATAACGGTCGTGCCGTAGGCACTCGAAGTAATGTGACGTATCGGCAAAATATGCTACAGTAGCGCGCATGGCACATCCTATAAAAGAAGAGAAGACGTTTGTTCTTATCAAACCCGACGGAGTGCGCAAGGGGCTCATCGGCGAGGTTATAAAGCGATTCGAGCAGCGCGACCTTAAGATCGTCGCACTCGAGATGTTCATGCCGACGCGTCAGATGATCGATGACCACTATCCCAAAGATCCGGCATGGATTGAGCGACTTGGCATGAAGACACTCTCTACGTATGAGAAGTATGGCATCGACGCCAAAAAAGAACTGGGGAGCAATGACGCAAAAGAACTCGGTAACATGGTGCGCGGCTGGCTTCTTGATTTTATGACGTCGGCACCCCTGGTGCGTATGGTGGTGCAGGGGACGCATGCAGTCGATGTTGTGCGCAAGATCGCCGGACCGACGCTGCCGTATGCAGCGGATATGGGCACTATCCGTGGTGATTTCTCGATCGATTCGCCAGCGCTTGCGAACAGCGAGAAGCGCGCCGTTGCGAATATCGTTCACTGTTCAGAGACCCCGGAGGAAGCGGCTCATGAGATCAAACACTGGTTTGGTAAAGCCGTAATCCACCAATACAAGCGGCATGGCGTCGATGAGTAATTTGGTATACCCCTTACCACAGTTTTTTAAAAAGTGGTAAGGGGTATACTGAACACAGCGGCCGGTACATACACCTGCTTGGTTCACAAAAGGGAGTCTCACATCGCTCAATTCCAATGAACACTGCCTCGGTAGTATTCAGCGGAATTGTAGCTGCGGACACCCACCTGGTCCCAAAGTCCAGGCTCGAGTACTTGCCGCGACGAAGCATCCCCGCGAAGGCGGGGTTGTTTTGCAAAAATCAAAAAATTATACTGGCATGCATACACAACGAGTCCTATACGTTCAATTTTTTTCTGTGGCGGTACTTGCTGCGCTCACATGGGTCGCACTTGCGCAAGATCTTTTTTTTCGCTTGTGGTGGTTTGATATTCCGATGCATCTCCTTGGCGGTGTATGGGCCGGATACGCAGTGATCTGGGTACTACAGAGGAAGGGATGGGGAGTATCACTCGTACATGCGGTAGTCGGAGCGTTTGCAATTGGAGTAGCGTGGGAATTGTTTGAATATTTTTGGGACATGCCGCGTTCCCCATTTATGAGTTATCCACTCGACACGGCCAAAGACCTGCTCATGGACATACTCGGCGGCGTCGTCGCGTACTTGAGTACCCGTAGAAGATCATGACAGCACGAATTACATTCTATGGGGGAGCGGGCACGGTGACCGGCGCGAATTTTCTTTTTGATACCGGTACACAAAAAATTCTTATCGATTGCGGCACTATCGAACGTGAGAACGTGAGTGATACGGCAAATAGTGACCCATTCGCATACGATCCGTCGAGTATCGACGCGCTCATCGTGACGCATGCCCACGCCGATCACATCGGGAGAATACCCAAGCTCGTACACGACGGATTCAAAGGCGTTATCTATTCGACGACACCCACCAAAGAGCTCGCGGCGGCCATGTTCGCCGATGCGCTCACTATCATGCACGAGGAAGATAAACGCAGCGGCCGTGTTGTCTTGTACGAGCGCGCGGATGTGGACCGCGCGCTTAGCCTGTGGGAGACGTATGGATACCACGAAGCCTTTGACCTCGGCGACGTATGTATTGAATTTCTCGATGCGGGGCACATTCTCGGCTCCGCGATGATCCGCGTCACCCGCCTTCGCCCCGATTCCGCCAAGGCTCCAACGGGCAAGCAAGGCTTCGGCGGGCAAGAACGCTCCATCCTCTTCACCGGCGATTTGGGCAATTCTCCGGAGCCGCTCCTCAACGACACGGAGTCACCGGAAGGGACGACATATCTCGTTATGGAGAGCGTATATGGCGACCGTCTACATGCGGATAGGGGACAGCGTCAAAAGATGCTGCAAAATATGGTACTCGATGCGCGCAATCGCAGCAGCACGCTGCTCATTCCGTCGTTCTCGATAGAGAGGACGCAGATACTTCTCTACGAGCTCAATGCTATGGTGGAAAAAGGGAAATTGGATCCGGTAGACGTGTACTTCGACGCACCGCTCGCTATCGAGGTGACGGATATATACCGGAAGTACAAAGACTGGCTAAATCCTGCAGTCAGCGAGCACTTCGAGAAGGGCGATGACCCGTTCAGTTTCAAAAATCTAAAGTTGACGCCGCATGTGGAACAATCAGACGCGATACACAGCGCGCGCAACCCGAAAGTCATCATTGCGGGAGCGGGAATGGCGGCAGGAGGGCGGGTGCGGTTGCATCTCAAATGCTACGCACCGGACCAAAATACGGTCATTTTATTCGTCGGCTACCAAGTGCCGGGTTCGCTCGGACGGCGCATCGAGGACGGTGAGAAAACAGTGCACATAGATGGCGAGTACGTAAAAGTCCGCGCTCACATCGCGTCCATCACTGGCTACTCCGGCCATAAAGACAGGGACGCACTGCTTGATTTCGTTGAAAGCTCCGGTGAGTCATTACAGGAAGTGTTTGTGACCATGGGGGAACCAAAGTCGTCGATGTTCCTCGCCCAGCGCATACGCGATTTCCTTGGTGTCGAAGCGCTCGTGCCGCAGATCGGCGAATCGTTCGAACTTTCGTTCTAAAATAGGCGTTCCGTGGAGGTGATATAATTATTGAAATGAAGAAAATACTGAATCCAAACCATACGATGGTACCGAAGAATTTTTGTCGGCTTCCCGATGAGTATGGGATCATCAAGATAGGCGTCGCCGGTGCCGCTGACACGGGCCATTGCGGGCTCGATGCATTCGAGAAAGCAAAAGAAACGGGTCGGGAGATCGCGCGACAGGGCGCGATCGTCGTGACGGGTGCCACGACCGGATTCCCGATGTATGCGGCGATGGGTGCAAAAGACGAGTGCGGTTTCTCGATAGGATTTTCACCGGCTGCGAATGACCGCGAGCACACCGAAGTCTATGGTCTCCCGCTCGATTTCATGGATGTTGTCGTGTACACCGGCTTTGGGTACGCCGGACGAGACCTCCTTTTTACCCGCTCGGTAGACGCCATGATCATCGGCTGCGGGCGCATCGGCACGATGAATGAATTCGCCGTCGCATTTGAAGACCGTCGGCCCATAGGTATTTTGGAAGGAAGCTGGAAGACCGACGAACTGTTGCGGAAAATCATCGAAGAAGCACATCGTCCGAATGAAAAAATTGTCTTTGATCCCGATCCAAAAAAACTCGTCGAGAAGTTGATCGCGCTCATACAAAAAGACAAAGCAGGACTGCGTCTTGTCTACAACAATCACGACAGCCGCAGCGGCACGGGCAAGAACGTCGAGATGGTGCAGTAATTGGCGCTATACTTACGGTGGCCCGGTGGCAGAAGAGCGATGCACAGGATTGCAACTCCTGATATGCCGGTGACGACTCCGGCTCGGGCCTTCATTCACGAAAACCCCCAGTCGGGGGTTTTACTTTTTCAAACTTTTTGTGAGACGCACAAATACCTCGGGGTGATCTTTGGCGAGAGCAGAGAGCACTTTGCGGTCGAGGGCGATGTTGGCTTTCTTGAGAGCGTCGATGAACCTTGAGTACGACATGCCGCCCCCGCGCGCTGCCGCGTTGATGCGGATTGTCCAGAGGTAGCGGAACTCGCGCTTCTTGGTGCGGCGATGCCTGAATGCGTGTACGCCGGCATGATGAATGGCCTCCTTGGCCACGCGCTCTTTGCGCGAGCGATCAAAACGATAGCCCTTGGTCTGTGCAAGGATATTCTTGCGGCGTTTATTCTTCTGTACTCCTCGTTTGACTCGCGACATAAAATTTATTTATAGTGACTTGTAGTGAGTGTAATCGAACTGGCTTGTCGAACTATGAAAGGAAACGGCTTTTGTCGGCGGCGGTCATGATGCCGTGAAAGGTCACGGAACGGTTCTTGTGCTGTTTTTCACCGCCGCTTCGCTTTGCGTTGAAATGGTTGTGGCCTGGCACGCGGGCAATGATCTTGCCCTTTTTGGTGACGCGCAACCGCTTTGAGAATGATTTGTTACTTTTCATGAGGCGATTGAGATCCGACTACCTTTTTAGGAGGCACTGCGCCCTGCGAAGCCTTGTGCGAAATAGGGTCTCGCTCAAGGACGACCGAGAGGCCCTTGGGGCTCTTCTTGATCTCGTCAGCGATTTTATACGATTCGGGGATTATTGCAAGAAAACGAGCTAAGCGCTCCTTGAGGAAGTTGAACTCCATATACTTGTAGCGGCCCCACAAAAAGAGGTCGATCTTGACCCGGTGTCCCTCACGGAGCCATACGCCGATCTTTGATGCTTTGATATGCATGTCGTGGTCTGACGTCCCGATCTTCACTTGCGCCTCTTTTGTCTCGGTGACGTGCGCCTTCGACTTCACCTCCTTGTCCTTTTTCTTTTGTTCATACTTGAATTTGCCGTAATCGGTGATTTTTGCGACCGGCGGATTGGCGTTGGGGGATATTTCTATGAGATCAAGCTTGAATTCTTGCGCCTTCGCGAGAGCATCGCGTAGCGAAATAACGCCGAAGTTCTCTCCGGTCGGTCCTATGACGCGCATCTCCTTGGCTCGTATGCCTTCGTTCATGCGGACGCGCTCTTTCTCCGCTTGCGATGTGTATTTGGTGAATCCCATTTGTTCTCGATTCGCGCATGCGGCGCGTTTCGTCGTTGCGGGATTCTCGCTTTGTCGTCATCGTAGATTACTACGACTCCGACTCCGCTTAGCCCGCGCCTAGAAATGCATCCACCTGCGCGAATCTTGTTGCGACACTATACCACAATCGCTCTTTCCATTCCATCTATGTTTGTCGCGGAGCGCCCCCGAACGGTTGCAAATAATGCAGTACCTGGACCAACACATCGCGTAGTTGTGTGAGTATCCTTTGGAACGTAGAGAGCTGTTGCGGAGAGTAGGAAGACAATGCCGAATTCGGACCCGCGTCTGTTGGTCGCAGGTTATTTGACGTGAACGTCTGTGTGGGTATGTAGGCGGGAAGCTGCGTGCTGGTGGAGGTGATGGCGACCGTGCCCGTTGAGCTCGTTGTGCGGTTCTGTGTTGTGATATTCGACGCATTTACATTTGAATTGAGTGCGGCCGGACCGGTCGTTCCGTTCGTAAACACAACGCCGGTCGTACTGGCCCCATACCCGGCGAGCTGCTCTATCATTTCGAGTGCTGAGATGCCGCCGCTTGTGCTTGCATTTCCGTTGGTATTTTGGGTGTATAGATACAAGCCCGATGTTTGACCGGTCGTATTGGATGAATTAGACGAATTATTTGATGCGGAATTGGCGAGAGTGTTGAGCGACGTGCCGGAAGTATTATTCCCGGAGTTGGCGTTGACCGTAGTATTGCCGGAAGCGGTTGTTCGCGTTTGGGTGCCTGATGTTGCGCTGGTCCCGGTCGTATATGTGCCAGTCGTAGGGTCGTACGTGGTCGATTGCGTGTACGTAAATGGTTGCTGCGTTTGCGGCAGCGGCTGCTGCTGATACGGTTGTTGTTGAGTAGGTTGCTGTGATGCCTGGAGCAAATACGGGGCGGCCGTCAATAAACCGCGAAGTGCGTTCGTAATACCGGACGATGGTGCGCCCGAGTATCCAATGCCGGCGTTTGTCGCCGGTGTTATGGGAGTGAACGGAAGTCCGTTGCAGGGCTTGGTGACACCTTGCCGTGCGCACATCGCCGCTTCACCTGTGCCGCTTCCAGCGAGCGTCATGTGTGGATTATCACCACCGAGATATGGAAAACAGACACCGAATCGCGGATTTGCCCGCGCAAAATCCCACATCGATTCATACGAACTGCGCAAAGGATTTACGTCGATGGCGAGTCCGAGCATATGGTTGGAACCGCCTGCCCCGCCTGCCCGTCCATTTTCAGTGCGATCACATTGAATGACCGTGGGTGTCTTTGGACCGCATCGAAATGTCGATGACATACTCACGGGACCATATTTAGCTTGATACGCTTTGAAAAAATCCGCCGCACAGATTGCAAATGTATTATCGAGTTTGTCGATGTGGGCTTTATCGGGCAACGCTTGGCATGCACCGACGCATTTATTCGGCAAGTTATTGAGATACTCTTTTGCCACTCCGGCTGCATTGCTGATACCGAGTGTCGCGTCGCTCCCGCATACTTGCGTCACGCCTGCGATGATGCCCTCTCCCACAGCGTTCACCTCCTGCTGCGTTGCGGGGTGAGACATTCCACCGGCCGCACACCGGAATGCTATTTCAGCATGTGAAAGGGTAGGAATTGCAGCCAAAAAAACAATCACAATGATTATACTTTGTTCATGGAGCGATGTCCGCATGTATGTGAAGTATACAAGAAAAAACCTCCGGTTGCGCAGGCGTTTGAAGTAGTCATCGCAGACAAATTGTGATTCTGCCAGGCAGGCGTATAGTGAAATGAGTACATAATCAACCAAACGAAAAGGGAGGCAGCGATGATGGTATCAATGCGACATGTCGTCGGCCTCCTTCTGGGAGCGCTGATCACCATCTATGCAACATCTGCCGACGCGAAGCGATCCGAGGAAGTAAAGCAGCGAGACGAAATTGAGCGAATTGCGGAAGAGCAAAAAAAGTATGAAGAGTGCGTGCTTGAGACGCAGATAATTGCTGGCACATATTTCGCGGACCAAACCGCGCGTTCCGGGCGTACTTCGGACATCGATGAATATTTGTTTCTTATATATTTGCGCACCACCAAGTTTGACGGCAAATGTTTCGCGCACAAGGATCCTCAAGCTGCAGAAAGGCGCAAGATGACATTGCCACAATATACAATTGGCGGGGTTCACCCTGTTTTTAAAGAACGCCTGGTCAGGCTTTGTAAAAAACTGGAAACCGAAGGTTTTTTGTGCGGCATCACGAGTCCGTTTCGCGATGACTATCGGCAAAAAATCTCGGAAGGTTTCAGGGCGGGTAACTGCAATTCGTATCACGGCGGCAGCTGTCGAACCAAAGGATGGGGGGATGGCCGCGCGGTCGATATGGTCAATATATCTTCTATAACAGCCACGAAAAAAGAGCGTGTGGCCAATAACATAAAATTGTGGGCTCGCATCGATGAACTCGAAAAAGAATTTCTGATATATCGGCCGATGCCGGATCGCGATCCCATGCACATTCAGCCGCGCGGCACGCTTGAAGCCGTCGCTGGTTTGCGCGAGGAAATGCAAAAATCCGTTGAGGTCGAGAAAAGGAAAGAAGACGTCTCTGGACACGGAAAGAAAAAGAGGCACATCAAGAAAAAAACGAAAAAGAGATGATGGCGATGATTGCATCGCACGTCGTCGGGTCGGCCCGCGGCTATGCCGCGGGCATCTTTCGTGCGACCTGTGCATTTCTCCCGTAAGGTGTCTTGCGAGCTGCTATAATTACAAAATACTAGCTAACGACATTATTGATGTATGAGACGACAGTGGCTTCACGACATGGCCAAGTTTGGTGCAGGGCTTATTGCGGCTGACTTTATTACGATGTGGTGGCTTTCAATGCAGCACACGCTGCCGAAGGTCTTCCTCGGGCTTTCCATTACAAGCGATATGCTCGTGCCAGCGATGGTGGTGGATATTTTCATCCTCCTTATTCTTGTGCATTACGGTTGGAATATCGGACGCATCCCGCAGATAAAGGAGCGGATGTACCTGACCGCCGCCGGTGCCATCTTCACGGTTATTTTGCTCGGACACCTCGCGCACGTGCTGTATTCGGGCGACATTTCGATCCTCGGGTGGGACGTGCCGGTTTTCCTCTCATGGCTCGGTGTATTGGTCGCTGGTTATCTGGCGTATGCCAGCTTCCACTTTGCGATGCGAATGAAGGGCAGGTAGTTCTTCCGCCCATCGAACACAAAGCGCCCCGATCGGGGCGCTTTGTGCATAGGCAGGTCAGACTTTCTTGAACTTCTGGAATGGTGGTTGAGTTGTGCACCTCGACCTCTCGACGCCATTATGAGGCGGCGAGATACTGTACGCATGTCATACATTACTATTGAAGAATCATCATTATCACATTTCCTTAAGAACGATACGCGCATCGCCGTTTTATGGCTCGTCGTCCGCGTCTATCTCGGATGGGAGTGGCTACAGGCAGGATGGGGTAAGTTCAACAATCCCGCATGGATAGGCGACAACATCGGCCAGGGCATCGGCGGCTTTGTCCAAAACGCCCTCAAGAAAACGGCCGACGCGTGCGCGCCGGCGCCGGCAGTATGTCATGCCGACGTCCAGAGCTGGTACGCGGCGTTCCTTCAGACTTTCGTCCAGCCATATCCGGAGCTTTGGTCGTACCTCATCACGTTCGGTGAAATTGCCGTAGGTATTGGTCTGATTGTCGGCTGTCTCACGGGGCTCGCGGCGTTCTTCGGCTTCACGATGAACCTTAATTTCATGCTCGCCGGCACGGTGAGTACCAATCCCATCATGATGGTGCTCGCTATCCTCCTCGTCTGCTCGTGGCGCGTGGCGGGCTATTGGGGATTGGACCAGTATGTTCTTCCGGTTGTATTTCGTAAGCGGTATTTGAAGAGGTAGCATAACGACTTACGATGTCGTTATACAAGGACAAACAAATAGACTAAAAAAGAGTCTCCTATATACTGCAGCAGGGAATTCAAAAGAGGAGATGCGTCGTGCCCGAAGTGTTCGTCAAAGAACTCAATGCGACATTCTATCAGTTGCCGGAACAGTGGATACAAAAACTTGTCGACATGCCGGAAACGGCGATGGGATATCAACTCGTCGACATCTTTTTGAAAGATGGGACAGTGATCGAGGGAGCTTGGATAGGGAATTGTCAGTACGTCGTACCCGGATATGGCCGCGAATCGTATCCTCCGTTCACGGATGACGATATCGCCGACATCAAAATGAATCCTGCCGGTATCCGGCACGCTGGACCAAAAATCCAACTCAACCGTTCTCCATGAACGGTTTTGTTTTTGAGGAAATGGTGTCAGAAATGGTGTCAGGAACCTTATACGAAACAATCGGGTGGGGGAATCGCCCCCGCTCCGCTGAGGCTTCGCGGGGCACAGCCGCGACTGAACAATCCTCGCCTGCAAGGCGAGGGTTGTTCAGACTTTCGAGTATGTAAACGTAGAACATGTTTACCCCACGTCGTTCGCTATCGCGAGCTATGGGGGGTTCACCACTTTACTTCGTCACACTTCGCTTGTTAAGCTTCGCGCGATTCGTATCGCAATGCTCGCAAGTGCGCGCACCGCGAAGCAAAAGAGCTCCCATAGGGAGCTCTTTTGCGAAGTGGTGGAGGTGGGGAGAATCGAACTCCCGTCCAAAGAAAAGTAAGTGTATGTGTCTACGAGGCGTAGGACATCTGATTTTGTTTAAGAACGTTGCATATGAGATGAACAGAAACACAACATCCCGATTCCGAAGTCTTAGATGCATAGTGGACGCTATTCATCAGTGCTTGAAATTTTTTACGCCCAGCCACGCTTGATCAAGCGTCGACGTGGTGGACGGAACTTAGGCTATAAGAGCGTAAGCTGGCTGCAGGTCTGCCAATTGAATTGGCGAGAGCACTGCCCGTGCTACTTTGTTCGCACTTAGGTTTTTTGAGCATTTTGAGAGAGGTGCTCACTCTCGCCGCGCGCATACATATACCGATTTCCTTGTCGAAGCCAGTCACCCCCGAGGAATAGGGATTAGGTACCCAATCTCTACTTTTCACGAGTGGCTGGCAATTTTGTATTGAGTGTCGAAATGTGGACGGAATCCCGTATCGCCGAACATCTCGTCGGCGTTCAGTCCGCGGTTGAGAAGAATTTTTCTTTCCGGCACAACCGAAGGCTGTGCCAGTATTTCATCCAGGGACAATTCTTTATCCCCGGGTTCTCGACGTCGCTTCCCCGACATTGTGGCATCCTCCATTTGTTGGCCACATTTCGACACTCAATATTATATAGTTTCGTGCGATGAGATGTCATCTCATCGACACTACTTCGTTTTCAAAGTTCTCTGAATTCTTCGCTTTTCCTCGCGGGCGCGGATGGAATAACGTTTGTCTTCCTTTTTCTTTCCACGCACGATCGCGATGCCAAGCTTCAAATTCCGATTTCCATTATACACCGATAAAGGCACAATTGTCAAGCCTTTTTCACCCTCTGCGGAGGCTATATGGGCGATTTCCTTGGTATTCAGCAGTAGTCTTCGGGTCCTTTCAGGATCATAGGATTTTGGGGCATTTTTTACCTGCCACGGGGGAATGGTGGCGCCCACGAGGTAGGCTTCACCGCCACGTGCCACGACGCGCGCGCCTTTGAGCGAGCCGAGGCCCGCACGGAGCGATTTCACCTCAAACCCGAGCAATTCCAAACCCGCCTCCATTGTCTCGAGGATGGTGTAGTCGAATCCCACGCGTTTGTTCTCAATGAGTGACATGTCCACACATATTGACTCATTTATACACTTCACTCAATCGACCCTCGTGCGTGGGTGCTACCCTGAATGGAGGCTCATTCACATTGGAAAATAGTGAAGGGAGGTGAGGCGCGTGAAGGTGATCGAGAATGTCGTCGTCGTTGGCGACGAGAACGTCGTGCGCGATCTCTTTTATCCAAAAATTATTGGAAAGAACAGCATGCCGACCCTGCGTGCGGTCATAGAACCCGGTGGCACGAAATCGGGGCTTACGGGAGGCCAGCGATTCTGTGCTTTTGAGGAAATGGGCATTTCCGCAAGTCACTTCGATAAGGGGTTGTTCACGTCTGCAGCCTCGTGCAACGGAATTGCGTATGCGGCGAAGCAGTCGCATATGATCTTGGAGTATTACCAAAAAATCTCCTTGCTCAATCCGCATATTTTGTGGTCTGCGATAACGAGGAGAGATTATCTTGGTCTCTTGTATTTGATGGATGAATTGCGCAGTACGCTTGATGTCGAGACATTTCGGAAGTGCCCGACGGACATCACGATCGCCGTTGCGGATCTCCGCGCCAACGTTCACCTGCATAAGGCCAAGGAAGTCGAAGACATATTTGATCTTATGATGGCATCCTCGGCGCTGTTACCAGACATATACGGTCGGGAGATCAATGGTATCTACAGTGTCGATGGGGGATACACGATCGACAGCACCGTCATTGCATGGTTGCGCAAAATACTGAGCGAAATACCGAAAGAGCAGCGCACAAAGCAAAGAATCGACCTCTTGTATATCGCCAATCGTCCGCATCCGCGCGTTCATTTCAGTAAACTCGAAGAGTATATTTTCCATAAACTCATCGATTGGACGACCGCAAAAAAATATCCGGAGCTCGCGCGCGGAGCGCGCTCTATTGATGGCAAATTGCGCAAGGTGGCTGATCTCTTCGACAAGCCGCGTCCACATTTCCCATTCCTGCGCATGTGTGCGCTTTTCCCGATGCCGGATGAAAACATTTATCCCATCGAAATGCGCAAAAAAATATTGCGTACATGTGGTGAACTCACGCGTATGCGCACGGAAAAATTTCTGTGTGCACTCATGCCGAAACACGAAATATGAAGAACGTCTGAAAACGGCTCTGTACGGGCCGTTTTTTCTTTTCAACAGAGCCGAAATATGTATAATACCTCAAATGGCCACCCGTAACACGGAAAAGGGCCCTCGTAAAAGCGGGGGCGCACCAGCCTCGCAAGGGCCGAACATCTGGATACAGCTTTCCACTGCGTTCGCGGTTTTTCTCGTGCTCTCGCTCGGCTACTCGCTGTTGCGCCAGTATATCGTGACACAGAACGAAAGCGTCCCAATCTCGCAGATCGCCACGGATATTTCGGCGGATAAAATATCTACGATCACCGTCGAGGGCGACACGATCACTGCCACATACATCGATAAGACCGTCAAAACGTCCCGCAAGGAAACGGAAACGTCGCTCACCCAGACGCTTTCCGATTACAACATTCCGGCGGAAAAATTGGCCAAAGTATCGATAGAAATAAAAGATGAAGGCGGTGTGCGATTTTGGTTTCTCACGCTCGCGCCTATCATCGTGCCGGTTCTCCTCCTCTTCGGCGTCATCTGGTATCTCTCGCGGCAGCTACGTCAGGGCGGCATGCAGGCGTTTACCTTTGGCCGTTCAATGGCGCGGTTGGTGGATCCGGAAGACAAAGTGCAGCGAGTCACCTTTGCCGACGTGGCTGGCGCAAAGGAAGCGAAAGAGGAACTCACCGAGATAGTTGACTTTCTCAAAAATCCCAAGAAATTCATTTTGATCGGCGCACGCATTCCGAAGGGCGTCCTCCTCATGGGCGCACCGGGGACGGGGAAGACGCTTCTCGCGCGCGCGGTCGCCGGCGAGGCGGGTGTGCCGTTCTTCTCGATATCAGGTTCCGAATTCGTTGAAATGTTCGTCGGTGTCGGCGCTTCCCGCGTGCGCGACCTCTTTCAGACCGCAAAAAAGTCTGCGCCCGCGATCGTGTTCCTCGATGAGATCGATGCAGTGGGACGCGTGCGCGGTTCGGGGGTGGGCGGCGGCAACGACGAACGCGAACAGACCTTGAACCAGATACTCGTCGAGATGGATGGATTCGAACCCAATGAAAAAGTTATCGTAATGGCGGCGACGAACCGTCCCGACGTGCTCGATCCGGCGCTCATCCGTCCAGGCCGATTCGACCGCCGCGTCGTTATCGATTTACCCGACCGAAAGGACCGTGAAGACATTCTTGCCACCCATTCTCGCACCAAGCCGCTTGGTCCCGATGTGAAACTCTCGGTTATTGCGGAACGCACGCCCGGCTTTTCCGGCGCCGACCTCGCCAACCTTATGAACGAAGGCGCCATCCTCGCGGCGCGGGAAAATCGAAAAGAGGTGACGCAGTACGATCTCGTTCGTTCCATCGAAAAGGTGATGCTCGGACCCGAACGCCGCTCGCACGTCTTGAATAAAAAAGAAAAAGAAATTACCGCATATCACGAGGCGGGACACGCACTCATTGCATCCGTGCTCACGTATGCAGACCCGGTGCACAAAATTTCTATCATCAGCCGCGGCCGCGCCGCGGGCTACACGCTGAAGCTGCCGCTTGAAGACCGAAGGATGCAATCGCGCAAGGAATTTTTGGACGATATCGCGGTATCGCTCGGCGGCTACATCGCGGAAAAATTGGTGTTCAATGACATCACGACCGGCGCATCCAACGACCTGCAGGTACTGACCGCACTCGCGCACAACATGGTCGCGCGGTACGGCATGTCGGACAAAATGGGTCCCATCGCGTTCGTGGCCTCGTCGCAGCGAGCGATGTTTGGCGAAGGGGTCGATGGGGAACAGTCGGAAGCGGTGGCGGCGGCTATCGGCGAAGAAGTGCACAAAATAATCGATGGCGCGTACAAGCAAGCCGAAGCGGTGATCAAAATGCATCGCAAAGCGCTCGATGCGATAGCCGCGAAGCTCGTCGAGGTGGAAACCATCGAACAGGTTGAGTTTGAAAAGATACTCATTGCACACGGGATAACACCGAAGAAAAAGCAGGATATCGAACATCAGCCGTTGGCATGAAGAAGCGCCCCGCCGAAGGCGGGGCGCTACGAAAGAGCTCTAATTCAAAATCTGTAATACGTTTGGATTTGTGGCGATCAATAGACAAGCGGCGATTACGATACCTATCGCGGCCACGATGAAGTATTTTCCAATCGAATCCATAGTTTTTTCCTCCTTTTGCTATACTACCACAGTATGAATCCCGTTAGAAGTTGATGAAAATAAAAGCCGCGAAAGCCATCGCCGCCCTCGTGCCAAAGCCGACAGCGCAAAAAATCATCCCTGACATGTTCGACAAACGCGTTGCTCCCGCCGTCGCTAAAGTCATCCGTTGACTGGATGAGACCCCCTCTATACCTCTAGCTTGAACGGCCGTCTAAGCTAGGGGTATATGGATGCCCAGGTGACAAATTCTGTTCGATGTGCGAATGTAATACTGTAGTACCGCCCTTAGCTCAATTGGTTAGAGCACCGAGCTTATACCTCGGGGGTTCTTGGTTCGAGTCCAAGAGGGCGGACAAGCATAAAAACTGTGCGGGGCACAGTTTTTTTGACTTGTCCGAGCCGGAGGGCGACGGCCCGAGGCGGGGTCGCGAGATTTTTCAGCAGAAAAATACTTGTGACGACATGAACTAAGGACACTTGCTGTATTCAAGCGCTGGGGTATAACGACCACAGAAGAAAAGGACTGAAAGGGAAGTGGCCATGTTGAAGGCGGTGCTTTTGCAGCTTGCCAAAAGCAGGCGTTTTGCGCGCTTTGTCACAGGAAATTCTTTTGCGCGCCGCTGCGCGCGCCGGTTCATCGCCGGAGACATGCTGCACGAGGCGGTTGCCGTCGTGCGGGAGCTCAATAGTGAGGGAATTTCCGCGACGATAGATTTTCTCGGAGAACACGTGACATCTGCGGACGGGGCGCAAAGGGTCTCGTACGTGTGCCTCGACCTCGTGGAAGCGATCGCAAATGAAAAGCTCGATGCGAATGTGTCCGTCAAACTTTCGCAGCTTGGTCTCGATGTTGACCCGAAGCTATGCGAGGGGCTCCTCAAAAATATCGTTACACGCGCCGAGCTGCGTAATTCGTTCGTACGGGTTGATATGGAAGGTTCGGCGTATGCGGAACAAACTATCAACATAGTAGAGCGGGTCCGTGAACATTCCCATGCGGTGGGCCCTGTCATTCAGGCGTATCTGTATCGCAGTGAATTGAACGTCGTCAAATTGCTGCACTCTCGCTGCCCTATGCGACTATGTAAGGGCGCATACAAGGAACCGTCGCGCATCGCCTACCAGCGGAAAAAAGAAGTAGATGCGAATTTCGTGCATCTCATGCAGATATTGCTCAAAAGCGGCATATATCATGGCATCGCGACGCACGACAAGAAGATAATCGACCAGTGCATTGAGTTCTCACAGATGTGGTGCATTTCCAAAAAAGAATTTGAATTCCAGATGCTGTATGGTATCCGGCGCGATCTCCAAAAAGACCTCGTTCGCAGAGGATACAAGGTGCGCGTGTACGTACCGTTCGGCAACCAATGGTTCCCGTACTTCATGCGCCGCCTTGCGGAGCGGCCGGCCAATCTATGGTTCTTTCTGCGCAGTGCGCTGCGCGCATGACACTAAAACCCGCTTCTTTATCGAAGCGGGTTTAACTTTGGTATTACAAGTGTGCATTGTCGGTTGTCGGTTTTGCGCGAGTCGGTGCCCGTGCGACAATGCATGCATGCGTGTACTCGGAACGATTGGCGTCGTTGTTTTGTTCGGGTTTTCTTTTTCGCTTCCTTTTTCGGCGGGAGCAGTCACTGTCGATGAACTGACCGCGCAGGTCAACGCGCTTCTTCAACAGGTGCAATCGTTGCAATCACAGGTTGGCGGCACAACGTCTACGACCGCAACCGCATCCAATAGCTCGGCGTTTTGTCCGGGTATCGGCAGAAGCTTGAAATCCGGCTCTACCGGCGACGACGTCACGCGTCTGCAGCAATTTCTTGCGCAAGACTCCGCGATATATCCGGAAGCGAAGGCGACCAGCTACTACGGCGCTCTTACAGAAGCTGCAGTGAAGCGTTGGCAGACAAAATTTCATATCGTGTCTTCGGGAACGCCGGCAACGACCGGCTATGGCCTCGTCGGTCCGCGCACGGCTGCAGCGATAGCGATAGTATGCGGCGGTGGTTCATATAATGGCATCACGAGTGCCGGTACCACAGGCACAGGAATCACGAATTCACCCGTGGGGGGATTTATCAAGGTGACGCCGATTCAGGGGGCCGCTCCGCTTACAGTGAGTATTGAAGCGACCATAAATACGACACAATCATGCTCTGCCGCCACGTACATTCTCGATTTTGGGGATCAATCGACGCCACAGATCCTGCCGGTCTCGGCCGGGATATGTGCTCAACTGGTGAACATGCTGACGCACACCTACATATCCGAAGGAACATTCACCATCACCCTTTCGGCGGGAGGACACAAAACGACCGCGTCGGTGCAGGTGGGCGGCACGTCGACGCAGACACAATCTGGGGCGGCGAGCGTTTCAATAACCGACAACGCGTTCACGCCGAAAGTTCTGACCGTGCAGCCGGGAACAAAGGTCACCTGGACGAATGCGGGAACGATGTCGCACAGCGTGACGGCCGACAACGATAGTTTTTACAGTGCGACGCTGCAGCACGGACAAACATACTCGCAAACATTTACAGTGGCCGGAACGTACCCATACTACTGCGCATTCCACGGAGGGGTTGGTGGCATCGGCATGTCAGGTTCCATTGTCGTTACATCGAGTGCAAATACGAACACGAACACCACGAACACTACGACCAATACCGCAACGACATCGGCGAATACGTATTACGGTACGACCGTCGCTTCTACTCCCGAGACGGTTTCGTATGGAAAGCTTGCCGTGACGCCCGGCATCAGCGGCAATGCGCTCATGGTGCAAGTGCAATTCGATCTGCCCGGATGTCCCTCGTTCGCGCTCGATTGGGGCGATGATTCTTCTCCCGTGACATCGGGTGCGACACAATGCAGTCAAAATATGGTGCTCAATCACACCTACGTGGATAGCGGCTCATACACGATCGAATTGGATCGCGGGGCGCGTATCGACCGCGCATCGGTCGTCTTGTGGGGCAACTGATACGCGCTACCGCACGTATCCCCACAAAGGTAAGGGGGTGATGCGGTAATCGTCTATACTTACACCTATGAAAAAGCTACTCGTCGGCTTGACGGCTGCCGCTGTTTTTGCGCCGCTCTTTACCAGCGCTCTTACCGCCAACGATATCCAACAGCAGATCGCAAGTCTTCCTGACTTGTATTTTTTAGTGCGACAGGCCCAGTTTGTCCACGATGTCGGTGATCTCGGAAAGCAGCGGCGAGCGTAGCGTCTCCGTCTCGCGCGTGACGCGGTGGACAAAAGAAACATCGGTGACTTTCATGAGCGCATCGGTGATCCGTCTGATTGAAAGCCCTGTCTTGATCTCCATGTACTTGGATACCGCAAGCGCCATGAAGCACATGAGCACATGCACCCGGATGGGATCCTCCTTGAAGTGAAAGATGGGCCGCGTGGCCAGATCACCCTTCTCGACACGGAATGCTTGTTCGATGCGCCACAGGTCGCGGTACCTCTCGACTATCATCAGGTCGCTCCAGTCGCTCCCGAGGTCCGTGTAGTACCCTTTGATACCAAGGCGAAGCTTCGTCTTCAGAAGCAGTTCCTCGTTGAGCGCGTATGAGGCTCCCTCCGCCTTCAGAAACTTTGCACGCTTCACCTTCCCGGGCGTCTGCACCAGTGTCTTCGCGCGCGCGAGTTGCTTTTCCATTTCTTGTTTGTCGTGGGCATAGCGTTTCGCCGAGAAGTGGCACACCATGGTGCCGAGTTTCGTGACAGTGCGCACTGTCGCGCCATCGCGCTTCCCGAGCTCCTCGCTGATGCTAGCAAGGTCGAGGGTTCCCATTCTCGCGCCCACGATGTAGCGGAGGTTGTGTTTCTTCAGTTCTTCGATGTTGGCGGCGCTGATCATCGCGGCATCGGCAACGACGGTCAACGTCCCGATGCCGTGCTTCTTTTGGAGCGCCTGTATGACCGGAATCATCGTGTGACCCTCGAAGGTGTTCCCCGGGAAGATATCGTACGATACGGGAAACCCTTCCTTCGTCACCACAATCGCAAGCATGATTTGTGGCTGCTGCGACTTGTTGTCCTTGGAAAATCCCGGCTTGCGCAACGTGTCTGATTTGAATGTCTCGAAATAGAGCGTGGTGACATCGTAGAAGACGACGGAGAAATCGAAGGCGAACGCATCCTTCGCGACGGCGACTGCACAGCGCTCAGCCGCGTCTTTCTGCGAAAGGTACTTCTTGAGCGATTGGTAAAAGAGAACGCGGCGATGGGTGATGCCGAAATACTGTTCGATGAGCGCTATAGACCGGAGCTTGGACGCAGGCTCGATGACGCGCATGATGACGAGGTCATGGAGGAGCGTGTTGCCGAGCGCCGCGAATCCGAAGCGTACGAGGAGCCCGTGGAGACATTCGCGGGCGAACGGGTGCATTGTGCCGACATAGTCGTACGCATCGAACGGCGAGTGTCGCATATCCCTCGGAAACAATACCGGCTGTCGCGTCTCGCCCGCCATCCATTTCTGTGCGCTCTCGATGAGCGTCTTCTTTTCTTCAGGAGAATGAGCGGACCCCACGTGCAATCGAACTTTTACTTTGCGCTTCACGTATTCGACCACCTGTATGGCTGTCGCACCGGAAGCAGTAGTGACCGATCGAATGTGGAGCATACGGGGGTTAACCCCGTTAGTATGGCAGACACTATGAAAAACGAAAAAATACAGCGCTATTGAGCCACTGATTTTTTCAAGATGGGGATTAAATACAAGTCAGGACTCGCGGATATGGTTTAGTGGTAGAACGCGTCCTTGCCAAGGACGAGGTCGGGGTTCGATTCCCCGTATCCGCACACAGATGAAACAGGGGGTCTTCTCGGGTGGCACAGGGGCGAAAGTTGCCATACGGCGAACAGGACAAGAAGCGGTAGAGCAATGGCAACTCCCACGAGGATATACGAGCGCATGTCAATTTTGAACGGTGGCAGTGCAAGTATGGCAGCAGCCACGACGAGTAAATAGATGGCCAAAAGGACAGTCCACAAACGCGAAGCAGCTCCCGATATGGCGCATGTCGTGTTCAGGATGTTTTGCACCCGTGTCGTTAGTGCTGTTGTGGCTCCGGTAGCATTCGCGCCCGCGCTTTCTTTACCTTGCGGTGCCGGAACAGCAGACTCTTGCTCTTGTTGCCAATTGTAATTTACAGCTGCGGTACCTATTGTAGAAACCTCTTTTTCCTCACCCGGCAGCGTGATCGTCACTGACGAGGTGCATACCGGCTCCCCCACGCCCTTTGACGAAAGCATAGTGAGCTTGATGGTCACACCGCTTCCAATAGACGTCGACTGTACATCGACGTGCATACGGACGCCACCGGTCGCATCGGCGAACCGTGTGACGAAATGGAGCGGGATATTTGCTCCATTGAGCGAACCGGCGATGATCACATAGGAGCTATCAGAGACGATAACATCGAACGAGTTGAGCTCCCCATCGTAAATGTAGGGCATGAATGAAGTCACCTGCAGTGCATCACAAGATGACGGAACGATCGCGGAATTGGACGCGGGCAACATTTGCGCATTCTGCGCGGAAATTTCCGCCGCCGATGCGTTGGTTGGAAGCAGTAACGCAGCGAACAATATAAAACCCAATGCGAGAGATCTGATCATCACACGCAAATCCAAGTCGATGATCGATGCACGGCTCATAGAATAGTGGCAACGTAGTACCCTTCAGCCACTTGCGTCAAGCGCAAAAGAATTGTCAAATTGTGTGTTAATTTTTTTCCGGAAAAAGGCAACGTTCCCCAACATAATTTCATGACAAAAAAATGATACAAAAGACGATTGCCATAAGTTAAAGCACGACACACGACAACCGCGTAAATAATCGGAACGAATTATGTATGTGCGAACTCTTGCCCCCCGTTGTGCAAAGCGTGTAGAAAGCTTTGATCAAAATAAGGAACCAGATCGAGGAACATAGCACTGAACCCCGCCGGTTCTCTTGCAATATTTTTTATGAGAAAAGATACGGTTACACGTAAACCGCTGCCTTTACAATGAAGAATGCCCTCGCATGAAACGAAAATTATATAATCTGGGGAAAACTCTGTGGAAATGTGGATAACGGACATAATGGTCTCCTTGTCCATGTCTCTAATTTGAATTAATGGCTAAGAACATGGTTATTTGAAGTTTTATTAGACGTAAAAGACATACATAACGTTACTTCGAAACGTATTTCGATGTTTTCACGTGAACCATAGCACCAAACAACTTAACTATATTTTAAGCCACAAAAGTTGCTTCTACACAGCGAATAGCTTTCGGTTGAATTCCGCTTATAATGCTACCCGTGATAAATGACCATCAAAGAAAAGAGATCGGCCGGATCGGTGAGGAAATAGCCTCAAAGTTCCTTGAGAGGAAGGGATTTGTAATCATAGAGAGGAACTTCAGGAAACCGTGGGGAGAGATAGATATTATCGCCGAAAAAGATCGCATCGTTCGTTTTGTAGAGGTAAAGACAGTTTCACGTGAAAGCTCGTCAGACTTTTCACGTGAAATGGACTATAGACCGGAAGAGATGGTCACTAATTCCAAATTGCGCAAATTGGCTCGGACGGCCGCACTATATATGGAGCAAAAGAAGGACAAAAAGGAATATCAGATAGATGTGGTCGGTGTTATTCTTGATAAGATAAGGAGAACCGCACGGTGTCGTCTCTTTGAACAAGCAATGGAAGGCAATTTGTAACGGACATTCAATAGGACAAATTATATGTCCTTTATGAATCGTGCTAATATATTCGAACAGTTGACGGGGTGTCGTATACCGGTAGTACGCTTGCTTTGGGAGCAAGTAGACCCAGTTCGATTCTGGGCACCCCGACAAAGTGAATCTCCAGCAGTCTGGGAGACTATCTCGAAAGTTGCCCAATGTATTTGGCGATGAGGATGGGGGCGATGTTTGTATTGAAATCCGATGCGATCGTGGCGATGTCACCAGCCAAAAGTTCCGATAGAGGATGGCCGGTTTGTTTGGTGAAATCACGGTTGATGTAGCCGAGGGTAAGTGCGTGTAAGTCTCGTTGCCCTGTCGTTTGCCCTTCGCTGGTCGTGACGATAATGCCAATAAGACGGCCCCAAGCATTTGCGACGGCACCACCCGACGAGCCGCTTTGCGCCTCGATGACACCTCCGAGAGATATGAGATCGACGGAGTTGACATCAAAGGTCAGGAGCTGTTTTATTGTTGTTCCGGAAGAAGCGGCATATACATTATCTTGCGTGCTAACAGAGAATTCAGCCGGATAACTTGCCGCTAAGACAGAATCTCCTTCGAATCCTATTGCTTCCCGTATATCTGTGAGGAGATAGGGGAGTGGTGCCGAAAGAGGAGTCCCGTCAAGAGAGCTGACTATGCGCAATAGTGCATAATCGTGCTCGCCGGTACCGAGAGCGTGTTGTGATCTGATCTCCGCCACGTGAGCATCGACCCAGACGGGTGGAATATATAGTGTTTCAGCCTTAAATCTGACAATCGCGGGAGAGCCCATCCGAATCATGCAGGAGAGATTAACGTCAGAACTTTGTGAGAGAAGAACATATTGCGCAACGTGTGCATTGGTGAGAATGACTCCTCGCGGGTCGATGATAATGCCGCTTCCGGTAATGGAGCGCATGTCCCCGCTCCCCGCGATGCATAAAATATTAACGAGTGCCGCACGCGTCATTTCATTGACGGCGGAGAATTCAAAAGGGGAAAACGAATACGGATTTTGTATACGTGAAGCCTGATTTGTTGCAGCCTGCTCTGCGACGGGGACACTTGAAGGACGAGGAGCGGAGCGTGCCACCGGCGCTTTTTTAGCCGGAGGTTTTTTGGCAGGCGTACTCGAAGTGGCTGCCGTTGTGGTCGCAATGGGAGCAATCAGGGAGGATGTCGCCGCTCGTGTTATCTCAACCCCCGCAGTTTGGTCGATCTGATTCGTGGCCACTGGCACCGTAGCATATATTTCCGGACGGGCAGAGATAAAAAGGATGCCCCCGAGAAACACGAGTGCGGCGATATGTAAGAGTATCGCTTGAGAGCGGGACATTGAACGTACGGTACCGCATCAGTCGCGACGATACAATGCGTAGCGCGTGAAAACTTCATGTAGGCTTCATTGCGTGTCGTCAGTTTGGGACGTAGTATCGAAAGGGAAATTGGATAAGGAGAAATACCATGCGAGTTCTAGCATCCCCTATGATCTGTGGCGCAATGCGCATTGAGGGGAAGTATGAGGGTCCGCGGATTGTTATATTCGCAGGAGAGCACGGCGATGAGCCGTGCGGGGCCTATGCTATCGAGAAGTTGTTCTATGATTTCTCGATGGGTGCGCGAGAGCTCTTGAAGGGCACACTCACACTCGTGCGGGCCAATGAGGTGGCGCTTGCCGAAAATAAGCGCTACGTCGTTCACAACCTCAACAGGCTCTACAAAGACACGAATGCAGAGTCGACTGACATGAGCTCATACGAGTACCTGCGCGCGCAGGAATTAAAACCCCTGCTTCGCGAATGTAATTATTTTCTGACGCTTCACTCGGCGCCGATCGCAGACGAGCCGTTTCTTGTGGTTGAGGAGAGGCACGTGGAAGCATTTCGACCCATGGGAATTAGGAAGTTCGTCACGGGCTGGGGCGCTTTTGACGTTCTCGGCGGTGATTCGGAAGGGTATGCCAATACCTATGGCGCGGTTGCATGCACGTTGGAGGCGGGGAATCACACTGACATGACCGGTATCTCGGTAGCATACAGTGCGGTTCTCTCGATGCTCACTCATTGGGGGATGATTGCGGACGAGCTTCCGCAGTCATCAGGCAGACCGGAGATTTTCAGAATTTACGAAGTAATCATCAAACGCGAACCGTTCAGTTGGATGGGGAGTGCACGGCGCAACTTCGATTTCATTCGACGCGGCGAGTTTGTGTGCATGAATGGCAAGGAATATCTTCAGACAGAGGAAGATGCCTATCTTCTTATGCCGAGTCCGGCTGAAAAGCAGAGGGTGGGCGAGGAAATTGGATACCTTGCGCGTAAATTGTAATTCGTTCCATTGCTCCGGAGGTCGCTGAGGCTTCCGGAGCTTTTTCTGCGTCAAATTTTCGTGTACAGTTACTCAAAACCCACCATCGCGGATTCGTTCAACGGGCATTGCCCGCCGAAGCCCGCTGTGGCGGGCGAGGGCGGGATTAGTTTAATGGCAAAATAACAGTTTTCCAAACTGTGGTCGGGGGTCCGATTCCCCC
>LCQW01000002.1 GCA_001004345.1 Candidatus Kaiserbacteria bacterium GW2011_GWA2_52_12
AAAGTTATTGCTGAAAAGAATCAACGTGCTACAGTTTCTACATTAGCAACAGTCATTTTTAACAAAAATGGGTGTTCTACTTGAGGGGTTTTTGTGGGGGAGATAATTGCGTTCATTAATAAAACGCGGGCGCTCGGCAAGAAGCTCGTTGTACTTCCAGAACTCTGCACGTGTGACTATATGCTCGGGGACAGGTGGGAAGTCGAGGCGTTTCTTCGCGATATCGAAGTTGCAAACGAAGAGATTCGCAAAGCGACCATCGGGATCATCGCGATCTGGGGTTCTGTCCGTGTGGATTGGGACCGTGTCGGCGAAGACGAACGTGTTCGCAAATACAATGCTGCGATGATCGCTTGCAATGGCGAGTGGGTTAAGACAGCACATCTCTTTGGCTGGATTCCGAAGACAAATTTGCCGAAGTACGGTATCTTCGACGACGCGCGTCATTTCTATCCGGCCTCGAGTCTGGCAGCAGAACTTGGCATACCACTCGAAGAGTTATTGCAGCCATTCCAGGTTAGGATCAATGGAAAGATCATTCGCCTCGCGCTGACGATCTGCGAAGATCTCTGGGAAGATGGTTACAGTACCAAGGTCTCAAAGATCTATCGCGATCAGGATGTCGATCTCATTATCGATATTTCGCAATCGCCGTGGACGACGCATAAATTGCAGGCGCGAGAAAAGATGCTGCGAAAGCGTACGCTTGACTCGGACTGCCCCATCTTGTACGTCAACGTTGTCGGACTGCAGAACAATGCAAAAAACCTGGTCTGGTTCGACGGTACCTCATGTCTGATGGGAGCGGACGGCGTCGTTAAATGGCGTGCACCGCGCCATAAGGCCGGACTCTTTTCCCCCAGTGATTTTTCGTTGATCGGACACGGTAATCATTCGCCCAGCTTCGTTAATGGATATCAGTCGATCATTGAGGATAGTCACACCGCGACCATCGAGGCGATGCGCGATTTTTATCGCGACTACTCGCGAATAGTTATTGGTCTCTCAGGTGGCATCGACTCGGCGATATCACTTGCGATGCACGTGGAGGCGCTCGGCGCTTCACGCGTGGTTGCGATCAACATGCCGACACAGTTCAATTCGCAGACTACGCGGTCACTGGCCGCGCTCTGTGCGGAGAACTTCCGCGTCGAGTATAAAATCGTGCCAATCCAGCAGCTCTACGAAGCCGAACTCAAGCTGTATGCGGAATCGGGAGATCCGAACCCGAGCTCGTTCGACCGGGAAAACTTTCAGGCTCGTCTGCGCGGTCATGTACTTGCAGCGCAGGCGGCAATGCAGGCCACAAAGCTCGGCGGTCGCACCGGATTTACCTGCAATGGTAACAAGACGGAGGTTGCACTCAATTACTTCACGCTTTACGGTGATGGCGCGGGATGCTCAGCATTCTTCGCCGATTATTGGAAGGGCGAGATGTACGCTCTTGCACGCCTGATCAACGGGCGCGCCGGGCGGGACATTGTGCCGCAGGGCATCATCGACATCGTCCCATCGGCCGAGCTTTCGTCGGCGCAGAACGTTGACGAAGGCAAAGGTGATCCGATCTTCTATCCGTATCACGACAGACTACTTGCGATGTGGCTGGAAGGTCGCATGGATCCGACTGCCATCATGAGATGGACGCTCGCTGGTACACTCGAACGTGAATTGGGGTGTGCCGATGGGATCGTCGCAAAATATTTCAGGACGCGCGCTGCGTTCGTGAAGAATCTTGAGTGGGCATGGCGACAGTATTCGTATGAAGGAAAGCGGCATATGTTGCCGCCGGGTCTCATCCGAACGCGCGCATTTGGATTCGATCGCCGCGAGACGATTGCCGATGCGTATTTCACACGCGAGTATAAAACGCTCCGCGATGAGTATCTGCGACAAACACCTTGAGTCCCTTCTTTACGGAGTGGTGCTTTGCATCCACCACTTCGTGTCTTTATAAGACACCTGACATGATTGATTTCGTAAATCAATCATTGAGTCGGATGTCTTAAAAGAAAAGTCCTGCCTGCCGGCAGGCATGGTCTTTCACACACACTAACGCGCACAGAAGGAGGATACGATGCGTCCACATGAGCTCGTCGATTATCTGCGTATGACGGCGGTCGATTTCAGCCCGCCTGTGCGCTCACTGATCGATACCGACTTCTATAAATTGTTGATGTTGCAGGTCATACAGGCGAAATATCCGGACGTTAAAGTGGCGTTCGAATTGATCGTACGGGATAAAACGATCCCGGTCGGCGACATGATCAACATCACCGAGCTTTCGAAGTATTTCGATCATGTACACGGTCTGCGGTTCGAAAAAAGCGATCTCTACTACATCCGTGGACAAGATCTACATGGCCTCAATATGTTCAAGGAGCCGTTCCTTCAGTATCTGAAGAACGATTTTCGCCTGTCGCCGTACACGTTGCAGCGGCGAGACGGACAATTGCGGCTGCGTTTCGAAGGCACGTGGTCGCAAGCGACCATGTGGGAAATTTACGGACTTGCGACAATCTCTGAATGTTACTACCGCTCGGTGCTGCGCAATGTTCCAAAGGACGATCTGGAAAAAATGTACCGGAGAGCGATGGAACGCATGGACCGGAAGATCGAGAAGTTGCAGACCGAGCCGGGGTTGCGCATCGCGGAATTCGGTACTCGCCGTCGCCATAGTTTCTTGTGGCAGGAATACATCGTGAAGCAGTTCAAGAAAAATCTCGGCGCAAGCTTCACCGGCACGTCGAATCTCTGGCTCGCGATCAAGTACCACGTAGATGCGATCGGTACCAATGCGCACGAATTGCCGATGGTGCTCGTCGCACTCGCCGACAGTGCGGAAGCGATGGTCGATGCCCAATACCAAGTACTACGTGACTGGGAGTCGATGTATGTAAAAAGTTTGCGCATCATGCTCCCTGATACGTACGGCACCGAGCAATTCTTCAAGAATGCGCCGGCATGGGTATCGGAGTGGACCGGATTTCGGCAGGATTCAGGCGATCCTATGACCAGGGGCGAAGCGTATCTTGAATGGAACAAATCGAGAAACGTAGATGCGCGCACGAAGCTGTCACTGTTTACCGATGGTCTCGATGTGGATCCCATACTGAAGATCTACGACCGCTTCCACAAACGCACCAAGGTGGGTTTTGGTTGGGGTACGAGAGCGACCAACGATTTCGAGGGCTTGCTCCCGATCCCGCACCTCCGTCCATTCTCGATGGTCTGTAAGGTCGTCGAGGCCAATGGGCGCCCGTGTGTCAAACTCTCCGATAATGTCAACAAATACACAGGTCCGAAGGAGGAGCTTCCGCGCTACTTAAAAACATTTGGTGGTGCAGGACGCACCGACGATAAAGTGTTCGTGTAAAGAATCGAAAGCCCCGGTCCGAATGGACCGGGGCTTCTATCTTTGTAAAGAAGTAAAAAATGCGCCCCGAAGCTATCGCTTCCGGGCGCAAACATTCAGCGGTCCCACCAGTGTTTCTGGAGAGTCTCGCCGAGTATGTGGTGCCACGGCACCAAAACGTCGAGCAGTTTTTCGACAGGTACCCACTCGGCGTGATCGGCGTCATCGCCAGGGATGAGATTGCCACTCTCGTAGTTGGTCCGGAAGAATGTAGTTCGGATTCGATCCTTTCCCTTGCGGTAGCGCGGATCGTCGATCGGGTACGAACCGAGGTAGACGATCTGCCCGGCACTCACATTCGGCAGTTCCTCGTTCTTCTCGCGAAGAACATCCGCTTCATCGGACGCGCCGTCAACTTCGGCAAAGCCGCCGAGAAATGAAAGAAGGCCCGCATGTTTATTTTTTCCGATCAGGATCACTTCGCCGCGATTTCTACTGATGATCGCAATATCAACGGTGCGATACAGCTTCGGTTTTCGGTGCTGGTGCTCATAAATAAGCATTTCACGCGCATCTGCCGAGCGCGGACGCAGTAGTTTGTTTCGGATCACAGTGCCGCTCGACGGATTAATTAGTGGAACAGCGACGGTCGGGTACGTCTTTGTCGTGTATTCGGCGATAAAGCTTTCCTGTGCACCGCCGTAGAGCGTGATCGGCGAATCGCCGTACTGTGTTCTCAAAAGCGCGTCCAGATTTTCCGACCAGCGCTCATGCGATATCGGGTCATCTTCGAGCGGCTTGATATCGATCGTATCATCTGGATACATTTCCCGGACCATTTCTTCCCGCATTTCGAAGGGAAGGGGATCGTGGTCTGTCGGATATCCGCCGGTCTCGCCGAGAATGATAGCGAGCCGGTCATGGCGCGCCTTGGCGAAATCTATCAAATATCGATGCCCCGAATGGAGCTCCGGCACTTGGAGCCGGGCGACAATGCCGCCTACGGAGTTTGCCTCGTTTTGCATGTCTGACCTCGTGGTTTCAAAGGACAAAAAACTATGCGGAACAGTATCACGCTACAGAAAGCGCGCCTATTTCCTTAGTGTAGTTTATACACTAAGAGATTCTTGTCAATGAATCCATCGTCTGTTCGCGGATATGACGCTAGCTTGTACGGCCGTACAAGCTAGCGTCATACCTATAAATGTCACATTAAAATTAGAGTACCTCGATATCCGAGACGGCAGGGGAGGCAAAGGAGTACAGTTTTGCCGGGCGGGACCGACCACTGCTTTTCTTTTTGGGGAGTTCTTTTAAGATGCCGAGCTTTAATATCTTCTTGCGAAAATTGCGCTTATCAAGGTTTGCTTCGAGGATACTTTCGTATATTTGCTCGAGTTCCGTGAGTGTGAATTCTTTGGGCATCAGTTTTGAAATGAGCGTCGTGTAGTGCACGCGCGATCGGAGACGCGCGATTGCCATCCGGAGCATCTCATCGTGGTCATAGGCGAGGTTCTTGAGCGTGTGTGCGGGTTCCCACCAGACCTCTTTCGTGTCCATTCGCTCTTTGTTGGATAGTGCATTCCATGGAACGAATGCGCAGTAAGCGACGGCCACCACGCGGCCGCGCGGATCGCGGTTCACCTCGCTGAACGTATAGAGCTGTTCGAGATATATGTGAGAGTTGTCGATCAATCCCTTGTCCGCGATCAGCCTATGAGTGGCTTTTTCCGCCGTCTCTTCCGGGCGAAGCACCCCGCCGGGGAACGCCTTCGCATTCTTGTAGTGGGGAGGGCGATGTACGGGAATGACGCGCACATACAATGTGCCACCCTTGACCATGAAGATCACGGCGTCGCTCGCAACGACGGCAAAGCGAAGATGGGCGGGAGCGGATCGGGACAATTTTTTCATTGGAAAAGTATACTCAATGATTTAGTTATTGTCAATCGTACACTTGCTGTCGGGGGTTTCCAAAATGTTGAACCATTGCGGGCGATTTACACCAATGCATTTTTGTGGTAGAGAGTAGACAGCTTCTTTGACAACGTAATAAGTGAAAGAAAGGGTGGTCTCATATGCCATGCAATATCGGCTTCAAAAGCTATGCGAAAATCGAGATCCCGGTACCAGAGCCCCAGGTATTCAGCGTTAAATCGGAGGCGCCGGACATCGACGCCGAGCTTCTCAAAAAGCTTGGCATCGAGGATCCTGTATTTCTGAAATGGGCCATCAACGACCTGGATGTGAAACCACTTCTGCAAGAAGCGCTCAAGCGCGCGCTTGCCGCGGTGGATACAGGAGGCCTCTATTTCACGATCGACGCGAATGGAATGCTCGAAGCGAAAGGCCGTTTTGCGACCCCCCGTGAAAAAAAGCTCTTGAGCGAAAAAGCCTTGGCCGTTTCTGATCGCTGGCAATTCGAGATCCTCGGCATCGTCGCCGAGATCTTGAACTACAGCGTGACCATCTCGCAAAGAGGCGATGAGATGAAACTCGAAGCAGAGGAAGCCGGAAAATCGCACCCGTGTGATTACATCAAAGTCACGCGGCGCGGCGGTGTTTCCGAGATTACCTTCGAGCATTTCAAGTCGCGTACAACGCTTGATCTCGCAACGGCGAAGTTTCTCGCGCTTGCGCACGCCCTTGGCGTAAAGATCGCACTCGGGAACCACGAGGTCTCGGAAGGAGATCCGTTCCCGGGAGAAGAGATGCATAGTCACCGACACGGCCATCATCATGGTGGCCATGATAACGAACACTGAGAGGATATCTCCAATGACAGTCAAAACTGAAACCGCCCCGGCAATCCTGCCGGGATGGTTCACCGACGGCGTGGTGAATCGGTTGAAGGCAGAAATCTCTTCTGTGTTCATTCTGCACGGAGACGTCACATGCTTGGTGCCGAATCCAAACGCGGATGACGAGCCGCGGTGGCCCTACATTCCGCTGCACGCGCTTTTCGAGCGGGTGTTCGACAAGCGCGAGATGGTGATCTTCTACAATATCGCCACCGGTATGCGCTTTCTTAATTCCGATATGGAGAAGGAATTCCGAAAAGTCGCGGAGATCGCAGGTGACGAGGATGCCGATCCAAAGGATCCCGTCGCCATCGCGAAAGCGGAACTTGCCGCGAAGCGGCAGCTGCCCCGTGAACCGGAACTCTGCCTACCGCTCATCGAAAAAGCGCTCAAGAAGATGGACAGGGTCGCCATCATCATCGAATCGGCGCATTTCATTGCGCCCGAGTCGACCGGTACGGGACTCCTGCTGAACGAGCGTACGCACATCGCGCGGCTGCGCACATGGGCGCAAGATTCGCGCGTGAAGAAGCGTAGCAATATCGTACTGCTTCTTACGGACCTCGCCTCCAAAATATCGGGAGAGTTGCGGCAATCCTCGAGCCGTATTGGGAGCGTCTTTATCCCGAAGCCGTCGCCCGATGAGCGCAAGTTCTATATCGAGCGCCAAGCGTTCGGTATGTCGCAGGAACAGGAGGTCGAAAAACAACTTGCGGCGCTTCAAAAGAAGCGTGCGCGCGCTAAAGGCGAATCGGAAGAAGAGATCCAAGGTGAGATTGAAGAGCTTGAGGAACAGCTGAAGCAGTTCCCCATGCACTTCGAAGTTCCAAAGGATTTCGAAATAGACATTTTCGTGAATGCAACGCAAGGTATGAGCCTGCGGCAGATCCTCGAGATCTTCCGCGCTGCGGCTCAAGCGAAGCGCTCCGTAGATATCTCCTTCGTGAAAGCGAAGAAGAAGGAGATTCTCAATGCAGAATACGGCGACGTGATGGAAATTGCCGATCCGCAATGGAGCCTGGAGGAGATCGGCGGCCTCGCCAAGCAAAAAGCATATTTCGTTTCGGTGATGGAATCGATACGCACCGGTGAGATCCGGCTTATTCCGCAAGGCATCACCGTCATGGGCCCTCCCGGCACGGGCAAGACCGCACTGATCGAGGCCTTGGCCAAAGGTGCGAGTTACAATTTCGTCAAAATGAAGAACGCGCGGTCCATGTGGGTCGGCATGTCCGAAGAGAGGACCGAACGCCAGATCCAAGGCCTGTGGGCGCTCGCTCCCGTCATCGTCATGAACGACGAAGCCGACTTGGGCGAAGCGAATCGCGACGCACCCAAGGGCGACTCGGGAGTTTCCGAACGCATCATGCAGGCGTGGATGCGATTCCTCTCGGAGCCCCGTATTCGCGGACGGGTGGTGATGGTCAATTGCACCAACCGACCGGATCGTATGGACGCAGCCATGAAGCGAAGCGGTCGCAGCGACGACCGTATTGCGATCCTCATGCCTACTGAAGAAGAAGGGAAGGCGATCTTTGGGGTGATGTTCCGTCGGTACAACATTCCGACCGATATCACCGACTTTGCGCCGTTTGCCGGAATGGCGAAAGGACTTTCCGGAGCGGACATAGAAAGCATCACACTGAAATCGTTCCGCTTCGCCGGTGAAATGGGCAAAAAGAAAGTTGACGACGAAGCGCTCCGTGAGGCGATCGCCGATTTTATTCCCTCAGCAAGTCAAGCGGATATCGATCTCATGACGCTTCTCGCGATCTCTGAGTCGTCTTCCCGGAGACTTCTTCCGGCAAATACGAGGGAGATCATCGAAGAGATCAAGAAGCGCAATCTTGTTCAAGGTGGAGCGGATCTCATTGCTCAAATCGAGGCACGCAACATCGTGAAGCTCGATGAGGCAACATCTGCCGACTAATGTTCTGTCCAACGAGGGTCTTTGAACCTCCTTCGCTAAGCTGCGAAGGTCAAGAAGGAGAACTAACATGGGTGAAGGATACGAGCTGGAAAGTCTGAACTCAGCAGATGTACGAACTTCAACCGCCCTCGAGCCTATCGAAGGGCGGTTTTTTTATGTATCGAAACCATTGCGCTGTCATTGACGAACGCAAAATATAATGGTACGGTTCTGCCAGAAATTCATTCCGAAATACGTGATAAAAAAGGAAAAATCGGCCATGTTTATCTCCAGTTTGCCGCCGGTGCATCTAGAGGAACTGCTGAAATCGATCATCGAGCACCCGATAGTGGATGCGGTGCGGTACAACACGGGTGTGCGTTCTGCGTACAATCCGTATGAGACGATCTCGCGGATTCTTGCGCTCACGGTCCCGCTCAATAAGCCGCTGTACATCGATCTGAAGGGAAAGCAGCTGCGTGCCATCGAGTGGGGCATCGTGCCCGACTCGCCTGTCATCCTCAACCACAAGATAACGGTCGAGCTGCCGGCGGAAATTCACATGCGTGGAGACGCGCGCGGCATCGTTCGCAAGATCAATAATGGTAATGAACTCTATGTTGATTGCAAAGAAGGACTGGTCGGCAAAGGGCAATCGATCAATATCCTCGGCAAGAATCTAAAAATCGAGGGCGGCTTGCTCGATCTCGACCACCAATACATTAGGGCGATGCTTGACCTGGGGCTAATGCGATTCATGCTTTCGTTTGTCGAAAATAAAGATGATGTGCGTGAACTTCAGGAGGCGATCGTTCGACATTCTCGAGGCACCGTTTCCGTGGATGAATGCGAAATCGTATTCAAGATCGAGTCACAAGCCGGTATGGACTTCGTGCGCAACGAACTCACCGAGAAACATTTTTCCGAGGGCAGTGCATATCGCCTCATGGCTGCGCGCGACGATCTCCAGATTCACATTGGTGTCGATCAGATGCCGGCAGCAACACGAGATATCGTTCGTAAAGATCCAAGATCCATTTGCGCTTCACGGTTGCTTATGGGTCTTGAAGATGGGGGTGTCACAGAAGCCGACAAGTCGGACGTCGAGCACATGCGCACGCTCGGCTACAAGCACTTTATGCTCTCCGACGGCATCTCGCGGGAACATTCAGTGGAGGCGCTCAAATTCTGGCAGGAGTACTGTGCCTCGAGGCCGTTTGAGAAGTGAAGGTGTGAACAACTGACCCGGACATATCGTCCGGGTTTTTTTTCTTGACCAACGCATTCAATTATTGTACAGTGGTCACTCGACTTGTGCGGATAGCTACTTAGTGTACTATCTACACTAGTTCAACGGTCTTTGAAAAGGAAGGACAAGACAATGAGAGAGAAAGGCTACGCGTCAAAAACTGAGTATGCATCCATAGCCAAAAGAGTGGCGACCGAAGGCAAGGGTGTCGCTACATACCTTGGCGAAGAGAGAGCCCGTCAGGGCAAGGGCCTCGACCCACTCGTCGATCCAAAGGGGCTCGAGAAGTACGGCCCCGTGCGCGGATCGAACAATCTACTCGTCCCCGAGGGCGACCAGTTCGTCCTCGAGTACGGCGTGGCGATGCCGGTCCAAACCGATTGCGATCTCACGGGCTCAATGGGCGGCAACGTGGACGTGTTCTTCAAGATTCAGCCCGACGTGCAGGATCTGCTCATACAGGGCAAGGGTGCCGTGCTGAAGCGTTACCAAGCGCAGATGTGCACCGGCGCCGTGCAGGATGTCGTGGATCAATTCCCGTACCAACGATCCCAGTTCGAGCCCGACAACGAAGTCGAGCGACAGATGGGACTTTTGGTCCCGGAAAGGAGTGGCGGCGATAACACCGAAGATTACCAGATCGGACTATTCGCGGCGGCGTATCTCACCGATGCCAGCATCACGAAGTACGGCCTGCGCGGCTATTATTTCGCGGTCGGCGATGAGATCGGGCGCGACACACTCGATCCATATGGACAGCTGTTGAAAAAGACATTCGGGTCGAAAACCGACGAGGTCGAAAAAGTGCTTGGCAATACGAGCGCGCGATCGCTTCGGACTGTCAACATCGGGAAGATATTGCTCCGGAATTGGCATGGCTTTTTCCTGCAGGTCGGCAGGAACCGGTATACCACAGACTGGTGGAGCGACACTCTCGGCAAGGAACGAGTCGTCCAATTGCCGCGCACCGAAGACCTCGCCGAAGTACAGGCTGTGATTATCGGCCTCACCGAAGGCGTGCTCGACCTGCAGAGCGCCGTCGACTTCCTGAAGGAGTCGAAAGTGTCGGCTACCGAGGCCAAGCGTATTGTAGAGGCGTGCTCGGGCATTCCGATCGGACTCCAGACGACCTTCGCCAACTTCGACAAAATCCCGATGGCGGGTGCGCGGTTCGCAAGCCGCGACGACATCTGGCCGATCGGGACGGACGTTCCTTCGGGCGCCAAATCCAAAAAGGCGAAGAAGTCCGCGCCTAAGGAAGAAAAGAAGGAAAAGAAAGAAGACTGGAAACTCTGACGTTTCCACACCGGGGCGGCCCTGCATGGGCCGCCCTTTACTTTTTTCGACTTTACGGCATAGTGCTGCCAGATTATAAGGGAGAAGGGCTATGAAAAAAGCCTTTATAGTGACGGGACTAGGGTATGGAGATGAAGGCAAGGGCAGTGTGACGCACTGGTTGTCATGTCAGCACAAAGCGCACACGGTGATCCGCACCGGCGGACCGCAAGCGCTTCACCACGTGGTCTGCAAAGACGACACGAGCCATGTGTTTTCGCAATTCGGCTCGGGTACGCTTCGTGGATCGGCGACGCATCTCTCGAAGAATATGGTCATCGACCCGCATGCGATTCTCGCGGAGGGCGAAATTCTCAAGTACGAGCACGGTATTCGCGGCATCTTCGACATGATGACGATCCACGAAGATGCACTCGTTATCACGCCGTTTTCAGCCATCGCCGGACGCGTGCGCGAACTATTGCGCGGCAAAAACCGCCGCGGCTCTGTTGGTATCGGTGTCGGCGAGACCATTCTCGACTCGGAAATCATCGGAGAAGCTGCTATCAGAGCGAAAGATCTCTCGAAACCATACCTACGCGAAAAGCTGGAAATCATTCAGCGTCGCAAATGGGCAGAGTTTGAAATATTCGCGGATCGCGCGAGCGAGCTTCCGTCCAATGTCAAAGAACGCGTTACCTCGGAACTCGCGCAAATGAACGATTCCGACACGGTGCAATGGATGATCGAGCGTTGTGCGGAGCTCGTGAAGCACGTTTGCGTCGTCGACACGGAGTTCGTTGCAAAGCGGATACTTGGTGCCGAAGGCACAGTCGTGTTCGAAGGTTCTCAAGGAGTGCTTCTCGACCGATATTATGGATTCCATCCGTATACGACAAAAGTGCGGGCGACTCCTCTCACCGCGAAAGAGATTCTGCGCGAATGCGAATACGATGGCAATGTGCAAAGCCTCGGCATTCTGCGCGCATACCATACACGGCATGGCGCGGGTCCATTCGTAAGTGAATCTGCGGGGCTCATGGCACAATTACCGGACGAGACGAACAAAGAACATCCGTGGCAGGGCAGCTTTCGGGTCGGGCATTTCGACCTATTGCTGGCCAGGTATGCGCTGGAGGTGTGTCGAGGCGCTATCGACGGCCTTGTCATTACCTGCATCGACCGTGTGTTGCCGCTCGGCAGATGGGGCATGTGTCTCGCCTACGACATCAAGAATTCTTTAGGCACCGACATAATGAGGGACCTTCCGGTGTATAGAAAGGAGCCTGCGGATCAGCTAAAAATGCAGGAAATGCTCAGTCGGTCGTTCAGTCAATGCACGCCTCGGTTGGACATGTACGAGTTCTCGGAGCGAGAAGCACCGGAGAAACACATCACGACGCTCACCTCGGTGCTTAGAGACTCTCTCAACATTCCGATTGTCGCCGTATCAGTCGGACCGACGGAAGCGGACAAGATAGAAATGGAAAACGGGCAGTGATGATTCACTGCCCGTTCTTTTTTGTTATTTCAGCTGCGGAAGAAATACGCGGCTGATAAAGAGCTTTGTCGCGAGTCGCCGGTATCCAGAGTCCCAGAACACGCTTGCGGGATCGAGCCCTTTTGCTCCCGCGTCGATCCCACCTTGAGGCGGGAAGAACCGCCGGTATCCTTTGTGCATGAGCCGATACTGCAGGACTTCTCGTTCCATCTCTTCGAGACAGAGCGTCCGGACATCACGACCCTCGAACGTTTTGCCCGCAGAGTAGAGGAACCCGGGAAGAAGTTTCGTGTATAGCTCTTCGAGCATTTCTTCTTGTCCAAGCCATACACTGCTGAGCAGTAGGTGGACCCACGTGCTGTCGGCGAGGAACACATCAGGATCCGGAAAGTCACGTACTCGGAGCTTTTCCCCTTCCGCTTCAAGCCAGAACTCAACGACTTTTCCGCCGACGTTCTTACTTGAAAATAGTTGAGCAAGAATGTGACGAATTTTTGCCCGTTCTTTTTCCGGAACGCCCGGTCGCACGAAGATGGCCGCATCCAGATCAGCGTTTCGCTTGGCATAATTTTTCAGCCGGGAGCCGAAGAAGATTGCCGCGGGGTAAAGAAGCCGTGAAAGTTCCGGATTTTGCGCGATAGACTCTATCGCACCCTTGAATTCCGCAATTTCCATTACAAGCGGACCGGTTTTTGAAAATTCAGCATCGAGTTTTGGAATCTCGAAACCAAACCGCAGGAAGTCTGCTTCAGCGATAATTCCGAGATGGATCCAGTATGAGAGAACAGTTTCGAGTTCATCCCATATCTGGAGATCATCCCTCCAATTTTTTTGGATGCACAACATGAAGTTTACACATACGTGCCGCGCTTTCGCCAGATCACTCCCCGTGAGTTTCTCGACTGCCATTCGAACGCCGCGTATTACAGCAAGCCGTGTGATTGTCGGCGAATTATCATACAATAACGGCGGAAGGTTTTTCCATTGGGATTGCTCCGCAATAATCGTCTCAGCAATACGTTCCGCATACACACCAATGAGTACGTCCTCGTTGTTGCGCCTCTCCCAAGTGATTCGTGCCGGCGGCATGTTGCGGGAGATGTCCAGCGCCTCGCGCATATCTAGCTTTTTCAACTCGAATGCGATTTCTTTGGGTAGATTTTTCAACCAATCGCGCCCGAATTCTTTTTTCGCCTCACATACTATTTTTGCAGTCGTAGGTGTGAGCGTCGCCAGAGCGTTGGCGATACTGTCTTTCAGGACGTCGCTTGTGGCACCATCCATGAGCGCAGTCACTTCAGCCACTGATACGAGCCCTTTTTTCACAAGCTGCGGAATGAGGTGCGCCGCTTTCCGGACCAGAGGTTGCCCGTACGGAGCGAGTTCTTTCTCGAGGATATTGCCGTCCGCGAAATTGGCTCGCACATCGGTTTCTCCAAGAAGTTCTCTCCAGTGCTTCATGTATGAGCGCACGAAGCGATCCGACGAAATTCGCAGTTTCTCAAATGGGGGCCGCCACTTCTTCGACGGGATTAATTCAAACGGAAGATACAAGACGAGCCGTCGGTGATGCGGATCGACATCGAGAAATGCAGTCAGCAGATCATAGAGTTCCGCAATCGATCTCGGTCGGACTTCTCCCATATGAACTGCCACAGTGACTTCTGTCACCGGATCTGACATTTGCTGAAACAGCGTATTCAGTTTCGCATGCAACTTCTGTCGCATCTCCGCTTGTACGATTAGATCAGGATCATCCAGGATCTCTAGCGGCCACAACGATTCCTTGCTTCTCGCAAAGAGCGTTTCCATGGCCGGCTCGATCAGTACGACGCTAGAGGTTTTTTCCGACATCGGAGGCCCCATCCCTAGACTTTGTGTGATGTCAAAGAAGTCGACTTACGTTATATCACATTTTATTGCTTTGTAAATAAGTGGTAGCATGGCATATATGTTAGTCGATGACGTAACGATATTGCTGGTGGCCGGCCACGGCGGGCGCGGCGCCGTTGCGTTCAATAGAGTACGACTCGCGCGCGGCCCGACGGGCGGCGACGGCGGGCGCGGCGCCTCGATATATTTCGAGGGGGTGTCCGATGTGAATGCGCTCGCGTACTATTCCAACAAAAAAGAGATCCATGCCCAAGGCGGCGAAAATGGCCGCGCGCAATTCGTCGATGGTTCCGGTGGAAAAGATCTTGTTCTGAAGATCCCGACAGGTACGACCATCACGAATGTCGCGACCGGTTTGACCAAGGAAATAAACAAAGTCGGTGAGCGGGTCTTGGTCGCGGGCGGCGGCGAAGGAGGCCGCGGCAATTTTAAATTCCGCTCGGCGACCAATACGACGCCAAAAGAATTCGAGCCTGGTCTCGAAGGCGATGCCATCAACTACCATTTGGAACTACGTCTCATCGCCGATGTCGGACTTATCGGCTTGCCCAATGCCGGCAAATCGAGTTTGCTCAATGAGCTCACTGCCGCAAAAAGCAGAGTGGCCAATTACGCTTTTACGACGCTCGAGCCGCACCTCGGCTCCTACTACGGATTGATACTCGCCGACATTCCCGGACTTATCGAGGGCGCCGCGGAAGGGAAGGGGCTCGGCGTAAAATTTTTGAAACACGTGGAGCGCACCAAGACGCTTTTCCATCTCATATCGGCCGAATCGGACGATCCGGTGCACGATTACAAAGTCGTACGCAACGAACTGCGCGCATACAGTGGTGCTCTCGATAAGAAAGACGAACACGTCTTTCTCACCAAAAGCGATATGGTTTCCCCGAAAGAATTGAAAGCAAAGCTCGCCGCGCTCAAAAAAGCGGGCGTGAAAGCTACTCCCATATCGCTCCTTGAACCGGGGAGTCTCGACGAAGTGAAAAAAATCTTAAATACGATCAAAGATGGGAAATGACTTTTGGAATGAGGTTAAACTTCATTTCCGTGGCTGAGAAGAGCCATAATTTATGCACTTCTACTGATATCGCGGATTCAGTTGCTGGGTGACGCGGATGAAGGTGGTGCGTTTCGGCAGTTCCTTGAGGTGCTGCGCTCCCACATATGTGCATGCGGAGCGTAAGCCGCCGAGGATTTCTTGCAGGGTGCGCTCGACGGAGCCTTTGTACGGCACCTCGACGCTCTTGCCCTCGCTGGCGCGATAATGCGGTATTTTTCCGCTGTGTTTGAGCATTGCATCTTCTGAAGAGGAGCCGTAGTAGGTAATATATTTTTCGCCGCCTTTTTGGAACGGTTTCATTTCTGATTCGGTGTGACCTGAAAGCATGCTGCCGATCATGACAAAATCGCCGCCGGCGCCGAATGCTTTCGCAACATCGCCGGGCACCTGGCAGCCGCCGTCGGCGCATATCCGCACGCCGATGCCGTGTGCGGCATCGGCACATTCTATGACAGCGGAGAGCTGCGGATAGCCCACACCAGTCATCTTTCGGGTCGTGCATACCGAACCGGGTCCGATTCCCACCTTGATGATGTCGATGCCCGCAAGCGCGAGTTCTTCCACTATTTCACCCGTAACGACATTGCCGGCCATAAGAATTTTAGAAGGGAAGCGGTCGCGCATACGTTTTGCAAATTCGACGAATCGCTCGGTGTAGCCGTTGGCGACATCGATGCAAATACCGGCGATCTTTTTCTCGTCAACGATTTTTAGCAGTGCGGTCAATCGTTCGACGTCGGTGTCTTTGATACCCATTGTATAAAAAACGTACGGCGCCTGCTCATGCGTAAGCGATTCAAAAAATTTCTTCAATACTTTCAATTCATAGTGTTTGTGAAGTGCCACGAGCATTTTATGTGGCAAAAATGCGCGCGCCATGGCAATCGTACCGACGCCGTCCATATTGGCGGCGATGATAGGCACACTGGTGATCGTTTGCCCCGAGTCCTTGAACGAAAACGCACGAGTGATGTCTACTTCGGATCTACTCGTGAGGGTAGAGCGCTTGGGCCGTATCAGTACGTCCTTGTAATCGAGCTTGATCTCATTTTCGATGCGCATGACATAGCGCATGCTAGCACGGTTTTAGTGGGCAAATATCGATGATTGATTTACGAAATCAATCATCGAAGCTTGACAGGTAGATATCGAAGTGGTATCATGGTTTATCTATGAAAAATTCAAATGCACCGATTTCTGGAGGTCAGATTAATGGTGCGAAAATTATACGTCAGATGTATCCCGCTACCTGTAGCCAATGCGGCAAGGCATGCGAAGTACCGTTTATTCCAAGTCCCGATAAACCGACATATTGCAAAGAATGTTTTGAAAAAAGAAAATTGGCCACGAAAGCGCAGATAGCTGCGAAGCAGTATGCCGGATTCGACAGGCTCACCGCAAGCAATAATCCGAAGCAGGGAAACGGAGCCGGTGATATTAAACAGCAATTGAGCACGATCAACAGCAAGCTCGATCGGCTTATCCAAATGCTCGGAACAAAAGAATCTGCGCCCGTGAAAACCGATGAGACAGCGGCATCTGTCAAAAAAATTGCAAAAAAAGTCCTTGCAAAGAAAAAAGCGGTTTCAAAGAAGAAATAACAGTACATAATCTTTCTGCTCCTAGAAAGAAACCCGCGAGGCATCGCCTCGCGGGTTTCTTTCATTTGAGGTCACCGTTGACGGGTGCATGGACTAGACTTGTACACATGGTTGACATAGGGGCTGTACTATGCTATCTTTAAAGGGTCAAACATTCTCTATTGGTTTTCGTCTTGGGAGATACCAAGACAGCCCCAGTTTGTAGATACGGGCTAATCTCTCGAGACTGTGCGACACAATTTTAGTCCCGCTCTAGCGGGAAAAGCCAGTTAACTCTGGCATATACTATGAACACTCGTTCTCATTCTCGTTTTGGTGGAGCCCGTCCGATCGGATCGTCCGGGCGGCCCGCCCGCTCCACGTCGCGTCGACCATCCTTCGGTCGACGCCCTTCGGGTGGTGGCCGAGGGTTTGGCCGTCCGCAAGGACGACGCCCACAAGGCAATTGTCAGCAGAATATCCATTTTTCAAAATTCATCAATAAAGGATCTATCGGACAGAAGCTGCAGGTTGTTGAAATTAAGCACGCATTTGCAGATTTCGACGTCGATCAGCGCATCAAGCAGAACGTTGCACAAAAGGGATACACGACGCCGACGCCGATCCAGGATCAGGCGATTCCGTACATTCTGCAAGGGCGCGACATTGTTGGTATTGCAAATACAGGCACGGGAAAAACGGGCGCTTTTCTTATTCCGCTGCTCAACAAAGTGGTCAATGATCGCACGCAGCGTGTGCTCATCATCGTGCCGACGCGCGAGCTCGCGGTGCAGATCGAAGAAGAGTATCAAGGATTTTCCAAAGGTTCTGGTTTCAAGTCCGTGTGCGCGGTCGGCGGCATGAACATAAATCCGCAGATACGCGGCATGCAAAGCAATCCGTATTTCGTTATCGGGACACCGGGTCGCTTGAAAGATCTCATGGATCGCAAGGCGCTCGACCTTTCAAAATTTCGCACCGTCGTTCTCGATGAGGCCGACCGCATGCTCGACATGGGATTCATCGCCGATATGCGATTCATTCTCTCGCACATGCCGAAAGCGCGCCATACACTGTGCTTCTCCGCCACGCTTCCGCCGGAGATAGAGAGACTCATCGGCGAATTTCTCCATGATGCCATCCGTATTTCCGTGAAAACGCGGGATACTGCACAAGACGTGGAGCAAGACGTCATCCGCATTGCGGCCGGAAAAACGAAGCTCGACCATTTGCAAGCGCTGCTCGTGCAGCCTGAATTTCGCAAGGTGCTCGTCTTCGGCCGCACCAAACACGGCGTCGAGAAGCTTGCGAAAACACTGCGCACCCTCGGTTTTTCTGCGGAATCCATTCACGGCAACAAAACACATGCCAACCGGCAGCGAGCACTCAAACTGTTCAAGGAAGAAAAGGTCAGCATCCTCGTCGCAACCGACGTCGCCGCGCGCGGCCTCGATATTCCGAAAGTCTCGCACGTCATCAATTACGACGTCCCCAACACATACGAGGATTACGTGCACCGCATCGGCCGCACTGGCCGGGCGGGCGAGACGGGCAAGGCGCTTACGTTTGTCGAATAATTCACACATCATTATGTCAAAAAATTTCATGCAGAATGGCAAATGGATCAACAATCCGAACAAGACGGTCGTTGTTGTTTGCGAATGCGGCAATAAATACATCAAAACGAGGGTCGGACAGACCGCTTGTTTGCGCTGCACGGCGAATGTGAAGTAATTATTGAACATGATGCACCCGCCGCCTTCTGGCGCAGGGCACATATTCGACCTACTGGTCTCAATATTTCCTCACTCGATATTTAGTCGCTACACTCGCCTCCGCTCGCTTGCTATACTATTTGCATGCCGTCATCAGATAAGGACAGACAGGTTCAATTCTCGCTCGTCAAGCGCGCGAAAAGCTTTGCGCATGCCGGCCGCGGGATTGCGGTATTCATCAAGACAACCCACAACGCATGGATACACATTGTGATACTTATCGGTGTCATCTTCGCGGGGATCTACTTTTCGATCTCATACATCGATTGGATGTTCCTCACACTCGCATCTGGCATGGTTGTGACTGCCGAAGCATTCAATACCGCGATAGAGATCGATATCGACCTTACTTCGCCGACATATCACCCCTATGCGCGCGACACAAAAGACGTCGCCGCTGGTGCGGTCCTTATTTCCTCGATCACTGCCGCGATTATTGGGATTGGAATCTTCGGTCACTATTTTTTAAATTTGCTACAATAGGGTGGTGGAACAAGTGCTCCAAGTCGTGGCACAGTCGTATCAGCAAGTTCAAACCATTGCTGCTTTTCCGCTTTTGATCGCGGGTGTATTTGTATTGATCGTCGTTGCGCTCGGTGTATACGTCGCGATTGTGGCGCGTGTACGGGCCGATGCGCGTGTCGCGCACCTGGTGAAGGCATACGATACAGTGACAAAAGAGTTGCGAGAAGCACAGAAGATAGGTCATTTCGGAAGTTTCGTTTTTGATTTCAGAGATTTGGAACTATCTTCATGGTCGGAAGAAATGTATCGCCTCTACGGGCTCATGCCGCGAGAAAAGACTCCCGACATACATACGTTTTTACGATTGGCGCATCCGCAAGATGAATCTGTTGTACGGGAAATGTGGACGCATGTGTGCACAACGCCCGGACCGTTTGCATTCTCCTACCGGATAGTCTTGCCGACCAAGCAAGTTCGCTACGTTCACGTCGAAGGTAACACGCTGATGGACGTCGAGACGAAGCAGTTGCGCATTGAAGGAGTCGTGCACGATATCACGAAAGAGATGGAGATCGACCGTGCGAAATCCGAATTCGTGTCGCTCGCTTCACACCAATTGAAAACGCCGATAACGTCCATCAAATGGCTTTCGGAAGTGTTGCTGCGAAAAGGTTCGGAGCCAGTTACACAGGTGCAAGAAAAGTACATCAGCAACATTCACGATTCGAGCCAGCACATGATCGAGATGATCAACGATCTCCTCAATGTGTCCCGTATCGAACTTGGGACGCTTTCAATGAAGATCGATGAATTCGACGTCAAAGAACTCATAGAGAACATCCGTGAGGAGCAGTGGCATGCTGCGGAAGAAAAGCACCTCACGCTGAACATAACGTACGATGATGGTCTGCCGCACCTTGTGGCGGACCGCAATCTGTTCCGCATGGTCATCCAAAATCTCATTTCGAATGCGATCAGGTACACGCCGGCGAACGGGACCATTGAATGTGCCGTTTCGCGCGCACAGACGGACAAGGAATTTTTATTTGTGCGAGTAACGGATTCGGGCATCGGCATTCCAAAAGAGGAGCGCAAGCATATATTCGAAAAATTGTATCGGGCGCCGAATGCTCAAACGCTCGTGCCCGATGGTACTGGCCTGGGACTCTATGTAGTCAAGACGGTCATCGAGCGCGCGCATGGCGGGATTTCGTTCGAATCAGAGGAGGGCAAGGGGACGACATTCTACGTGTCCGTACCTTTCGTGTGGCACGATACTGCGGGTGTGGAAAAGGCACATAGCTAACATACCAATGTGGTTTATACTGACTCCATATGACTGATACAAAGAAACACACCGTGTTAGTAGTCGAGGACGAAATGGCGACGGCGCTTGCAATGGGCTCGGCGCTTGAGCAGGAGGGGTACGAAGTTTTGCGGGCGGCGGACGGAGAAGAGGGTCTTCGTGTCGCGCTCGAAAAACATCCGGAAGTCCTGCTCGTGGATTTGAAGCTGCCGAAAATGAGCGGTATGGATATGATTCATGCGCTCCGCGAAGACGCATGGGGAAAGACAGCGCGCGTTGTCATTCTGACAAACGTCTCGGACATGGGAAGCTTGCAAGCGGCTATGATGAACGACACCTTCTACTACCTCATCAAGAGCGATTCGAGTGTTGCCGATGTTATACGGGCGGTTGCCACTCAATTGGCACCTTCGGCGTGATAAAAAATTCTTACGGTCTCCATGCGCTCGTAATTTTTTTGAGCGCTTTTTTGCTATTTGTAGTCGAACCAGTCGCGGCAAAACATCTGCTCCCATATTTTGGCGGCGGATCTTCAGTATGGGCGGTGAGCCTTCTCTTTTTTACCGGCGTGCTCTATCTGGGATATCTCTATGTCTTATTTCTGACGCGTTTGCCCAAGAAGCGGCAAGTGGTCGTACATGTGTCGATCATCTCGCTTGTTTCGTGCGTCGCACTCCTTGCGCTCGTCGCATGGCACTCCATTTATCCACCGCTTGAGTGGACGCTCGGGACTGATTGGCCTGTATTCACTGTTCTCGTAGCGCTCATCGTATCTATCGGTGCGCCATTTTTCTTGCTTTCGACGACGAGTCCACTGATTCAATATTGGTGGGGAGTGTCATCACAAAAAGAACCATATCGTCTGTACGCGCTTTCGAATGCAGGCTCGTTGTTGGCGCTTGCGAGTTATCCGTTCGTCATCGAACCCATCATGGCGCAGCAAAGCGCGGAAGGTCTTTGGCTCGCGGTTTTCTTCTTGTACACGCTCATGTATGCGCTTCTCGCAAAACATTTTCCAAGTGCAAATTTCGAAAGAAAGGATATTCGTGCAGACGCGGGAGAAAAAGGGGCGAGTACATCTCAAAAATGGGCGTGGATTGCACTCGCGGCGCTGCCTTCCGCATTGCTCGTCGGTGTGACTTCGCAGATCACTGATGTCATAGCACCGGTGCCACTCCTATGGGTTGTGCCGCTCGCTACCTACTTGGTGACGTTAATAATCGCTTTTGAAGGATATGGCACTTCCGGTTTTATGGCGCTCGCCCTTCTTGTACTCGGCGTTATGTATTTCGAGCCGCCGGCATTTCTGCAAAATATATTTTTTCAAGTGCTGTCGTATCTGGCGCTCTTGTTCTTTGCCGGATTAGTTTGCCACGCCAAGCTCTACGCGCTGCGGCCGAAAACCGTCGCGCTCCCCCTGTACTATCATTTCGTATCGCTTGGCGGAATGCTTGGGGTATTTTGTATGAGCATTATCGCCCCGCTGCTTTTCAATGATTTTTGGGAATTTCCCATCGTCATTGCACTTGCCGCTGCTCTCGCCGCGCTCATGATACCGAAAAAATGGTTCTTTCGTTTCAAACCGCGATATGTGTGGGCGGCAAAAGTCATTCTCATATTTTTTATCGCGGGGATCTTTGCGAATTTCGTCAAGGAAGACCGCCTGGATCCCCTCGGGAGGGGATATACGCTTATTTCGAGCACGCGCAATTTTTACGGCGTAGCAAAGGTGCAGTCGGAAGAGGGAACAACGCGTACACTTGTGCATGGCAGGACAGTGCATGGAATGCAATTTGAAAGTCCCGATAGAAAATTATTGCCCACGCTCTACTATACGCCGACGAGCGGTGTAGGAAGGGCGCTCATGTATGCGCAGAAAAGCCACAGCGACCATCTTCGCATCGGCGTCTTGGGGCTCGGCACGGCCACCATAGCAAGTTATTGCCGGCCAAACGATGCATACGTCTTTTATGAAATTGATCCGCGTATCGTCGATATTGCAAAGACGCAATTTTCGTATCTTGCTTCATGCAAGGGCGCTGAAGTCCGCATCGGTGATGCACGAATGCTTCTGGAGAAGGAATTGCTCGCCGGCGAGGCGGGGAAATACGATGTCCTTGCCGTCGATGCATTCAGCGACGATTCGGTGCCGGTGCATTTGCTCACCGTGCAGGCGCTCGCGCTGTACGAGAAGCATTTGCGCGGGAGCGGAAGCATTATTGCGATTCACACGTCCAACCGATACCTTTCTCTTGCGCCGGTCGTCATGCGACTCGCAGCCGCACGCGGCTTGAACGCGATGATAGTAGACGATACAGGGGATGGTGATCCGAGCTGGAGTCCTTCACAGTGGGTCATCGTAACGAACGATACCGAAGTGTTCCATGCAACCGCCTTTGCCAACGTCAACTCATGGATTCCCGAAAAACAAGGACCGCTATGGACCGACGATTATTCAAGTTTATTGCCCATCCTGAACGTTCCATTGTAAAACGATGAGATGATATCTCATCGTTTAGAAAAGATGCAAATAAGGAGTCGACGAGTTAGTATGACACCATGAATGACAATCCGTGGACACGGGCGCTCGCGCAGCTTCATGCCGCTGCGGATGCACTAAAGCTTGATCCGCTGGAACTTGCACGGCTGGAGAATCCCGATCGCGTCGTCGAAGTGTCCGTCCCAATATGCATGGATGACGGCAGTGCGCGCGTATTTCAGGGATTCCGCGTACAACACAACAACATCCGCGGCCCGTACAAAGGCGGATTCCGGTATCATCCGAAGGTGGACATGGACGAGGTGAAGGCGCTCGCTTTTTGGATGACCATGAAGAATGCACTCGTCGATGTGCCCTTTGGCGGCGGCAAAGGCGGTATTGTCGTCGACCCGAAAAAATTGTCGGAAAAAGAGCTCGAGCGTCTGACGCGGGGATTTGCGAAGGCGCTTGCGCCGGTCGTCGGACCGTACGTCGACGTGCCCGCACCCGACGTGAATACGAATGCGAAGATAATGGCGTGGTTTCGCGATGCATATGAAAAAGAAATAGGAAAAAAGGCGCCAGCCGTCGTGACGGGGAAGCCTATTGAATCGGGAGGTTCGCAAGGCCGCACCGAAGCGACAGGGTTAGGCGGACATTATGCGCTCGAAGCCATTCTTGAAAAGTTGGGGAGGAATCCTGAAGGACTATCAGTGGCCATACAGGGCTTCGGCAATGTCGGCAGTTACCTCGCACGCTATCTCCAAAAAGCGGGCATGAAGATTGTCGCACTTTCCGATTCCAAAGGCGGCATATATATTCCGGATGGCATTCAGGATCTTGACGCCGTCGAGCAGTGCAAGAAAAAGAGCGGACATATAGCTGGCTGCTACTGCATCGGTTCGGTCTGCGACCTTTCCAACATGGAGAAATTGGGCGGTCACGACATTTCGCCCGATGAAGCGCTCACGCTGCCTGTCGATATCATCGTTCCTGCCGCGCTCGAAAATGCCATCACGGAAAAAAACGCCGGCGATATCAAAGCGAGCATCGTGCTTGAAATGGCCAACGGCCCGACGACGGAAGCGGCGGACGCGATATTGAAACAAAAAGGAATCGTGGTAGTACCGGACATTCTCGCCAATGCGGGAGGCGTCGCCGTGAGTTATTTCGAATGGTATCAAAACATCGAGAAGAAGAAATGGAAAAAAGACGAAGTTTTTGTCAAACTCAAGCGCAAAATGCGCACCGCTGCCAAAGCAGTGTATGACGTCTCAAAAGCCCAAAAGATCACGCTCCGTGAAGCGGCCTACATCGTCGCCCTCAAACGACTTAGTAAAAATAGTTGATTTGACAAAAGGACGCGGATGTAATTTACTGCATCACTGCAACCAGAAGGAGATGTCAATGGCGAAAAAGAGTGCGAAGCCAGTCCAAATGCCCATGAGGTCGTGGGAAGATCTCGACGAAAACCAGCGCAAACTGTGGCTCGAAACCGAGTCAGAATTTGCGCAAAAACAAAAGCGCCGGCTTGCGTACCGTGACGACAAGAGCCCATAGCGTTTTTTGCGATGAGAGCCCCGCGCCATAGAGCGCGGGGCATTTGTATACATTGCTGTGGTAAAATTCTTTTGTTATGTATTTGAATCGAATGGCAGATTTGATTCTTCGTGCCGGGGTGGCATTTGCGTTTCTCTACCCGCCTTTTGATGCGCTTTCAAATCCCGATATGTGGCTCGGATATTTTCCGGCGTTTATGCACGGCTATATGCCCGATCTGGTGCTTCTGCATGCGTTCGGAGTTGTTGAAGGAGTAATCGCACTCTGGATACTTTCTGGTTGGCGCATCTTCTGGCCGGCAAGTATTGCAACTCTCATGCTTCTCGCCATAGTCACTTTCCATTTCAAAGAATTTGAAATTTTGTTCCGCGACCTTTCGATAGCGGCGGCGGCGCTCTACCTCGCGCTGACCAATCTCCCTGTACGTACCTAAAAAAACATTGTCAACAGGAAAGAAGACACCATTCCATACGTCATTCATGGTAGGGTATGGAAGTACGATTATTATTTATTTTTAAATTATGTTTTCGACTATGAAATCACTATTCGGGTTGGTGGGTGTTGTCGTGGTTATCGTGGCGATCTGGTACATCGGAAAGCAAACGTCGAGCCCATCTGCGGTCGCGTCGCAGCCGATGCAGCAACAAGTGCAGACGCAAAGTACTGCACAGATCGGTGGTGGGCTTTCTACGACAGGTTCATCGGATGCAGAATTAAATCAGGATTTGACGGAGATCGATGGGCAAATACAAGCGGCGGCGCAAGCGTCGGCCACAGCGAGCCAAACTGATCAACCAATTAACCAAACTGAATAAAATATGAACCCCGTTAGAAGTGACGGGGGAATCACTTTAACAGTTTTTAGCAACATAATATAAAATATCATATGATTTCTAACGGAGTGAACATCATCATAAAATCTATAAGCATGGTACTTGCGACACTGCTGTTCGCGACGCCCGCACTTGCGCTCGAAGTGGGCGGTTCTGTCGGCGCAACAGCACAAACATCTGTCGGCGGGGGCAAGGCGACTGCGACGATCGATGCAAAATTACAGGTGCGCATTGATACTGCAAAAAATCACGCGGATCAGGAGATCGATCGTAGAGTAAATAGGCTCAATGATCTGGGTACGCGCGTCCAGGCGATGGTGCGTGTTTCTGCTGCCGAGAAAGCTTCCATTGCGGCTGATGTGGCGAGTCAGGCTTCTGCGCTTTTGGCACTCAAAACGAAGATCGACGCCGATGACGACATTGCGACACTGAAGACAGACATCAAATCCATCGCGGGAAGTTACCGCATCTTCCTTCTTATCATCCCACGCGGTCACATTATGGTGGCTGCCGACAAGGTGGGGACGACGGGCGATCTTTTTACGGCGTTTGCTGGCAAATTACAAACACGCATCGCTGATGCGCAAGCAAAAGGTAAAGACACAGCGACGCTCTCCGCGAGCCTCTCTGACATGACCACGAAGATCGCAGACGCGAATACGCAGGCGGATGCAGCCGTATCACTCGTCGCCTCACTCACACCGGACAACGGCGATCAGGCAAAATTGAAAGCCAACGAGCAGGCGCTCAAAGACGCGCGCGCAAAGATAAAAGCGGCGCTCGACGATCTGAAAGTCGCGCGACAGGATGCGCATGGCATCGTGCAGGCGCTCCATAAGATGGGACTCGAAGCGAACGCGAGCGCAAGTTCGACCGCGACCGGAACTGCACGATAAATTAACTTCTAATCAACAAAACACTTCGCCATGGCGGAGCGTTTTGATTGTTATTGGTACGGACGAAACGAAACTCTCGATGGCAACCTCATTACTGTCGCGTCCACGTTTCCCTGAACACACATGAAATCGTGTGACTCACCCCAATATGGAAGAGGATTACTTTTTGATGCAGATGCCGACTCTCGGGGATATACAGTACCAACTGACTCTCCGTCGATCCAATAATACGTTGAGGTGCTATCAACAAAGTAGCGATAATATGATACGATCACTCCTTGTTGGATATTGATCTCGACGTATGCTTTTCCGTCTGCCACGTATAATTTTCCCTTACTAAGTCCTTCGAAGTAATTGAAAGTCCCGGAGCACGTAAGAGAGCGTCCAGTTTTCATAAGTACATCGACGGATGCTGTAACTTTCTCAGCAGATATGTTTATCACGCCAGTCCGAACGAGGATTGCATCTCCCACTACAAAAAGTACAACGATACATATGAGGATTACAATTCCGTTCAAGATATATTTCATCAAATTTGTGTAACTGTTAGTATATCAATGTATTCACTCACGCATACCTTTTATTATTGGCTACAAGGGATACTCGACAATTTCAAACGATGGCTGTAAGGTAGTCCAATGTCATACAAACCAAGCAATACAGTATTAAAAAAATATGCCGACGTGCTGGTCAATTTTGCTCTCGGCGGCGGGAAGGGGATCAAGAAAGGCGACGTGGTGCGCGTCTCCGCGTCAGAATCTGCCAAGCCGCTGTTTACTGCCGTATGCAATGCGATAGTGGATGCGGGCGGACACGTACTTTCCAATTACGGTCCCGATGACGAGCAGGGCGACAAACGACGCAATGAATCCTTCACGCGGTATTTTTACGAACACGCGAAGCCGCACCAACTCGACTTTTTCCCGGCCAAATACTTGAAAGGGCTTGTCGACCAAATGGATCATTCTGTCTTTATCCTCGCAGAGGCTGACCCGCATGCGCTGAAAGGAATTGATCCCAAAAGTATCATGCGTCGCGGTGTGGCGCTGAAACCGTTCATGGACTGGCGACACGAGAAGGAGTGGAAGAATAAATTTACCTGGACCATCGGCCTTTTTGGCACGCCGGCGATGGCGCGCGAAGCGGGGCTTTCGGAAAAGGAATATTGGAACCAGATAATCAAGGCGTGTTTCCTTGATGAGAAAAATCCGATCGCAAAATGGAAGCGAGTTTATCGTGAGATAGACGGCTACCGGACCAAACTCAACAAACTATCACCGAAGATAGATCATCTGCATGCCGTCGGTCCCGACATGGACTTGAAAATCCGTCTTGGTGAAAAAAGGAATTGGCTCGCCGGAAGCGGCCGCAACATTCCGAGTTTTGAGATATTCACCTCGCCCGATTGGCGCGGCACGGAGGGCTGGATACGTTTCAACCAGCCGCTCTATCGCTATAGCAACAAGATTACCGGCATTCAACTATGGTTCAAGAATGGCCGCGTTGTGAAATCGAGCGCAAAGACCAATGAGAAATTACTGAAAGAAATGATTGCGACCAAAGGCGCGGACAAAGTCGGCGAATACTCGCTGACCGACAGCCGTCATTCGCGCATTACCAAATTCATGGCCGAAACGCTGTTCGACGAGAACAGGGGCGGTCCCTTCGGTAACACGCACATCGCGCTCGGCATGTCGTATCGCGACACCTACCGCGGCAACGTCGCGAAATTGACTACAAAACAGGCGGAGGCGATCGGGTTCAACGATTCATCGGTGCACACCGACATCATCTCCACGACGCGCCGCACCGTGACCGCGCACCTCAAAGACGGCTCAAAAAAAGTGATCTACAAAGACGGCCGATTTGTATTGTGAAAATGCTAGAATGGAGCAATGAAGACGATTTACTTCGTCCGGCACGGGGAGAGCGATGCCAATGTGGGGGAGCGATTTTCCGATGATGAAACAGTGTCTTTGACGCAGCGTGGCCGCTCGCAAGCGGAGGCACTTGCCAAGCGGTGTGCGAAATTACCCATTGACGCGATCATTTCGAGCACGATGCCACGAGCCTCTGAGACCGCGGCGATCATTTCGGAAGCTATTGGAATGCCATTTGAGTTGTCCGCGGAATTCACGGAGCGGCCGTTGCCAATTTCGATGCACGGTCGTTTACGAACGGACGAGGCTGCGCGGCGTATTCTTGAAGGGTGGGGGAAGAAAACCACAGAAGAAGGAGATGAGTTCGAGAGACTTAAAGATCGGGCCGGGCGCGCGCTCACACTTCTTGCTGACCGGCCAGAGTCGCATATTCTCGTCGTGTCACACGGCTTTTTCATGCGCATGGTGCTCGCGAGGGTTATTTTTGGTGAGGAATTTACTTCCGATGAGCTTGGTCATATTTTGCGTGCCATCCCTTCTACCGAAAAATCGCACATATCCGTCTTTCGGTATCATGAGGACGGCCGGGAAGACCCATGGAAATTGTGGGTCTGGAATGATCATGCGCACCTCGGATGATTCATCGCTAATTCAGAACAATAGTACAATAGTTACGTGGTAGACCATATTTTTCGTGCGGTTCAGAAAAAAACTATGGCGAGCGTGAGAAATATCGCACCGATGAAGTAGCCGAGCAGCACGTCGCTCGTATGATGCACACGCAGATAGACGCGGCTGAAACCTATCGCGAGGACAAGAAGCGCGAGGAGAATGACGATAAAAAACGAGAGCGGAGATGGCCAGAGTTTCATCAATAGGTAACTGCAGTAGCCGTAGAATGCGAACGAACAGGCGGCATGACCGCTGGGCAGCGCGTGGCCATTTTCCCTGATGAGCGGATCAGTCGGCCGTTCGCGCATGAAAACTCGCTTGAGTGATAGAGCAACGAGCATCGAGCCGCCGAGCGCCACAATAAACCCGAGCGCGAAGGTATACGAACCGTTGACGGCAAAGTAGAGAACGCTGCAGACACCGGCTATCGAAATGAAATATATGCCCGCGAGGTGCGTGAGTTGGGCGAAAAGAAAGCGGAGCGTAGGACTGTGCGGCGCGAGGCGGGTGGCGACGAGATTGTCCAGTGCCTGAAAGAATGAAAGCATCGCTGCATAATAATACATTATTATGAGCGCTGCATGGCGCGCTGCGCGGCGAGCTGCTACGATATGGCAATGCATGATGGCGATCCTCTCGTACGGATAGACCGTATACGCTCGTTTGCCACGGATGTGTGGCACGACATAATGGAATCGAACAGACGGGCCAACATACTGATCATCCTCATGGTCGCCCTCGCATGGATAGGACTCTTACGGGTTTCATACCTTGCGGTGCATCCGTCGTATTTCACCACGCAGGTCGCCGCAGCGGGACAGGAATAATTTACAATTTTCCATCTGGTCGGGCGATTTTTATTTTTCAATGGTATTATTCTCCGCATGAGTGAACAAGATCTTCGCGACGAGCGATTGAAGAAGCTCGCACTGCTGAAAGCGGCGGGGATGGAAGCATATCCGGCTCAAGCGGCACGCGACACCTCGAACGCCGATTTTCTCGCACAGTTCGTCGACAGAGAAAGCAGTGGTCGCTCGTGCACGCTCGCGGGGCGCGTGATGTCGCTTCGCGGCCAGGGTGGAATCATTTTCGGGGATCTTTTTGACGGTACCGGTCGCACACAAATTGTTCTCCAACAAAACGAAATGATTGATTTACGAAATCAATCATTATTCGACCTATTTGTAAACGCAGTTGATGTCGGAGATTTCATCGAGGCGACGGGCGTTGCATTCAAGACGCAGCGCGGTCAGCAGTCGCTGAAAGTCGCCGCGTGGCGCATGCTCGCCAAATCGCTCTTACCGATGCCGACCGAGCACTTCGGGATAAAGGATGAGGAATTGCGCCTGCGCGAGAGATATCTCGACATACTATTAAATCCGGAAACGCGCGCGATGTTCGAGCGGAGGGCGCGATTTTGGTTTGAAGTGCGTGCGTTCATGATCACGCGCGGATTCCTAGAAGTGGAAACGCCGATTCTGGAAACATCTCCGGGGGGCGCTGATGCGCGACCGTTCATCACGCATCACAACGCACTCGATATCGACGTGTACCTGCGTATTTCGGCGGGTGAGCTGTGGCAGAAGAAACTTCTCATTGCCGGATTCCCGAAGGTATTTGAAATAGGCCGCATCTTCCGCAACGAGGGTCAGTCGCGCGAACACCTGCAAGATTACACGCAACTCGAAAGTTATGAGGCATTCAGCGATGTGGAAAAGGGGATGCAATTCGTGCAGGAACTGTACCGGCACATCGTGAAAGAGGTGTATGGAAAATATACGTTTGAGATCAATGGTCATACCGTCGACTTTGCAGAGGAGTGGCCGGTTATCGATTTCGGCGACTTGATAAAAGCAAAATTCGGCATTGATCCGCTTTCGTGCAGCGAAAAAGATGTTATCCAAGCCGTGCGCGATGCGCAGATTCAAGTGGGAGAGGAATTGAACAGACCGCGTGCGATTGATCATCTCTGGAAATCGCTTCGCAAAGGTATTTCGGGCCCCGCGTTTCTCGTCGGCATTCCCACGTATCTTGAACCGCTCGCGAAGCGCTCGTCGAAAAATCCCGATACCGTCGAACGTTTACAAGTCATTCTTGCAGGCAGCGAAATGGGCAAGGGGTACAGTGAGCTCAATGATCCCCAAGATCAGCGTGCACGATTCGAAGAGCAGCAAAAAATGCGCGACGCGGGCGATGACGAGGCACAGCGGCTCGATGAGGAATATGTCCGCGCGATGGAATACGGCATGCCACCGGCATTCGGCTTCGGCGTCTCGGAGCGCCTTTTCGCATTTCTCGAAAACAAACCCGCCCACGAAACGCAGCTGTTCCCGCTTTTACGGCCGAAGCAGTAAACGTAGACGAAAGTGACGAGACCATCAAAGCCGCGGCGAGCAATTCGTCGTGGCCGAACGATTAATTGAGATATGACGCTGGCAAGTACAGCCGTACAAGCTAGAGTTATACCCTTCAGTTTCCCTTCTTTTTGCTATAGTTTGAAAATGAAGAAAGACGATTTTGAAAAACTGGTTGCGGAAGGATACGAGCGGCTGCCAACATGGGTGCGGAAGAAAATTTCCAATGTGGCGATTTTGATAGAAGACTTGCCTAGAGACGAGACGAGAAAAGAAGAAGGACTTGAAGACGACGAGACGTTGCTCGGCCTCTACCATGGCATCCCACTTTCGGCACGCGGCGAAATGTACGGTGTTGGAGGCACACTGCCCGACACGATAACGCTCTACCAATTACCGATCGAGGAAGCGGCAGAGGAAGACGTCATGGATGTGCGGGACGTCGTCGCCGAGACTATTTGGCACGAATTCGCCCACCACTTCGGTATGGAAGAGGGGGAGGTGAGAGATCGAGAACAGGAGCGGAAACATTTTTAGAGTACGGATTTTTCCTGGTGGAAAAATCCTCGAATCCTCGCCCGTCGGCTGCGGGGCCTCTAAAAATGTTTCCGCTCCTGTTCTCTCCCGTGGTATAAATGTGGTATGGGAAAACTTTCGGAAATATTGAAGGAACGCGGGTACGTCAATCAGTATTCATCGAAGACGCTCGAAGAAATTACCGACGGACAAAAGCGTACGCTCTATCTCGGCATCGATCCCTCGGCCGATTCTCTGCAAATGGGTCAACTCATGGGTTTTTTGATATTGCGCCGATTTCTCGAAGATGGCCACAAAGTGATCCTTGTCATTGGCGGCGGCACGGGCATGATCGGCGATCCTGGCGGCAAGAGCACGGAACGTCCGCTTCTCGATGCCGAGATGGTGAAGCATAATGCCGAGAAAATCGCGGAACAAACGAAACACCTTCTCGGTTCCTCAAATTTCACGGTGGTAAACAACACTGAGTGGCTTGAACCACTGCGGACAATCGATTTTCTCCGCAATGTCGGTAAACATTTCACGGTCAACACGATGCTGCAACGCGATTTCGTGAAAGATCGCGTCAAAAATGCCGACGAAGGAATTTCGTACACTGAATTTTCATATGCACTTTTGCAATCGTACGATTATCTGCACTTGCACCTAGAATATGGGTGCGATCTGCAGGTGGGTGGCTCTGATCAGTGGGGCAACATCGTCTCGGGTGTCGATTTCATCCGCCGGAAAACCGGTGATACCGTGTATGCGCTTACGTGGCCGCTGCTCGTCAATAAGGCGACTGGAAAAAAATTCGGCAAAAGCGAATCCGGCACGGTCTGGCTCGACTCATCAAAAACGTCGCCGTTCCAGTTCTATCAATTCTGGATCAATGTCGCCGATGATGATGTCGAGGATTATCTGCTCAAAATGACGGCCCTTTCAAAGATCGAGATCGGCGCGGCGCTCGAATTGTCGCGACGTGATAAAAAGGAACGAACCGCGCAGCAGATACTCGCGCGGGAGGTGACGACGCTTGTGCACGGCGAACGCGCGGCGAATACGGCAAAAGCGGTATCGGAAATTTTATTCGGTGCGCGGAACATTACCGAACTTGATGCGGATACACTTGCAATGTTGCAAAACGACGCACCTTCATGCGAGGTTCAGCGGGGAGAGAGTATTCTTGAAGTCCTTGTGCGCTCTAATCTCGCAACCTCGAAGCGGGAGGCGCGTCAGCTTCTTACCAGTAGGGCGATCCTACTCAATAGCGAAACCATCGACGAGCCGGAGCGCGCGTTGGTAGAAGGTGATTTTATACGCGACATAGCGATATTGCGGCGCGCCAGACGGAATGTTTGCGTTCTCACTTTAGGTTGATAGTATAACAGAAGCTCAAAAAACATAGGAAGGAGTCCGAGATGAGTAGGAAACACGCATGGGGCTTTAAACCAGAGCCGGGGGAATTTCCGCAAGGAGCGACTCATTGCGATGGACCGAATTGTTGCGTGTCGCGGAGCACCCAAAAACCGGGCAGCGGTATTGAGGTTGCTCGTGAAGAGAATGACCCCCAGGGCACGCACCGATGGTTCTGTTCGGTCGAATGCCAGAGTCAGAGGGGGCCATAGAAATGAAAAGGGATCACCGGTAGGTCTGCCTATCGGTGATTTTTTGCTATAGCGCAGTGTTTTCATACCTTTGTCAATCTGGTAGGATGCTTGGATGGCGAAATTCAAGATCAAATCAGACTATGGCCCCGCAGGAGATCAACCGAAGGCCATAGAAGCGCTCTGCAAAGGTCTCACATCGGGCGCACGTGATCAGACATTGCTCGGTGTGACGGGCTCTGGCAAGACGTTTACGGTTGCGAACGTTATCGAGAAGGTGCAGCGGCCCACGCTCGTTATTGCGCACAACAAAACACTGGCGGCGCAGCTTGCGAGTGAGTACCGCGAATTTTTTCCCGACAACGCCGTGCATTATTTTGTTTCCTACTATGACTACTATCAACCGGAAGCCTACGTGCCGATAACCGATACGTATATAGAAAAAGAAGCGCAGATCAATGAAGACATCGAACGTTTACGGCACGCAGCGACGCAGGCGCTGCTGACGCGCAACGACGTCATTGTCGTCGCGTCAGTTTCGTGCATTTACGGCTTGGGTAGTCCTGTCGAATATCAAAAGGTAAATCTGAAACTCACGAAAGGCGAGGCGATGACACGCGCGACACTGACGCGCAAACTCATCTCTATCTATTTTGAACGAGTCGCCGGCGACCTTTCACCCGGCACATTCCGCGCGCTCGGCGCATCGCTCGAGATTATGCCGGCGAGCGAGCGCGTCATCTATCGAATTGATTTGACCGGCGGGGAAATAACAAAGATAGAGGAGATAGATGCCATAACGCGCGAGATAGACGCACGGCACGATGCGGTTTTTATCTTTCCGGCGCGCCAGTACGTGACACCGAAGGAAGTGCAAGACGCAGCGCTTGCCGACATAGAGCTCGAGCTTGCGACGCAACTCAAACAATTCAATGCGGCTGGGAAAATACTGGAAGCGGAGCGGCTGAAAAGGCGCACACGGCAGGATGTCGCCATGATACGCGAATTCGGTTTTTGTCACGGCATCGAGAATTATTCGCGGCATTTCGATCGCCGAAAGCCGGGTGAACCACCCTACACACTGCTCGATTATTTCAAATCCCGAGGTGACGCCCTGAGATCCCCAAAGGCATCCTCTCGGGATTTCCTGACGGTCATCGATGAGTCGCATGTAACCATTCCGCAGATCGGCGCCATGTATGCGGGTGACCGTGCGCGGAAGAACACGCTCGTCGAGCACGGATTCCGCCTGCCGAGCGCGGTGGACAATCGTCCGCTCACCTTTGATGAATTTCAGGCGCGCACCGGCCAGACCCTGTACACGTCCGCGACACCGGCACAATTCGAACTGCAGCGTAGCGGCGCGCCAGTGCAGCAAGTCATTCGTCCCACGGGACTCATCGATCCGAAGATCATCGTCCGTCCGATCGTTTCCGGCGGCGGTGTTTCCGAGGTGTCTCCTCACGTATCTTCGGGAGGTGACTCCTCGGGAACATATGAGGGTCAAGTCAAAGACTTCATCGCGGAAGCCGAAGCGGTGACGAAAGGCGGTGCTCGTTCTATGGTAACGGTGCTTACGAAAAAGATGGCGGAGGATCTCACACAATTCCTGACCGAGCGCGGTATCAAAGCGCGGTATGTCCATAGCGACGTGCTGACGGTCGAACGCATCGAGATATTGCGGGATTTCCGCAAAGGAGTATTCGACGTTCTTGTGGGAGTAAATCTATTGCGCGAAGGACTCGACTTGCCGGAAGTGGAGCTGGTCGGTATTCTCGATGCGGACAAAGAAGGTTTTTTGCGCAGCGAAACATCGCTCATTCAGACCATCGGTCGCGCCGCGCGCAATGTGAATGGCCGCGTGATTCTGTATGCCGATACCATAACGGGCTCGATGGAGCGTGCCATCGGCGAGACGAACCGCCGTCGCGAGATACAGATGGCCTACAATAAAAAGCACAAAATAACACCAAAGACGATACAGAAACGAATTCACGATATCGTCGGAGATATCGAACGAACGCGTAAGCGCGCCGTCTCCGAACTTGCCGAGCTCGACGTTGCGGCATTCGGTGGCGATAAAAAGAAGCTTATCGTCGCCAAGCGAAAACAAATGCACGATGCCGCAGACCAGCTGGATTTTGAAACAGCGGCGTTGATACGTGATGAAATTCAAGCACTCGAAAAAGAGCTAAAATGAGGCACATGCTCGCCGTGAAAGAGAGTGTTGCGCTTGCGCCCCTGACCACGTTCCGAATAGGCGGGGAGGCTCGGTATTTTGTGGAGGTAAAAACGGAAGACCAGCTTCGTGAAGCTGTTGCGTGGGCAAAGGAGAAGAATGTTCGATCTGTCATTCTCGCCGGCGGGAGCAATGTGCTTGTGCCCGATGAGGGTATAGACGGACTAGTTATTCGCGTCGCACTCATCGATCATTCCTTCGCCGGCAATGAACTTGCCGCCGATGCAGGATGTAATCTACTCGGTCTTATTCGCGAGTCGGCAGAAAGGAACTGGGGCGGATGGGAAAAACTTGCCGGTATTCCGGGCACTATCGGGGGAGCGGCTCGCGGCAACGCGGGTGCTTTTGGATCAGAGATTAGGGACATCATCACCAAAGTGCGCGCATTTGATACGGAAACAGGGGAGATGCGTGAATTCGAAAATATCGTATGCGATTTTTCGTATCGCCATAGTTTTTTCAAAGACAATCCGGAATGGGTCATCACGCGCGCGATAATTGAGCTTAAACCAAGCCAATATGATATATCATACGCACTCATCGAGGAGACGATCAAAGAAAGAGAAAAACGGCATCTGCAGAATGTGAAAGCGGCCGGCAGTTTCTTTATGAATCCCGTTGCGCCGCAGGCTATCGTCGACATGTTCGAGAAAGAAAAGGGGGTGAAATCGCGCGAAAGCCGTGTCCCTGCCGGATGGCTGATAGAAAAAGCCGGCATGAAGGGCGCACAGGTCGGCGGCGCCATCGCGAGTTTACAGCATCCGAACTACATCGTGAATACGGGCACCGCGACCGCAAATGATGTGCGAACGCTTGCCGACAAGATAAAGGATGAGGTCAAAAAACAATTTCACATCACGCTTCAAGAAGAAGCGACGATAATCTAACTGTGGTATAGTGCCCGTGCCAACCCCTAGCGCACAGCGGGGGTCGGAGTTGTATGGATAAAAAAGAAGACCCCTCGACGTTGCTCGGGGCAGGTAAAATCATCATAAAAGGGGCACGAACGCATAATCTGAAAAACATTTCAGTTGAGATGCCGCGCAATAAAATGATCGTTTTCACCGGTTTGTCCGGTTCGGGCAAGTCGTCTTTGGCATTCGATACCATCTTCGCCGAGGGGCAGCGCAAGTATGTGGAGTCTCTCTCGGCATACGCACGACAATTTTTGCGGCAAATGCAAAAGCCGGATGTCGATGAGATATCAGGCCTCTCGCCGGCAATTTCAATAGACCAGAAAAGTCGCTCAAATAATCCACGCTCGACGGTCGCGACCATTACCGAAATTTACGACTATCTCCGTGTCTTGTACGCTCGTATCGGGCACCCACATTGTCCGGAGTGCGGCAGGGAAGTGCGGCGGCTCTCGAATGAAGAAATATTGGAATCCGTGCTGCATATGGTCGACGATGCCCGGTCACATGTTCGACCTACGAGGTCGAACATATTAACAAAGGGTGTCAGCGCAGCAAAAATCCGTATTTCATCACCGGTCGTGGTGGGGCGCAAGGGCGAATACTACCAGCTTTTGTACGACTTGCTCAACAAAGGATTTGAGAAAGTAGTGATTGATGATGAAGAAAAATCGCTTCGTGAGCGTATCGAGCTCCGGAAACATTTTAAGCACTCCATCGACGTTGTCGTGGACGAGATCTTCGTATCGGAATTTACCGATGACCCGAAGGCTGCCCGCGAGCGTGCATCGGAGGCGATAGAGCGGGCACTCGCTGAATCGGAAGGATTGGTCAAGGTCACCAACGCTGCGGGCGTATCCAAAGTCGCTTCTGCAAAATTCATGTGCGCGTACGACGGATTTTCTTTTCCCGAGATAGAGCCGCGGTTGTTCTCGTTTAATTCACCGTATGGAGCGTGTCCAGAATGCAAAGGACTTGGGTCAAAGTATTTCTTTGGCGATGAACCGTGCGACGTATGCCACGGCGCGCGCCTCAGGCCCGAGTCGCTCAATGTTTTTTTGGGAACAAATGATGGATTTCGTAAATCAATCATGATTGATTTACGAAATCCATCATTGCCGGGATTGAACATCGTTGAGATCTCCTCACTCTCTATTCAAAGTGCGATGGATTTTTTCAGCAAGCTCAAGCTTACAAAAAAAGAGGAGGAGATATCGCGCGTGGTCATCAAAGAGATCACTAATCGTCTGAAGTTCATGCTCGACGTGGGTATCGAGTACCTCACACTCGACAGAAAGGCCAATACACTCTCGGGCGGCGAAGCGCAACGCATCCGCCTTGCTTCACAACTCGGAAGCGGGCTCGTGGGCGCTCTTTACGTGCTCGATGAGCCGACGATCGGCCTCCACCAGCGCGATAACGACAAACTCATCGAGACTCTGAAGCGTCTACGTGACCTTGGTAATACGGTGCTAATCGTCGAGCACGATGAAGATACGATCTTTGCATCCGATTACCTCGTCGATCTCGGCCCCGGAGCTGGCACTCATGGCGGCAACATCGTCGTCTCTGGCTGGCTCGATGATCTCTTGACCGCAAAAACAAATAAGTCTGGCTCTCGCACACTCGCGTATTTGCGCGAAGAGACGACTATTGAAATGCCGGACAAACGACGTACCGCCGATCGCGGCAAGCTCAAGATTCGCGGCGGCAATAAATTTAATCTTAAGAACATCAACGTCGATATTCCACTCGCAAAGCTTGTCGCCGTCACGGGTGTCTCCGGTTCCGGCAAATCGACGTTCCTCTACGAGCTGTTGCACCGCAATTTACTAGCCCGTTTCGACAAGCGTTTCCGCAGTGCACAGATCTACAATGTCAAAGAATTCACTGGCACCGAGTATCTCGGCCGCTCCATTCTCATCGACCAATCGCCCATCGGACGCACGCCGCGGTCGAATCCGGCCACGTACACGGGCGCGTGGACGCACATTCGCGATATGTTCGCGATGAGCGAAGAGGCGCGTGCGCGCGGCTGGGGGCCGGGCAGATTCTCATTCAACGTAAAAGGTGGGCGCTGCGAGGCCTGCCAGGGTAACGGCCTCGTCGCGGTCGAAATGCACTTCTTGCCGACTGTGTATGTGACATGCGACGTGTGCAATGGAAAGCGATTTATGAAAGAAACGATTGAAGTGAAATATAAAAAACGAAACATCCACGATATTCTCTCGATGACGGTCGAGGAGGCGCACGTATTTTTTGAGGACATTCCGGCAATATCCGACAGATTGCGTTCGCTGCTCGACGTGGGCCTCGGGTATCTGGAACTTGGCCAGAGCGCGACGACGCTCTCCGGTGGCGAAGCGCAGCGTGTAAAGATCGCCTCCGAGCTCTATCGTCCACTCATGACGAAGACCGTCTACTTGCTCGACGAGCCGACGGTCGGACTCCACTACGACGATGTACAAAAACTCGTCGATATCCTACAGAAGCTCGTTGATCGCGGCAATACGGTCATCGTCATAGAGCACAATCTCGACGTTCTTAAATGCGCCGATCACATTATCGATCTCGGACCGGAAGGTGGCGATGGCGGCGGAAAGATCATCGCGCACGGTACGCCAGAGGAGGTCTCAAAGACCGACGGCTCGCACACGGGCCACTACCTCAAACGCGTACTTAAAAAAGTGAAAAAATAGATTGCTTTTCTTGTTTTTTCGTGTACACTCATATTTTTAGAGACTCCTTAGATCTGCTGATGGGTAGATCTTCAACGAAAAGAGGCATACATGCTGCGTGTAAAGCACAGGTTTGACGGGCGACGGTGGGATACCGAAGATATCTTTCAGGCGCTCTCACAATACTTTGGAATCATGACCGTACGAGAGCAGCTTGGTGTCATTCCCATGCGGTATCCGCGGTCATGGCGGATACGAGCATTCATTGCCGGTTATCGGCATGAGTACACTGCGCATCCGTGGGGCATGGGGTATGGGCCTGATTGGAAGTATCGAATCAAGAACGAAATCGTGGAACACCAGGAGCTGGGACGATTGCCGTACTATCTCCTCAGAATCGGCACGGCGCAGATCCGACAGGCTGAAATGATAGAGTGGGCTCTTATACGCACACAGGCTTTGAAGTAAAACGAGGGCCAATCATTCATGATTGGCCCTTTCCTTTTTTAAGAAATTTCTTTGGTCGAGCCTGAACGAGGCTGTTGAGGACAGTTCGTTGTTCTTTCCACCCGTGCGGAGTAAGACGATAGAACAAGTTCAAAGGTTCTCTGCCGAGCGGGTCCTCTCCGTGCAGCTCGCCGACGCGAATGAACAGATTTTTATTTTTCTGCAGCACTACCCATGGTTCGAGCAGAAAGTCCTGCTCTACCATAGAAAACAAGATCTTTGACAGGTCGTCTTTATCAAGGATTCGAAAATCTTTACGTGATCTCCGAAATCTTTCAACGCGCAGCTTGAGCTCGGTGGCATGCAGGTGACCCTCGTAATCAACGACTACGAGAATCTCGTCTCGTAGCGCCAGTTCCATAAGGCACTCCCTTCCTCTGCTTAAACTGTACGGCACAGGAACGATTCGTCCAGTCCGTAAGATGTATCTGGAAATTTGACACCAGCGTGTTCATGGATAGAGTGGGGTCAGAGCAAAAGTGAAACCAGAGAAAGGAATGGTATATGACGATGCCGGTCACGACTACATGGATACGCCATGGAAAATCCGAAAGCAACGAGACTACGTCCTTGGCCAAAAAGGGCACCCCACACCCGAGAGAAGCGGCTCTCAAGAATGTCCATACGTCAAAGAGGCGACTGACGCTGCTTGGCATCGAGCAGGCGAGACAGGCTGGTATTTGGATCGAACGTGACATGCAACAGCGGGCTGCGGTCCTCGCAGGTCAGACGTTCCAAACGCGATATTTCACGTCACCATACGTTCGCACCATGGAGACCGCACTCGAAACGGGATTGCGGGTGAAGTGGCGTCCGGATACGCGACTATGCGAACGGAACTGGGGAATTGTCGACCATCTAACGTACGACAAGCAGATGAGAATCTTTAGAAAAGAATTGCGTCGCCGCGAGACGGATGCATTTTTTTGGACGCCTCGTGATGGCGAATCTTTGCTTCAGGTGCAAGGGAGACTGCGGCAGTTTTTAGATATGCTCAACCGCCAATGCAGCCAGTGTCATGCATACATTTCTTCTCATGGGGAAACGATGTGGGCCGGGCGAAGCCTGCATGAATATTGGATGCCGGAGGAGTTGGCGCAGCGCATGCTGAACGAAGACAAGGATTTGCAGAACAAGATGCTTAACTGTCGCATTGTTCAATATTCGAGGCAGAAGGATGATGCCTCTGCTGAACTTGACGATCACATCTGCAGGGTACGTCTCATAAATCCGATGCGACCCGATGATTCAACAACCAATCTCGATTGGCAACCGGTTAGACGAAGAGAATTCGATCCGGAGGAACTCCGGGCGTATGTAAATCAATTTAAGCACTATCTACGAGATGATACGGTGTGAAATCTGTGTCGCGGCCGGTGAACTGGCCGCGGCTTCTTTTTTTGGGTAGTGTACAAGCATGCAGCGACCCGAACTAAAAAAATTCAAACTTCCCGACAACCCGGGGGTTTATTTCTTTAAAAAGGGAAGGGAGATACTCTATATCGGCAAGGCAGCTTCTCTACGCGACCGCGTGCGGAGCTATTTTTCATCCGATCTCGAGAGTGGACGCGGACCCGCGATCGTGAAAATGGTGACTGATGCAACAAAAATTTCATGGCTCTCGACGGATTCGGTGCTCGAAGCTTTGATACTCGAGGCCAACATGATAAAGCGGTACCAGCCGCCTGCCAATGTTGATGAGAAAGATAATAAGAGTTTCAACTATCTCGTTATCACAAAAGAGAATTTTCCGCGCGTACTTGTTGTGCGCGGGCGAGAACTTTTTCAAAAATGGAACAACAAAGACAGTAAACACGTGTTCGGGCCATTCCCCGGCGGGCTGGCACTGCGGGATGCGATCAAAATTGTCCGCAAAATATTTCCATTCAGAGATTCGAAATGCGTACCGTGTGGCAGCGAAAAAAATAAAGCATGTAGACCTTGCTTCAACCGGCAGATTTGTTTGTGTCCGGGTGTATGTACCGGCGAAGTGACGAAGGAAGGGTGTGCGCACACGATACGGAATATCCGCGACCTGTTCTCCGGCAATTTTCACGGTCTCAAGCGACGGCTCGCGGCGGAAATGCGCGCCGCTGCCGCGCAAGAACGTTTCGAGGAGGCGTCGGCACTGCGGCGACAGGTGAATGCACTTGAACACATCCGCGATGTTTCTCTGATAAAACGTGAATCGCGTGTTTCTGACGGCGGATCTTCGATTTTGTCGAGGACAGGCGCGCGCATCGAGGCATATGATGTCGCGCATACTGGTGGAGATGAGACCGTAGGCGTCATGACCGTGATCAGTAACGGGGAGATGATAAAAACCGCATATAGAAAATTCAAGATTCAAACCGTTACGAATGATGATGTTGCGGCGTTGTCCGAAATGTTCTCGCGGCGTCTCGGGCACTCCGAATGGCCGCTTCCACGGGTCTTTGTCGTAGACGGGGGGAAAGCGCACGTGCGGGCGGTCGAGCGCCTTTTGAATACGGTCGGCATCTCCATTCCCGTCGTCGGCGTGGTAAAAGATGAACATCATAAGCCAAAAGGGCTGATAGGCGATGCGAGGATTATTGCGGTATACGAGAGGGACATTGTGCTTGCCAACAGCGAAGCCCATAGATTTAGTATCACGTTCCACCGCGCGAGGAGGCGCAGACATTTTTTGGAGCTATAGTCACTGCGCTCCTTTACCCGTCGCACCACAAGGGCACTTCCATTGTTTCTAAGGGCAAAGCCCTAAGAAAAATTGGTCGCTCGCTCGGAAATGTGAACAAGTTCACGCTTCACTCGTTCGCTAAGTTATAATTACTGGGTGAAACCGTTCAAGTTCATATTCTACCTGTTCCTGGCAGTGATAGGGATCTATTTCGCTATTTTTTATTTTCAAACAACGAGTCTGCCGAGTGTTCTCCGCATCGCCGACTACGATTCGATAAAAGGCGTGCCACCGGCCAGTTGTCATTTTGCATGGTCGGATGGCAGCAGCAACTCCATCAATGGAGATATGCATGTGCTGAATGGCATAATCCGGTTTGACTACACTGTGAAGGTTCCGTGGCTATCGACGCTGGTGCACATGGTCGTGAGTCAGGAGGGAACGGCATTCGCTTGGAATGAGGGTTCGCATCAGGGAATTCGCGGAAAGTACGAGACTGTCGCGGCGCAGACCGGTCTTTCAAGCATAGAAGCCGTTCCGTGTAGTCCCTGGTGGGTACCGGACGGCCTGACACTTCTGATACCGCAGGATGTGGCATTCTCTGAAATAAAGGCGAGATAGAGGGTGCTATACTTTTTGTATATGGTACGGACGACTATCGGTGTTCTTCGTGGTGGTACATCGAGTGAATACGATCTCTCGCTGAAAACGGGTGCTGCAATCCTAGCTGCTCTGCCGGAGGAAAAATATGATATGCGGGATATTTTTGTCGACAAGCGCGGGTATTGGAATACACGCGGCGTTCCCGTCGATCCGGCGCGAGCGCTCTCGCAGATGGATGTCATTGTGAACGCGCTGCACGGCGGCGTGGGTGAAGACGGTTCGGTGCAGAGAATTCTCGAGCGCGCTGGTGTGCCGTATACCGGCGCGCGGCCGATCGCGGTGCATCAATCGCTCAACAAGATTCGTATGCACGAGATCCTAAAAAACGCTAATGTCCGGATGCCCCACACGGTTGCATTTACGCTCCACGATGCACTATCGACGGGAGAAATGACGGAAATCGTTTTTGCGGAAATGGGACCGCCATATCTCGTGAAGCCGGCGAGCGAAGGCGCCTCACACGGCATAGCATTTGCCGCGACCATTGCGGATCTGCCAGACGTGCTCGGCGATGTTCTCGATTCCTTTGGTGCGGCGATCGTGCAGCAATATATGCGGGGTCGCGAGGCCGCGGTGGGCGTGATCGAAAGCTTCCGTAATGAGGACACGTATACGCTGCCGCCGGCAGAGGTCATCACTCCTGGCGGTGCGCGATTCGTGGAGAGGGCGCATTACACGAATGCATCGCTGCAGCATGAAGTGCCGAGCACATTCACCGCCAACGAAAAGAAAGAACTCATGGCACTCGCCAGCCTGGCGCACCACGCGCTTGGCCTTTCGCATTTTTCTATAGCAGATTTTATCGTTACACCTCATGCCGTTTTCTTACTGGAGGTCAATGCCATTCCCGCGCTCTATCCCGGCGCCGTGTTCCCGCAGATGCTTGAATCTGTCGGTTCATCGGTGGATGAATTTATCGAGCACTCGATAGGGCTTGCACGCGCATAAAAAAAGCTCACTATGGGAGCACCATGAAAAAGCGGCGCTCTTCACCGAAAAACGCTCCGGCTGAAAAGCCCTGGTTTTTGCGGCAAAAAACGCTCGAGATCCACGGAGGGAGCATCGATGGCGACCGCAACCTGCGGCCGGGGCTCTACCGGACGACCGCCTTCGCACTTGGCTCGTTCGAGCGCGGTCGTCGACTTTTTGCGGGCGAAGAACGCGGATTTATTTACACGCGCATCAACAATCCGAGCGTCGATACGCTCGAGCGGCGTCTCGCGACGCTCGAGAAAGGGGAGGCGTGCATTGCCACCTCTTCGGGAATGTCGGCGGTAACACTCATCGCGCTTCACCTCGCAAGTTCGCGTGGGCACATCGTCGCGTCCAATCGTCTGTATGGCGGCGTATTCCATCTCTTCAGAGAAGAGCTTCCCAAACTCGGCATTCATGTGACGCTCGTTGAAAAACCGTTCGATCTGCATGCGTGGGAAAAAGCCATCCGGCCGACGACGAAGTTCCTCTACGTCGAAACACCGTCGAATCCGGTCATCGACGTATTTGATATTGCCGCACTCGCGCGTATCGCTCACGAACACCATATCCCGCTCGTCGTCGACAGCACGCTCTCGACGCCGGCGCTCGAACAACCGCTCACCAAGGGCGCCGACATCGTCGTGCACTCACTTTCCAAATACATGGGCGATGGCGAGGTCATTGGCGGCGCACTGGTGGGCACGCAGGAGCTCATGGATGCCGTACGTCTCTCATGGTTCCGCGACACCGGACCCTGCATATCGCCCGACAACGCGGTTGTGCTCTGCTATCACATCGAATCGCTGTTCGCTAGAATGCACGAACATTGCGAGAACGCGCTCGCCGTCGGAAGGTATTTGTCGCGACATCCAAAGGTGAGAAAAGTATTCTACCCGGCATTCGGACCGGATGCACGTAGAAATAAAAAATTGATGCCAGCTGGCTTCGGCGGATTGATGGCATTTGAAGTGTACGGCGGCGCAAAGAAAGCCAAGATCGTTCTCGAAAATCTCAAACTCTTCTGGCATGCGCCGAATATCGGTGAAGCGCGTTCGCTCATCATCCACCCCGCGACGACGACACACGGTCAGCTGACGCCGAAAGAATTGCGGCACGCGAACATTCCGGAAGGCATGCTCCGGCTCTCCATCGGTCGCGAAGACCCGAAAGATCTGATATACGACCTCGGTCAAGCCTTGAGTAAAATATAAGTACAATATCTTCCGCTATAGATCATAAGTAAGTGTTACCAGCGGCGCGGAAATCATTTTGTCGGTTTCGTCGCTCGATTAACGTTTGCTAATGCAGTCTTGAGAATA
>LCQW01000003.1 GCA_001004345.1 Candidatus Kaiserbacteria bacterium GW2011_GWA2_52_12
GACAAATCCGCCCGTTTTGAAATTCCCGTCCCGTCCCAATTCGTCGCGAAGCGACGGCATCTTTTGCCCACACCCGCGCCTTTGGCGCGGGCTTCTTCCCACCTTTCGGATTCGGAAGTTTCAATCTGCGGAGGGGGTGAGATTCGAACTCACGGTCCCGTTTCCGAGACGACAGTTTTCAAGACTGTTCCATTAGACCACTCTGGCACCCCTCCCTTGCCGCGACGAAGCTTATGCGAAGTCGGGCCTTGCCGCGACGAAGTGGGCTACGGCCTCGCGAAGTCGGGCTTTGCTCATGTTGTACCACGCTCTCGCGCGAATTCATACGGGCGCTCGAACAGTAATGATAGAATTATGTGAATGCTGGATACATCCATGGTGTTGCATTGGACCGCATACGATCATGAGCATATAGAGCGCGGGAGTGATTGGTATTGGGCGCTCGGGATTTTTGCGGTATGCGCCGCGCTCACGAGCATACTTTTTCACGACGTGCTGTTCGCGATCCTTATAATTCTCGCGGCCGTGACGTTGGGAATGCTCGCGCGCACTCCGCCGGAGCTCACGGAGATCGAGATTTCCGAAAAAGGTATCCGGGTGGGCGACACGATGCACCAGTATCACGAGATCATTTCATTTTGGGTGGAGGAGCATGGAGATGTTCCCCTCCTTCTCGTCGATACGATAAAATTCATGTCGCCAAATCTCATCATTCCCATCGAGCATGAGGATGCTTCGCTCGTGCGTGCGTATCTCAAAGAGCACAGCAAAGAAGTGCACATGAAGGAACCGATCGCACACAAAATCTTGGAGTTCTTCGGGCTGTGATCCTTTCGACCTCATCTATAAAACTCCAACGGTTGTTGTTGCAGTACGTGTCGCGCCGCCAAGCGTCAAGCAACGTAAGGATACATCCATTGGTGCGGTGAGTGCGGGAGTGGACGCAACACCGTTCACGTCCGTGTTGTTCGCATTTTGCGCAGTGAAATCAGAACTTTGCGGACTGGAGGCAACACATGAGCGCATGCTGCTTGTCACCCACCCTATTGCCGACCGTTCCCCTGGTTGCACCTTCGAAGGATTCGCAACAAGGGTGATAGCGGGCTTCCCTACCTGCACACTGCACTGCGCGCCCGATGTAATTCCAAAATTGGTGCAAGTGAGCCCGTAAGTCGCGACATTCATATTGTATGGAGGGATCGCAACGATAACTTCCGTGGAACTGGCAAGTCGTCCGCCGGTATCAAATCCCTGCCCAACGCTCGCCCGCGCGTTTTGACAAGCGAACGAAATAGAGAGCTTCATACCGATGTCCACAATCTGCGGCTGACACGAAAGCTGCGCCGTTGGCGTTTGTGGCGCTGCCGATGTCTCATTTCCCGTGCCGGTCGTGCCGGTGCCACTTGTGCTTCCTGTCCCGCTGGTCGTTGAGGAATTAGGAATACATTGCCAGCCACTAACGCACCCGTTGCCTGCCTGTGTGGTCGGTTTCCATGTACCGCTCGTACATTGTGCGGAGCTTGGCTGCTGCGGCGACTGACTGCACTGCGATGGATTCGCATTGTTGTAGCACGGCTGCGGCAGCTGGGCTGGCGGAGGGGGTGGTGGTGTCGTAGCGGCATAACCATAGCTGCTGTATCCGCTGCCATTGTAGTACTGCTGCTGTTGCTGGTAGTTGTACTGCTGCATCTGATAGTTGTATTGCTGCTGCTGATTTTGGTACTGCTGTATTTGTTGATTGTACTGATCGTAGTTGGTCGCACATGCCACCTGCTGCTGTGATTGCGTAGTATTCCCCGATCCGCCAAACAAACTTCCTATCATGCGGCCGAGCGTATAGAACACACTTTGTTGCGCCGGACGTAGGAGCTGGTATCCGCTCGATGGCGGTTGTTGCGAGAATGTTTGTCCTCCGGTACAAACACCATTTGGGCAAGGGGAATTTGCTGGTGCATTACGGTCGTTGTAGCAACCGGAGGGAAATGTGCTTCCCGCCGGAATCCGAACGACATCCACTTGCGGCTCTATACTCCTCACACAGAAAGAATCCCGAGATACAATATCCCCCGCCGTCATTGTTGCTCCCCCAGGTGGAGGCGCGGTGGTCGTTTGGCCGGGTTGGAAGCACGCAACACCGCTTCCCATGGATCGCACATCGCATACGTACCCATGTTGCTCCAGCATGGCTCTTTGGGTGTCGGTGTTTGGATACGCATAACACCCGTGTGAATCGCATACATTTTGATCGCTAAGAACACTGCTGCCAGAAGAAAGTCCTGTTTGTTGTACTAATTGCTGCGAGAGTTGAAAGCTTTGTGCCTGCAGGGTCGTTTGTTGACCTTGTAATTTTTGAACAGTGGCGGCGTCGCATCCACCACTTGAAGCACAATCGCTTAGTTGTTGCGAAACGCTTTTTAATTGATTTTGAGTTTGCACCAGCTGTCCGCTTAGTACACTTTGCTGGCCCTGCGGACTGAAGGCGTCGTTTATTATCGACGACCCGGTGATACCCACACTCGAACCATTCGGATAACTTATTGCAACAGAGCTGTTTTGACTTTGTGACAACAGTGCGGGAATAACATTTCCGGATCCGCCCTCTAAGGTCATCGCGGTATTGAGGTACTTTTTTATGCACACACTGTCGCCCACATCGCATTTGATAACAATGCACGTCCCCGGAGTACTTACCATGGTGTCGAGCGGGCAATAACGTACGACACATTTATTCGGGTCCCCCGCGGTGGTGCATATGATTCTCTCTTCGGTAGTAAGACTTAGATTTCCTTTCATTGGTTTAGGGGTAGCGGTCGATGTAGGGTCGGGAATATAACACTTCACTACTTTGTCCTTTGGTTTTTCGGCCGATCCGGTGGTTTCCTTTATTGTATGAACTTCACCCGGATTGCATTGGTCGCTGACGGCCGCGGTCGTTGCGACGGTCTGTGCAACCTGGGATTGCGGGTTGACCATGAGTGACACTGTTGGTGTAGGCGGGGTCAGACTTTGGAGCGTGAAGGCGATGGTGCCGAGGATGCCGACAAACACGAGCGCCGCGACAATTGACGCACCACGTTCAAGGCCTCGCCTTCGAGAGACGTACATGGTGCAATCATATCTCACTGCGAGAGGGCCCGGGCGGTACGTATTCGTGCAAAAGTGGAAAAAGCGCGAAATAATGGTACATTTTGCGGTGATAGTCGCTAGTCAGAGCTCCCGTCGTTCAATGGATAGGATGCGACCTTGCGGAGGTTGTGATGTAGGTTCGATTCCTACCGGGAGCACAAGCAGGTGAAAAGAAAGGGCTTGCTCTTGCTTTTCCGAGTGCCGTCTCCTGGTATGCACATACCGGAAGCACCAGCAAAAATAGAAAAAACCCGCATCATGGAAATGCGGGTTTGAGTAATCTCTGTCTCCTATCGCGTTCCCCCGTTTACGGGAGAATCCTCGAGAAACTTTTTTACTGTGGAAATGGGTATCGAAAAGTTCAGCAAACCGATCGGGATCATCATCCCGCCGATCCGGATCCCAAACACTGCCTGTGGGACTCCAATTAGTTTTCGTGAAAAGTTGTAGAGAGCGCCCCCCGAATTCCCCGCAACGGTTGACGCCGACGAAGTAGTGGTCACTATGCCCTGTGTGACGTGCAAGCCGGACACAATCCCTTCGGTAATTACGGGATATAATCCGAAGGGAAAGCCCACCGCATACACGCGATCGAGGTAATCGGGATCATTTCCCATACGTGCGGTGTATTGAAATGGGGCGTTGTCCGTGAACATGAGAAGTGCCAGGTCATCGCTCGCGGATTCTTTCACTACCACTGCACCGTGTTCATGACCCTCGACGCGCCTGCGATCGTGGTATGTGAACGAGTAAATCGCGATGGGAAGCCACGTCCCATCCGCTTGTTTCCCTGCCACTACGACATGGTGCGCCGTGAGAACGTATGTCTCATATTTTCCGTCTTTCAATATTGAGGCAATGACGGTGCCTGATCCGATCGAATTGCTGCCATCCGGTAGCATAGTACTGACCATGACCGCGGGTGCGACCATGCGATCAAAATCATTTTCAAAATAGCCGTCTCTGTAGGCAGATAAAATGCCGAGTAATGCTACGAGCACCGCACCGACGACGAACGCACGCCGAAAGAGCGTCATTTCTCTCCTCCATCCTCACACACGTCAAGGTTCTTTCCTTGTTCAATCGTACCTCGCACCTCGTGGCGCCGAGTAGAGCCCTGTGTATAAAAAAGACCCCGTGTCAGGGGCCTTTACTTCGCAAGTGCCGCGAGTCGTTTGGTGATGCGCGACTTCATCCGCGCAGCGGTGTTTTTGTTGATGGTGTGATTTTTTGCCGCCTTGTCAATCGCTTGGTAGAGCTTGGGGAGTGCGGCTTCCGCTTTTGTGGAATCTTTTACGGCGATGAGCTTGCCGATCTCCTTGACCGCATCCTTCATGGCACCTTTGCGGCGCGCATTGAAAACGCGCTTCCGGAGTGCGCTTCGCTGTGCTTTCTTGGCCGAGCTTGTATTTGCCATTCGCAGTACTCTAGCTGATATTCGTCCGAGGTGCAAGAATGAAAATATTCATGTGGTGAAACGCCTCGGTGGGGTATGATATCTCGTATGATCGGATATCTCGAAGGTGAGGTGTATGCGCTGCGACAGGGCCACTGCATCATTTTGACTGGCGGCGTGGGATACAAGGTTTTTTGCACAAAAGACACGCTCGCACGCGCGAAAACGGGCGCGCGCATGAGCGTATGGACGCATCTTGCCGTGCGCGAAACCATTCTCGATTTGTACGGATTCAAAAGCGAAGAGGAGCTGCGTTTTTTTGATTTGCTTCTCACTATCTCCGGTATCGGACCAAAATCCGCACTCGCGATCCTGGACATTGCCACGATCGAGACGCTCCGCTCCGCTATTTCCGGAGGCAACGCGAGCTATCTTACCAAAGTCTCGGGCATCGGCAGAAAAACGGCGGAAAAAATAGTACTCGAACTCAAAGACAAGGTCGGCACGGCCGAGCTCGAAAATGCCCGCATGCTCTCCGGCGACCAGGAAGCGCTCGAGGCGATGCGCGCACTCGGCTACTCGCAGGTGGAAGCGCGCGACGCGCTGCGCAAAGTCCCGCAAAACATCGAACGCGGCTCCGACCGATTGCGCGAGGCGCTCAGAATAGTTGGTGGAAAGTAGTTAATAGTGTGTCGTAGAAAACCATGTACTCCGTCAAAAAAATAGTGAGTTCACTTCTGCCCACAGACCTTTTTCAAAAAGTAGTGGGTGGGTACCACTGGATACTCCCCCACCTCGGCGCACCGCTCTACTTGTATCCATCAAGAAAAATTCGCGTCGTCGCAGTTACGGGCACAAAAGGCAAATCATCAACGGCGGAAATGATCAATGCCATTTTTGAAGAGGCGGGGGAAAAAACCGCCGTGCTGAATTCCATCCGTATCAAGGTAGCCGGTGATTCAAAGCCCAACACGTTGCGCATGTCGATGCCGGGGAGATTTTTCATCCAGCGTTTTTTGTCGCACGCCGTCCGTGCCGGATGCACCACGGTCATTTTGGAGATGACGTCGGAAGGTGCGCGGCAATATCGGCATCAGTGCATCGACCTCGACGCGCTCGTATTCACGAACCTTGCGCCCGAACACATTGAATCGCACGGCTCATACAAAGCCTACGCTGAAGCAAAGTTTGAGATCGGTCGCCAGCTCGTGCGCTCTTCGAAGTGTCCGCGTATCATCGTCGCGAACAGGGACGACGCGGAAGCGCCGCGGTACTTGTCACTTCCGGTTGAAAAACATTTCGCTTTTTCCCTCTCGGCTGCTTCGCCGCGGGAGGCCTCCGAAGAGGGCGGATGCTTCACCTTCGATGGCGAAAAAATTACCGTGCACCTGCCGGGCGAATTTTCGCTCCGCAACGCGCTCGCCGCGGCGACGCTCGCGCGCGCATTCGGGGTGGGCACATCCGCTATCGCGCACGCGCTCGACAAACTTACGGTCATCCCGGGTCGCGGTGAACGCATTGCTGGCAAGCAGGATTTTACGGTCGTCGTCGATTACGCGCACACGCCGGATTCGCTGCGGGCGCTCTACGATGCCTACAAAAACAAGCGAAAGATCTGCGTCCTCGGCGCGACCGGCGGCGGACGTGATGCGTGGAAACGCCCCGTCATGGGAAAAATAGCCGATGAAAACTGCGACGAGGTCATTCTCACGGACGAGGACCCGTACGACGAGGACCCGTACGCGATCGTTAAAATGGTGGCGAAAGACATGAAGCGAACTCCCGGGGTCATCATGGATCGCCGTGAAGCGATACGGGGCGCGCTCGCGCGCGCAAAAAGCGGTGATGCTGTTCTCATTACCGGCAAAGGCACGGACCCGAATATCTGCGGCCCGCGCGGAACGAAAACACCATGGAGCGATGCTGATATCGTCCGAGAGGAGTTGGAAAAATTAAAGGCGAAGACCGTATAATGTAATTATGATTAGGCGTATCCTTTTTATTCTTTTCATCTTCATGCTCATTGCGCTGCTCGGCGTGTGGCTTCTGCAGGGCGGCGTGCAAAAAATAAAAAGTGCGGCTCAAAGCATCTCCGATCCGATCGGATTTCTCTTTGGCACCGGCTCCTCGACGGGAACGATGATCACGCTGCCGTGGCAGATCGAGATGCCGCAAGGGGCTGATCTTTCGGAGTATACCGAGGGGAGCAACGGAACAGATCAAAATCAGACACCCGCGGATCGGTATGCGGATATTGCATCTCAATACAACACCATAAAACAAGACGTGGTCGATGCAAAAACATTTGGCACCCCCTCTCCCTACCGAGGAAAGGTTACGATCCAGGGAACCGGCAGCGCGAACGAGAGTGATCCGAAGCTCGAGTACATTGAGCTGCACGCGAGCTCGGCGAACACCTCGCCTGTAGAGATGGCAGGATGGTCTCTGCAAAGCGCCGTAACAGGGCTTCGTGTCCGCATTCCGCCCGCAGCGTCACTATTTTATATGGGAGTCGTGAATCCGGTGCACGAGCTTTCGCCCGATCCAGACGCGCGTGTCATCATCAATTCGGGCATGTCGCCAGTCGGCGTCTCGTTCCGCGAGAACATTTGCACAGGCTACTTGCAACAATTCCAGAATTTCTCACCCGACCTCAACCGCGCGTGCCCCTCCCCTCAAGACGCGCTCCCTCTCACTGCCGAAAATATTCAGCGGTACGGCGATGCGTGCCTCGATTTCGTTCCTTCCTTGTCGCGCTGCACATTCCCCGACAAAACTCTCCCATCCGACCTATCGTTCGCGTGCAAAACATTTATTGTGAACACCCTTTCATACAACGGCTGCGTCAACATGTACCTGTACAAGCCGTCGTTCTATATAGACTTGTGGAGAATATACCTCGGCTACGGCCGCGAGCTCTGGCGCAATACGCACGACGTTATCCGTCTTCTTGACGCCGATGGCCGCACGGTGGATGTGCTGACGTACTAACGTTAACTCCACTAATCCCGATACTTAACTTTAAAGTTAAGTATCGGGACTGGAATTATTAAACTCGATATGTATGCGTTTCTACTACTTGGAACAATACGATACCTGCTGCAACTGATACGTTCAACGATTCTTTCTTGCCGCGCATCGGGATTTCGATCAGGGTGTCGCATTTTTTTCGGAGACTGCCCGAAAGACCACGAACTTCGTTACCGAAAATAAAAAGTGTTTTGCTTTTCAGTTTGAGTGAATGATAATTTTTCGCACGCGCATCTTGTTCGATGCCGACGATCTTCCATCCTTCACGCTTCAATTTTGAAATGAGGCGTGCTAGGGATTTGTAGTATTCCCACGAAAGATATTTTTCCGCGCCGAGCGCGGTTTTTGCGATATCCTTTTGTACCCGACCGAACCGGTCGATGGGCCGCGGCGTATAGCCAGAGAGATACATTTTCTTCACTCCCGCAGCATCCGCCGTCCGAAAAATAGAGCCGACGTTGTGCGAGCTCCGAATGTTGTGCAAAAGCAGCGCTATTTCATTCATGGTGGCAGATTAGCACAGTGGTATACCCCTTACCACTTTGTACTCAAAGTGGTAAGGGGTATACTTTTCCCATGCTTTCCCTGTTCCCCCAGCTGTTGTTCCTCTCCCCCCTCTCGGCCACGTTGCTTAGAATCACCGCGGCATGTCTCTTTCTATTCCTCACGTATTTTTATTTCAACAAACGAAAAGAGCTCGGACGTATTGAATTTATGTTCGCCTCGAACGGTGTGTGGATCCCGCTCGTTCTCACATTTTTCACCGCTCTTACCAGCGCAGGATTGTTGCTCGGTGCGTATACGCAACTCGCCGCGATTCTGGGAGCGCTCTTTGCTCTCAAATCCATCGTGTGGAAACGACACTATAGCGCCGTGTTCCCCTTTTCCCGCGTCACCATGACGCTCGTTCTCGTCATCTGCATCTCGCTCATCTTTACCGGCGCAGGCGCATTCGCCGTCGACTGGCCGCTGTAAATCACTCAAGAAACTCGCCGCTTTAGGCCGTAAGTGCTATATTTTTGGAGTTACCGCCCATAGCTCATTTGGTAGAGCAGCTCCCTTTTAAGGAGTTGGTGGTTGGTTCGAATCCAACTGGGCGGACTAAATCTTCAGTCGCACGATGACGTACGCTTCGGCGTGCTGGCCGCCTTGCGCCGAGCACGAAATGGTAAATGTGGTGGCAGTCGTGATCGGCACCGTAGCTGCGCCGCCGGAGAGGCGCGTTTCGTGGAAATTACCGTCCGGACTGATGACGAGACATTCGCTGACATTGCGTGAATTCCAGAATATCGCCGTACGTGCGCCGAGAGATACAGTGGTCGGCACCGCCCAGATATCCACTTGGGGCGGAGGTGACGGCGGGATGGGAAGCGCAGTTGTCGTCGCTACCCCCGACTGGCCGATGAACGTGGTATTTCCCTGTGCACTTCCGCCGGTTGAAGTCTGTGTAGTGACAGGTGGAATAGTCGGCGTGCCGACTTGATAGCCCTGCCACTTGCACAAACTGTCGAAGAACGAGGGCGGGATTATACTCGCGAACGTACCCGACGCCCACGGCCTGTTTGTACAGAGACGCGCAACAATGCCCGTCGGCTGCGTTCCCATGGTATTGGAGCCGTAAAACCCGGAGATTTCGGTATTACTTCTCTCATCGCGATTCGCCGCGTAGATGGTGGCCCCTTCCGGCGTAAGTTCGATATTTCCGCGCGCACCTCCAAGCAATTGCATCATAATGATGTCAGTCAAACCGGAGATCGTCCCTGGATTCACCGTCGATTCATTCAACGAAGCGCCTGATGTCGAGGTATTGGAGTTGTCGGCAGAGTTTCCGCCGGAAGAAGTGACTGGTGTATTAAAATTTCCAAACGTTGTGCTGCTTCCGTTGAGATTTCGGAGAAGTTGGTTAGTTGCGCTCGTCTCCGTTCCGTTCGAGGTAGAGATATTGGAAAGACCCGTTTGAGTGTTGTTTGTGTTGCTATTCGTCGGCTGCGAAAGTCCTTGTAAGGAAGGTTGAGAATTGTAGTAGTTGAAAAGCGAACCCGAATCAGTGCCACCACTCGTCGGAAACAAATTGCCATACGAAGAAAGGCTGCTATCTGTAGAGCCACCGGGCACATAGTACGCGCACGGATCGGTCGTTGATTTAGCTTGATCCGACGTCTGATAGTACGATGACTTGCAACCCTCCGAGCCGGTCCCTGTCGGTGGCTGTGATGACGGCGGTGGTGATCCTCCGCCTCCGCCCTTCAGAGCATCCATAATGCCCTTCAGAGCTTGCATAAGCTGATCCATGCCGGTCGCACCGCCCGGTTGACCTGCGGCAGATGAAAACGCCGTGCCTTTGCAGTGAAATGTCGCATCGCAATATCCTGATGTGATCCCAGTGTTTGTTGTGTCCTTGCAAAAGCACTTATATTTAGTCGGAAGACCAGAGCAGGTCTTTTTTTCGGGATCAAACTTCGGTCCACACGTGCAAGGATCCGGGTTGGCATCAGGAAGACACATCGCATCGGCTTCTTGACCAACGGCCTGAACAATAAAGGGTGTCGTGAATGCGATGGCGGCAAGAAAAACGAGAACGGCAATGAAACGCCACGAAATGCTTTCACTCATATAGTAAGTAAATGATATCACGCCACAGAAAGCACAACTCGCTCGAGTGCATATTCCAGTTCCACGCCGCGGCGCCTCGATTCATGTGGTAATTCCGCAAGCTGTGCGATCAGTTTCCTTGCGCGGGAACGTTCGCTGTCACTCCGAGCTTTGAGCAACATATCCTTGGCCCCCCAAAAGAGGACGCCATGAATTGCCTCCGGAGCATTTCCTACAAGCTCGCGCTGGTAGCTTACCCAGAGTGCTTTTTTATTGCCACTACGGAGTGCGCTTGCAAGCGCGAAAATGGTCGTCCGTTCATCACCTTTTTTCAGATCGAACCGTTTTGAGTCCTCGGCGTATTTTTCGATGGACTTACGTGTGGCCGCATCCGGTTTCTCCTCAAAAATAAAAAAGTGCTCCTCGGAATCCCGCATGTATTTCAAATTCGTCTCGGCGAGAGCGCGCATCTCCTCGTTCCCCCACACACCCTCCAAGACTACGGTCCGTACCCCTCCGAACATCCCCGCACCTTCAAACACCGACTTCAAATCGGCGGGAGTGTGCGCATCGGTAACCCGAACAACGTCGGTGTCTTTTGCCTGCCCGGCCAGGGAAACTTTCTTTACCGCAGTATTCATCTCCTCCCGCGCTTTTTCTCTGTCGGTTCCGGTGTATAGGTGAAGCATACGCACATAGTACCGGTATCTTCCATATTTCACGACAACTTTCTCAAGTCACCCCAATTGGGCCCTGTGTTCGCCTCGGCAACGATCGGCACGCCGGACAGTTTTTTTGGATCGACGACCGACTCCATCGTGTGTTTTATGACGGGCATAATTTCCTGCAAATCCTCTCTTTTAATTTCATACACGAGCTCATCGTGCACCTGCAGGAGCAGTCGCGCTTTTTCGCGCCAGCCATTTTTTTCGATGAGCGCGTCCACTTCAACCATCGCGAGTTTGATGATGTCGGCCGACGTGCCTTGGATCGGCGCATTGACCGCCCTGCGCTCCGCTTGGGCGCGAAGATTCGGTAGAACGGACGTGAGACCGGGAAAATACCGGCGACGGCCAAACAATGTCTCTGTATAGCCATTTCTTGTAGCATCGGCTTTTGTGTGTTCGATATAGCGAGCAAGCCCCGCATACGTTTCGAAATACGCCGAGAGATACCGCGCCGCCTCTTCCCGCGAGACATTCTCTCCCATGTTCGCGCGCAGCGCATTCACTCCCATACCGTACAAAATGCCGAAATTAATCACTTTCGCGCGCCGCCGCATTTCCCTGTCCACATTCTCCGGCGGCACTTCAAAAACGTCGGACGCGACGGCTGTATGTACGTCACCCCCTGCTTGGAACACGCGCGACAATTTTTCGTCACCAGAGAGTCCGGCGGCGATGCGCAATTCGATTTGCGAATAATCTATCGCAACTAATACGAAGCCGGGTGAAGCGACAAATCCGCTCCGGATCCGTCGGCCATATTCGCTTTTAATCGGAATGTTCTGCAGATTCGGATTTTGACTCGACATGCGACCTGTCGTCGTCCCTGTCTGCACAAATTCCGCGTGCAGCCGGTTTTCGCTATCAACCAACGCGGGCATTTTTTCTATATATGTCGAAAGAAGTTTTTGCAATTCACGGTACGCGAGCACATCGGCGATGATGGGATGCAGCGAGCTTAGTTTTGCAAGCTCGTCTTCACACGTCGTTCGCGCGCCACCTGCTGTTTTTTTCTGACGTCCATTCACATTCACGATCTTCAACTCATCGAAGAGCACCGCACCAAGTTGTTTCGGTGAATTGACATTGAATTCGTGGCCGGCATGTTGATAGATTCTCCCCGCTATTTCGCCGAGGCCTTTCGTGTATTCGCGCGACAGCTTCTTGATATACGCAGTATCGAGTAGTATCCCGATCTCGGTCATTTTTTCTGTCACCGGGATCAGTGGTTTCTCAATCTGATCAAACACACCCTGAAGCTTCTCCGTTTCCTTCAGTTGTTTGAAGATCATTTCGCGCGCTGCCCTGAAATCTTCCGTATGCGCATAGCTCAAGATGTCATCCTGTGTCGGGTTGGTCGTATCGGAATGCAATAACCAGAGCGCAACCGAGGTCTCTTTGAGCTTCTTCGGATCAACGTTTTCACCGATCTCCCGAGGTTTAACCTCGGTGGTCGAAGCCTCCGGTGTCGCGCTCTTTCCGACAACGCCCTTCACCCGTTCTTTGAGCGCGCGAAACCCAAGTTCATCGCAGAGTGCAAAAATACTTTCGGTGTGTTCGGTCAAATTCCATTCCGTTTCCGGTAATTCGAATTTGATGGGAACATCACAGTGAATAGTTCCCAGTTTTTTGGAAAATATCGCGCTCTCCTCACCGTCTTTGACCAGTTGAAATACCCGCGGTTTTACTTTTTTGGCAAACCCCTCCGGTTTTTTCTTGAGCGCTGCATACATTTCTTCTATCGAACCGAATTCCTTGATGAGATCGGTCGCGGTCTTCTCGCCAATACCACGGATACCCGGAATGTTGTCCGACGGGTCGCCGCGCAGCGCCTTGTAGTCCACGACGTGTTCGGGTCCAAACCCGTATCGCTCCATGACCCTTTCTTCGTCGTACATGACCGTGTCGTTCAAACCTTTGCGAAGCGTAAAAACACGGACGCTCGGAGATACGAGTTGGAGGGCGTCCATATCGCCGGACGCAATGACTGTTTCGATATTTTTTTGCTTCGACAACTTTTGCACAATCGTCCCGATCACGTCGTCGGCCTCGAATCCTGCGTGTTCATAGAGTGGAATGCCGAATGCCTTGAACACAATCGGAGCGCGAATGAGCTGCGCCACGAGTTCGTCTTCGGCCTTCACACGCGTCGCTTTGTATGCTTCGAATGCGTCGTGGCGATGGGTTTTTCCCGGCAAGTCGCGCGCGGCGACGATGTAATCCGGTTTCAGGTCATGAACGATCTTGAGAAGCATCGAGATGAGTCCGTAGAGTGCACCCGTCGGTTCGCCCTTTGACGACGAAAAATCGGGTATGGCGTGATACGCGCGATGCAAGATCGCGTGCGAATCCAAAATTACAAGCCGCGCTGTTTTTTTCTCTTCAGTTTTTGTCTTTTGTGCTGTCATTCATTGTGATGATACGCCCATCACCCACAATTTCGAAATGAAGACGGGTCGCGTCTTTGGGTATCGCACTTTCGATATTTTCCGGCCATTCAACGAGCACCAAATTTCCTGGATCTTGTATCAGCTCATCCCAGCCGAGCGCGGCAAGCTCCTCTACCCCCTTCAATCGATACGCGTCGATGTGCACCAACCTCAAAAATGATTGATTTCGTAAATCAATCATTGGAAGCTGATAGATTTTTTCAAGTACAAACGTCGGGCTTGTGACGCGTTCCTCCACCCCCAGCGCCCGCGCTATCCCCTGCACGAAGGTCGTCTTGCCTGCCCCGAGCTCGCCGGAGAGGGTCATGATCGTTGCTTTTTTGGCGAGTGGGGTGATGGCGCACACCAATTCTGCGGCGTATGCCATCAGTTCATTCGCACTATGAATTTGGACCATGGTGCGATTGTAACAGCTGGTAGCATATGAGGTACAATAGCTGGACATGGCAACCTTTGACGAGAAAAAATCAATGGAACGATTGGAGGAGCTACACAAGAAAGAAGAAGAGCAGCTCGCCGAGATGCTTGCCGGCAAATACGGCGTTGAATACACCGACTTGACCAGTCAATCGATAGATACCGACGCGCTGCGTCTCATATCCGAAGACGATGCACGCTCGTCGGAGACGGCCGCGTTCCACAAAGCCAACAAGGTCATCTCCGTTGCGATGCGCTCGCCAGAGCGTCCCGATGCGCTCGCAATACTCGAAGGCATTGAGCGTCTCGGCTACCAGGCGCGTCGCTTCATCGTCTCGCAGGCGTCGCTCGCGCACGCATGGGATCGCTACCACGACATTTCATACGCAACGGAGACGGAAGCCGGTATTCTCACACTTTCCAATGAAACGATCCAGGAAATGGTCCAAAAATTGAAATTGCTCGCGGACGTAAAGACAGAGATCGCCACTCACGCAGGAAGCAAAGACACTCACCGTGTCTCGCGCGTACTCGAGATCATCATGGGCGGCGGTCTCGCGCTCGGAGCATCCGACGTTCACCTCGAACCGGAAGAAAACGCCGTGCGCATGCGCTACCGACTCGATGGTGTCCTCGTTGAGGTCACAACATTCGATTTCCCCACCTACGCACTCATATCATCGCGTCTTAAATTGCTCTCCGGCCTCAAACTCAACATCAAAAACGCCGCGCAAGACGGGCGTTTCTCAATCGTCGTCAACGAAAAAGAGATCGAGATACGCACCTCGGTACTTCCGGGCAATTACGCGGAGACGATGGTCATGCGTATTTTGGATCCGACGACCATAGCGCTTCCGCTCGAAGCGCTCGGCTTTGACAAATATCTGGAGGAAATTTTTCTCCGTGAGATTGCGAAGCCCAACGGCATGATACTGAACACAGGCCCGACCGGTTCCGGCAAAACAACCACCCTATATGCGTTCTTGGCGCGTGTCACAACGCCCGAGATCAAAGTCGTCACCATCGAAGACCCTATCGAGTACCACCTCGACGGCATCGTACAGACACAGGTGTCGAAAAATTACACTTTTGCTGAAGGATTGCGCTCCACGTTGCGCCAAGACCCCGACGTCATCATGGTCGGCGAGATCCGCGACGGCGAAGTGGCCTCGACCGCCATCAATGCGTCGCTCACGGGCCACCTTGTTTTCTCCACACTGCACACCAACGACGCCGCCGGCACCTTTCCTCGCCTCATCGACATGGGAGTCAATGCCGATATTTTGGGCGCGGCCATTACGACCGCGATGGCCCAACGATTAGTGCGGCGCCTGTGTCCGTACTGCCGACAAGAAAAAAAGATCGAGGGGGATGATGCAAAAATAATGGCGCCGCTCCTTGCGCATATTCCGCACGCCGATGAATTACCGCAAAATCGCGAAATTATGTACATCCCAAAAGGCTGCGACAAATGCGGCGGCATCGGCTACAAAGGCCGTATTGCTGTCGTCGAAGTGGTGTTGATGGACAGAGAAATTGAAGCGACGGTGCGCAAAACGTCGAGCGAGCGCGACATCTGGCACGCCGCAAAGCACCAACAGATCCGCCGCATGGCGCAAGACGGCGCAGCCAAAGTACTACAGGGTGTCACCTCTCTCGAAGAGCTCGGTCGCGTCGTCGATCTGCACGACGAAGTTATGCTGGAAACGATTTCGTAGTAGTGAAAAATTTTATACCACAAAACCCGATTGCGCGTATGCAACCGGATGATACGTTGCTTTTAGGTTTGAATTGTCCCTTCGACTTCGCTCAGGGTGATTCTTCCAGAATCAGAGGCGCACAATTTCGGGCGATGCTTTTTGTAGAAAAAGTTGCAACTTTGACCTAAGGATAGGGGCCGTAAGGCCGCCGAAGCGGCATACCGCCGCCGTCCTTGGATAAGTCACCATCGCCCGAAGCTGTGCGCCTCTGGATGTATAATAGAAATGCGCTCGCAGGCGCACCTATTTAGAATAATATCATATAGAATAAATTTGTCAATAGTATATTTGGGCCTTGTTGAGCTCTTTTTTGGACTTCGACAAGCCTCACTCCTATGAAAAATGAAGGTGAAAAAAGTCCGCGCACACTCGATCATGCGCTTCGACCGGCTGATTGGGCGGAATACGTGGGCCAGCCTACGATAAAAGAGAACCTCCGTATTCTCCTTTCGGCTGCCAAAAAACGCGAGCACCAGCCGGAGCACGTCCTTTTGTATGGTCCGCCAGGCCTCGGTAAAACGACGCTCGCGCATTTGATAACCAAAGAGATCGGCTCGAATCTGCGCTCCACATCCGGTCCCGCTATCGAGCGTGTGGGTGATCTCGCGTCCATCCTCACCAATCTCTCCCCCGGCGATGTGCTTTTTATCGATGAAACCCACCGCCTCAACCGTACCATCGAAGAGATACTCTACCCCGCGATGGAGTCCGGGGTGCTTGATATCGTAATAGGCAAAGGACCGGCTGCGCGTACGGTGCAGCTTGATCTCCCTCCGTTCACGCTCATCGCCGCAACGACGCGCATTTCAATGCTCTCCGCACCGCTCCGGTCTCGTTTTTCCGGCGGCACGTTCCGTCTTGCATACTATACGACCCCCGAGATAGCGACTATCCTCAAACGCTCGGCGCGCGTACTCGGGATTGAAGTGGACGATGAATCGCTGCATGAAATAGCCCGCAGAAGTAGGGCGACGCCACGCACCGCAAATTATCTTTTGAAACGCGCGCGCGATTTTGCGGAAGTGATGGGCGAGCCGTTCACAATAAAAACCGTAAAAAAAGCACTCGCACTCCTCGAGGTCGACGAGCGCGGTCTCAACCAGATCGACCGCGACATCCTGACGATTCTGATCGATAAATATGGTGGCGGCCCCGTCGGATTGAAAACGATCGCCGCTGCCATTTCCGAAGAAGAGGCAACGGTAGAAGAAGTGCACGAGCCGTACCTCATGCAAATAGGTTTTCTCGACCGCACGCCGCGCGGCCGCACCGTGACCGCGCGGGGCTACGAGCATGTCGGTGCGAAAAAAGTTCCTTCGCAACAAAAATTGATCTAAACTACACACCATGTCCGGACATAACAAATGGGCGCAGATAAAAAGACAAAAAGGGGCGAACGACGCGGCAAAAGGTGTGGTCTGGGGCAAGCTCGGCAAGCGAATCGCCGTGGAGAGTAAAAAAGCGAATGGGGATGTAAATTCTCCAACCTTACGCACACTCATCGAAACGGCAAAGAAAGCGAACATGCCAAAAGACACTATCGACCGCGCTGTTGCAAAAGGTATTTCGAGTGATGTCGCGCTCGATTCCATCACCTACGAGACGTACGGACCGGGAGGAGCGGCCATCATCATCGAATGTCTCACTGATAGTAGAAATCGCACCGCGCAGGAAATAAAACACCACTTGAGTGAGTTGGGGCTCGCACTCGCCGCACCCGGCAGCGCGCTCTGGGCGTTCGAGAAAACAAGTTTCGGCTACATGCCGAAAACCACCGTCCCACTTTCCGAAGAGGACGACGCAAAACTTATGGAAATCATGCAAAAAATCGACGAATATGACGATGTGCAGGAAGTGTATACGAACGCGGAATAGTCGCGCGCGGCACAGAGTCTCAACTTTCAGGTACACTTCCCTTATGCGTGTTCTTGCAATTGATCCGGGATATGGGCGGTGCGGGATGGCCGTTGTGGAAAAATCTGGCGGTCCGGAAACGCTCATATACTCGGCGTGCATCGAGACGTCCGCACAAAGTGACTTTGGAGCGCGGCTCGCCACGGTCGTCGATGAGTGTGCAAAGCTCATCAAGGTTCATGCGCCGGATGCGTTTGCGATGGAAAAACTTTTTTTCAGTAAAAATCAGAAGACCGCAATGCGTGTCGCCGAGGTCCGCGGCGCCCTTATTAGTTGCGCAGGCCAAAACGGGATAGAGGTATTTGAATATTCGCCCGGACAGATAAAAAACGCGGCTGCCGGCTGGGGTGGCGCCGACAAAAAACAGGTCGCTGCCATGCTTCATATACTCATGAAGATTGATAAAAATATAAAACACGACGATGAGTACGATGCAATAGCGATTGGCCTTACTCATCTTGTGTATGCGCGTAGATAATGGGTGTTAGCGCCGAAGCTAAAAAAACATTACAATATACTCGTTTGATATGTTTAGACGCATATTCAGGTCCGGCGCTGTACGGCGCTTTGTTCCCCAATGGCTCGAGTTCGGGCTTATCGCTGTTGCTGCGATCACTTTACTCGCCTTTGGTTTTTCTATTCTGTGGGCGACTATCGCCCCCATCCCATCTATAGACAACTTTCAAAATCGCGAGGTGGCACAGTCGACGAAAATATACGACCGGACCGGAAACATTGTGTTGTACGACGTTCACGGCTCAATGAGGCGCGTTGCGGTACCGCTCGACCACATATCGCCGTATATTCAACATGCCGCTATCGCCGTTGAAGACGCGACGTTCTATACCAATGCCGGATTCCGTCCGCTTTCTTTCGCACGGGCCATGTTCATCAACCTCATTTCCGGTGGGTACGTCCAGGGTGGTTCCACTATCACACAACAAGTCGTAAAGAACGCCCTTCTCACGCAGGAAAAAACTATTACCCGAAAGATCAAAGAGATAATATTGGCGTTGCGCCTCACACGCGTCTATTCAAAAGATCAAATACTCAACACCTACCTCAACGAAACAGCGTACGGCGGTACTATCTACGGCGTACAGGAGGCAAGCCAGTACTATTTCGGGGTGGATGCAAAAGATGTGACGCTCGCCGAAGCGGCATATCTTGCCGCGCTTCCGCAAGCGCCTACATATTTCTCTCCGTACGGCAATCACCGCGATGCACTCGATAAACGAAAGAATTTCGTTCTGGAACAAATGAAGAAAAATGGCTTTATTAATGAGGATGAATACACGCCGGCACTCGCAGAAAAAGTGATATTCAACGACGTGCGGGAAGCGGGGATAAAGGCGCCTCATTTTGTGTTCTACGTCCGTGAGTATCTTGAGAATAAATACGGGGCAGACGCCGTCAGCAACGGCGGTCTTCGCGTCATTACCACCCTCGATTACGATCTGCAACAAAAAGCAGAAGATACTATCGCAAAATTCTCGCCGGATATGCAGAAAAACTTCAGTGCTTCCAATGAGGGGATGGTCGCTGTCGATCCAAAGACAGGGCAAATCCTCGCCATGGTCGGTTCGCGCGGATATTTCGATCCCACGATCGACGGGAAGGTCAATGTGACGCTCTCGAGTAGACAGCCGGGCTCCTCGTTCAAGCCGTTCGTATATGCCACCGCATTTGAGAAAGGATATACACCCGACACTATTGTTTTTGACCTTAAAACACAGTTTTCCACTTATTGTAAGCCGGAAGAAATAGAAAATGATACACCTCCCTGCTACTCCCCCGACAACTTCGACGGCACGTTCAAAGGTCCGATGAATCTTCGTAATGCGATAGCTCAGTCTGAAAACATCCCTGCCATCAAGGTTCTTTATCTTGCAGGAGTGAAAGATTCAATAACAACAGCCAAAAACATGGGTATCACGACACTTGGCGATGCAAATCGGTATGGTCTCACCTTGGTGCTCGGTGGTGGTGAGGTGAATCTTCTCGAAATGACGAGCGCGTACGGTGTTTTTGGCAACGATGGCGTAAAAAATCCTCCTGTAAGAATACTTCGTGTTGAAGACATTAAGGGAAATATTCTTGAACAGTATGAGTACCAAAGTACACGAGTCCTGGACCCTCAGATCGCGCGGCTCATAAATAATGTTCTTTCTGATAACGTTGCACGCACACCGGAATTTGGCTCTAATTCGCCATTATATTTCTCTGGTGTTGATGTGGCTGACAAGACAGGGACAACCAACGACTACCGTGACGTGTGGATATTGGGCTACACACCCGGTATCTCCGTCGGAGCATGGGCCGGCAACAACAACAACACGCCGATGGAGAAAAAAATTGCGGCGTTCATTATTGCGCCGATGTGGCATGAATTTATGGACTATGCGATAAAAAAATACCCGACCGATGGATTCATCTCGCCGGCACCCGACGCACACCTGAGCTCATTTTCACCCGTACTCCAGGGCAATTGGAACTCAAACCCAAATATGGGGGTCCATGACATTTTGTATTGGATCAATAAAGATGATCCGCGCGGCGGACCACCGGCGAATCCCGCAAATGATTCACAATTTGCGTACTGGGAATATCCTGTCCAACTCTGGGCAGCACAAAATCCTACATCTCTCATTCCGATTGATTCAGTTGCTCAACAACCAGCCGCGGGAACTTTTACCATCACCTCACCAGAACAGAACACTGTAATACCGTGGGGAACGAATATTACAACCCACATAGAAACACTTCCGGGTTCTCAAATAACGAATATTACCTATTATGTCAATGGTGCCGTTGTTGGGAATTCATCACAGGCACCATATGCCATACCAATCGTTCCGAACGGCCACGGTGCAATGACATTGCGTGCCGTTGCAAAAAACGAAGTGGGTTCCTATGAAGAGAAAATAGTTGTATTTGTAGTGCAGTAGTTAGCGATTGAGTGGCATCACTAAATACATAAAACTTGAGTCTGATACACCACGGATCACGAGTGGTCTGCCCACACCGGAAAAACTAAAGGTGATTGAATCGGAACTTATGGATGATAAACAATCGGCCAAATAACCGATGTGAAAATTAATATCAACATCCTCTCCAGAGAACGCTGCATCTATTAAATCGGACATTTCACCCACATCCGCACTCTGCGCGGTTGCCGTAAATATCTTTCGTTTTGGATATACATGGAGCCCAATATGTTGATCATTACCAGAAAACACCCGTGCCTTACGAAGAGTCTCTGTAAAATCACTCTTAAGGACGGTGATCTCTGATGTAACTATTTTTGGAATTATTTCTTTGTAATTTGGGAAGTTTCCCTCAATAACTCTCGATACATACTCAACATCATCGGCATGAACAATAATTTGTGAGTCATCTATATATAGATTCACCTCATCCCCAGTGATGTGTTCAAGAGTATATACGAGCTCTGTGGCATGTTTGAGGGGAATCAATACCTCAACATCTTGTTTTCCCGCCCCTCCGGGGATAGTTTTTTCAGCAAGGCGGAACGAATCGGTAGCAACACAAATGATTGCACCGGATTGTAGTGACACGAATACACTCCCTAATTCAGGACGGATCATTGATGCCGACGCTGCATAGGAAACCGATTGAATGCCGCGTATCAGTCGTTCCCGAGATATTATAATACCCTTTTTACCCCCCTCCACACTCGTAAGTGTGGGAAATTCCTCATGTGGAACAGATTTGATAAGAGTCTTTGTACCTCGTGCCTCAACTAGAAGGTTGTTGGAGTCTGTTTTAAGATTAATTTTATCACTATTTATTGAATGAAGTGTTTGAGAAAGAACATTGGCCGGGACCGCTACAATCCCCCTCTCTCCCACATCTCCACCGACATGAACATGAATCCCCGCTTCAAGGTTTGTTGCCCGTACTGAAATATCTTTACCTACATCAAGAAGAATACATGAAAGTATTTGGAGTGATTCTTTTTTTCCGGCGATACGTTCCGCGAGAACAACTGCATTCAATAATTTTTCTTTTGTTGTGCTGATCTTCATACCTTTAGATATTAAATACTATTACTACTACTAATGTTGTGGATTGTGTGGGTAAATCTGTTTCAGGATGTATTTACTTGATGTATTGATTATATGAAGGTGTTGAAAAAAATAGAATAACCATTGATTTTAGTGTGGATAATTTTAATTTTTTCAATTCATAGTATTTTATACAGTTGTTATAAATTGTTTTCCACACACAATCAACAACCTTACGCATGTATGAGTGCGCGGATATGATCGAGTTCTTGTTCAAGTGATGTATTTGTTTTAATTTCCTCTTTTATTTTCTCACACGAGTGAATAACAGTCGTGTGATCTCTACCACCAAGTTTTTCTCCTATTGATGGGTATGAAACATTAAATTCTTCGCGCAAAATATACATAATGATTTGTCGTGGTTTCACAACCTCTTTTTTCCGCGTCTTTTCATAGATGCTTTTCTCTGCGATCTCATAGTACTGTGCGACGCGTCGCACTACCTCATCAACGGAAACACCGCGATTTGGCTTCACGTTATGTTTAATAAGTGCCCGTACATCGGCATGAGAGATAGTTTTCCCTTTTAGTTGGGACTTACACACGATCATATTGAGAACACCCTCAATCTCCCGGATATTACCGCGAACATTTTCGGCAATGTATTGGACAATATCATCCGGGACAGAGAAGCTGTGTTGTTCCAATTTGGCTTTAATTATTGCTATTCTCGATTCAACATCAGGTTCTGGTATCTCCGCTATCATTCCTGCGGAGAAACGCCCACGTAACCGGTCCTCAAAACCAGGTAATAATGTAGGGTGTTTATCACTCGAGAAAACTATTTGTTTATTATTATCATAGAGGGCATTGAAAAGGTGGAAGAGTTCTTCTTGGGTTTTTTCCGTATTAGCTATGAACTGTACATCATCCATAATGAGCACATCATAACTCCGGTACTGATCTTTGAAGTTGTTGGCGTGACCCGCACGGACTGAATTTATATAATCAACCGCAAAACGCTCGGATGTTACATATAAGACCTTTTTATTGGCATGTGTTTTCTTGAAATGGTTCCCTATCGCCTGTATAAGATGTGTTTTTCCACGACCTGTTGAGCCATATACAAATAATGGATTGTATGCAAGACCTGGTCGCTCGAGCACGGCCTTCGCTGCCGCATGGGCTAACTGATTGAATGGGCCAACAACGAATGTGTCAAATGTGTAGCGAGGGTTTAAATTGTCGCGTTTATCGATATAGAGTGCCTGTAGATCAAGAGATGCATTTCCCATTACCTGTGTTTTAGGTGTTTTACGATCTGTCGTTGTGGTGGAGCGGTGTACTACATATTCGACCGTTCGAACGGTCGAATCGAGTCCCCGGAGGGCTTTCAAAATAAGTTTGTGGTGTTTTTCCATAAGCCATTCCTTCACAATTTTTGAGGGAACGGCGATATGAATTGTTCCACCATCGCGATTTGCGATATCTGTGTTGCGAAACCACGTGCGAAAACTTGCTTCAGATGTTCCAAGTTCAATTTGGACGAGAGTATTTTGCCATAATTCACGGTTGGTAATCATACAATAACAACACTCATTAAGTCGCACCATTATACGCACCTTATTGTGTTCGTGAAGCGAAGAGGTCACTCACCCACACTGTTCATATCATGTGGATGGGGTGGGGATAGTGGAGTTTGTGGTTCTGGGAGTGTTGTTTTTTTGAACTTTGTACTTTTTAACAGTTCTGAAATATATCACCACTGCTTTGTTTATAATTTTTTCCAACGTGTCGCGCGCGAGGTTCAAAAAACAGCACTCCCAGCACCTTGTTTTAGGTGAGAAATGACTGTATAGTTCCTGCCTATGAGCATGAAACGAACATATCAGCCAAAAAAGCGTAAACGGGCAAAAACACACGGTTTCCGCTCTCGAATAGCAACAAAAAATGGCCGTTTAACTCTTCGTCGTCGTCGAAGAAAGGGGCGGGCACGAATTTCAGTGTAATGCTCAAAATTTTTAGGATATCACACACCGAGTTTGTGCGGCTTTCAAAAGAAAGAGGGTGCCGTATTCACGGCACCCATTTTGCACTGGCGACCTTCCCCTTACCCGTAGGAACACAAGGACCCAAAGCGGCCTGTGTAGTCTCAAAAAAAGTTTCATTAAAGGCAGTAACCCGAAATCAAATCAAACGACGGTGCCGCGAATGTATTAGAGCACATAGTTCCGTATTGGACACACATCGGACATATGTCTTTTATGCGAAAAAATCTTCGGCCGACACGGCCTTTGTTGATATACGGGTGGATATTGACGAACTTATTGAAAAAAGTAACCATTGAGCCGGCACAAAGAATATGGTGTCCTTTCTGAATGCCGGAACATGCCACGCTAGAGGCCCATTATTTTTGTATCATCATTGTTCGCGAAGTCTTTAACGGGGTACAATACACCAACATGATCAGTTTTATTTTCCATGCCCTTGTGTATGATCCGCTATACAACGGGCTTATTTATTTTGTAGGAATGATACCCACTCACGACGTGGGAGTTGCAGTTATTGTGTTGACCATAGTAGTTCGTGTCATTCTTTTTCCTCTTTCCCGTCGCGCCGTTGAGTCCCAGATCGCAATGAAGAAAATCGCACCGGAGATCGAGGAATTGAAAAAGAAGCACAAAGATTCAGGAGAACAAAGCAAAGCAATATTTGCGCTCTACAAAGAACGCAACATACACCCCTTTGCGAGCATTGGGCTCCTCCTTTTGCAGCTTCCCGTCCTCATTGGTTTATATTGGGTATTTGCCCTCGGCGGATTACCGCACATCAACACAGATCTCCTCTATTCGTTTGTGCACGCACCAGCCGCTATCAATATGGAATTCATGGGCATTTTTGATATGGGAGCAAAACACAATGTCATTCTTGCAATACTGGTCGCTCTCTCTCAATTGATCTACTCACGGCTCTCTATGGGGCCGCGCGGTGCCCAGACCGCTGGCGAAGCGACCCTTTCTACCGACATGGCAAAAAGCTTTGATGTTCAGGCGCGGTACGTATTTCCGCTTCTATTCGGTGTTATTTCGTGGACAGTTCCCGCCGCCGCGCCGCTCTACTGGCTCACCGGCAACCTGTTCATGATGGGACAAGAGTATATATCAGGACGCAGATTTTAGGCGGTATAACACGTGAATAACGTCGACTTTGGTACAAAGTTGGTGTGGTGGTATAGTGCCCGAGATGGAAATCATTGAAAATATTCTCAAAGAACTGCTTGATAAAATCGGCGTCCCCTATTCAAAGATAGTCAAGTACGAGATTGCAAAACAGACCATCTTCTCGATTGAAGCGGATGATGGATCGGCCCGCACACTCATCGGCATGCACGGGGACACTGTGCATGCACTCGACATGCTCGTGAAAAAGATCGTCGAGAAACGCTTTACCCCGAAAGAAGGTGAAGTCCTGTCTGCGCAGGCAGGAAACCCAATGTTTTTGGTTGACATCAATGATTACCGCGCAAAACAGATAAAAGACCTGCAGGCAAAGGCCCTCATGATGGCGGAGCGCGCACGGTCGTTCCAGTATGATGTGGAACTCACCCCCATGAGTGCGTATGAACGGCTCATCGTTCACACCACCCTCCAAGACGCACCGAATATAAAAACTGAATCACAGGGAGAAGGGAGGAACCGAAGGGTGGTAATAAAGTATTCAACCGAATAATCTCATCCCCTAATCCCTTATCGTTTTCAGAACATCCAAATTCACAAGATCAGGATTTATTTGGAAAAGAATTAGATAAATAGCCAGAAGGAGGAGGAGTCCTAATACCGCGTCCCGCATTACTTCTTTGGCACGGGATTTTGTACTCCACATCTCATTTCCCATATAGAGGTACCCACCCCACACGATCCGAACGACAGCCATGATTGCACCAATACTGAGCGAAAAGATAAATACATTATTTATGAATTGGCTCAAAGTTTGTCCGCTCTGGAACAGATCCCCAACCCGCGTGTTAGCAAGACCACTATTGGTCAACGGAACGAACGCACCGGTTTCAAAAAGTATGTTTTGAGCGTTGAACCTGAAATACCGGAAAATTTTTTTCATCATACTTTAGTCTGTGGATGTTGCCGCACCTTCTAAGTCTAACCGAAGAAGCCAGAGTGATGTGTCTGCGGCATTGATAAATGCAATGTAGTTCCCGCTCTCGTCAATGGTCGGACGATCAACATCAAGAGAAGCCAACTGTGCGGACGAGAACAATGCTTTGGCCGTCCCACTCTTGACATCGACCTTCCACCACGAATCTTCCGTATGCACGGCCCCACGGTACCATTGATCGAGGAAGTCACCGTCCGGTAGAGTTTGCGGCACGGCGCAGTATGCAAACAGGGTCATATCGACGACCTTCCCCACTGTTTTAGAGGGTGCCCACACACACTTATCGGCCACCGTCTTCAGTGGCAGTTGTACCGCGGGCGTCTTTTGATCGATCTTTGCCCACAAAGACAGCGTGCCCCCGCCGGATGCGCCATACAAAATGGCGGGGGAGGAAGCGCGCGGCAGGAGGGTGAGACCGGAAACATTTCCGATAAGCGATTTCTGCACGCTGGTTTGCGAAACCTCATAGCTATATCCCGCCGTATTATCCGCTGCCTTTTGTGTGATAATGAGCCGGCCATCTGCAAGCCACACCATGCGCCAGTCGAGTATGTTTGAAGAGAAAACTTGTTTCATCTTCGAACCATTCCATAAAGTGCGCGTCCCCACGAGCCCCGCTTTTGCATCGAGAGTGGTGTAGAAGATTTCGGGAGAAGCGGGATGTACAGCGAGGGAGATAATGTTTCGTTCGAGCAATGTACCCCGCAGAGCCTCCGTTGTGGTCGCGGACTCTTTTGCCGGGGCGGCCAGTAGTGTGCCCGCAAATGTTACTATATTTCCGGCGTCATCAAGCGATCGCTCAATGACAAAGCCGTTGTTCGTAAAAAACGCCTCATATATTTTCGGCCGCAATGTGTTGGTGATCCGTACGAGCTCCCCAGTCTCGGGATCGGCGGAAAAAATGTATCCCGTGGCGCGCTCAACGAAATATATCATCGTAGACGCCCCACTCTTCACGAAACCCGCTCCCGCGACCGGATTTTGTGAAATTTTCCACAGCTGTGGCGGCTTTCTCTTTATTGAAACAGATGGCGCGGTCGAACTCGAATTCGGGGCGATATTGGAAAGGACGTTTTGGTAGGTGCTTCCTCCCGCTCCTTCAAATAGAGGAGCGGCTGTGCCAAAGCCGCGCGCAGTATTTATTGATACTATCGTTGCGGTCTTTGATCGTAAGAAGAAATACCACCCGACTAATCCGGTAAGCGACACAATAAGCACCATGATAATGAGGTACGAAACGATGGTAATTATGCGCTGTGTCGTCGTTTTTGTCATAGTGTTTAAAAACCCTGCTCGAACGGGTTATTTGTTGCGGAACCATTCGAACCTGATGCTTGGTCGAAGCCGGATTTAAGAGAGATATTCCATGTACTATTGGAACTCATCAGATAGTTGGCGGCGTGGGTCAAAGAAAGTTCGACAATGGCGGTTCCGTCCGAAGAACCGGCGCTTAAGGTGATGGCACTTGGTCTCGTCGCATCCGCAGAGATCTTTTGTGAATTAACGTGCCACTCATACTGTAAATTCTGGTCATCCGGACTATACGCTTGCGCAAAATACGGCACCGCAACGAACGTCATTTCAGTATTCGGAACGAATGTGCGTACAGAAAGCGCTTGGTGGTAGAGGATACCGAACAGCGCACTATCAAGGTAGAGGGCAATCACTGGTTCGACCGATGGGATGCGGAGGGAGGCGGAACCGGAATATGTATTGTCGGACGTATGTGCCTCAACAACGATCGTGTCGGTAGCAAACAGCGTAGGTCCCGGAAGCAGGGCCGCAGACCTTCCTAACCCTGATGCGGCCTGAATCAGTTCGCCATTTCGTTTCCATATATAGATGATAGAAGCGGCGGGCACAAGAGAGCCATCCCCTTTCGTGAAGCGCGGAATTGCTTGCAAACGGAGCATTGTGCCGGCCGACGGGAGCGCACGCCCCCGGTAGAAAGGCGGCGTATACGAGTTGGATTCATAAAGAAGGTCGATTTGCGTGGGAATGACGACCGCCGCACCGCTCGCGCGCGTGGAATCAATAGCGGCAGTGATGGTAATGGAGGTTTGTTGTCCGAGCGCGCCGACGGTAACGTCTGTTTCCGTTGTTCCGTCCCCGGAAGCGATTGTCTTCCCGTTCGAAGACCACGTGATTAAGGCGCGCGAGAGGTCGAGAAGGTTGCTCTCGGCTTTGAGGTGGACACTACTCGATGGTGCCGGATACTGCGGTGTCACCGTGATGGAGATGGTGTTTTCGGCACCCGGAAGACCGAACTGCGCATGAAGAAGTGCGGGGTACAAGAAAAGCGACAAAAAAAATACGAAGGACAAACCTTTCAATGAATCCGCCATTGTTATCATTATAGCCTAGCGTAGCGAGAGAAGCGTGAGCTTGCTCACACTTCCGAGCGAGTGACGGATAAACGAGCGGAGCGAGTATAGCCCAGACGAAATGAGTTACGTGGGGACTTATTCTCATTATACCCCCTCGTCTATGGGGGTTCGCCACTCATGCAACACGGTGGAAGTGACAGCGTATGTCCACATCGGAACAATGCTTGCAGGCGTGGCTTCAACAACGATCGTTCCGAGGAATTTGAGCGCGCGGTCGGGGTGCAACATACTCAAATTGTTATGAGAAAAACAAATACCAAAGAACAGTGCCGCCGGAATATCGACGATAAAACCGAACATACCGAGACCGAGTAGCCCATCAATGGAATCGGTGAGTACCGCACACCCGATCAAGATACCGCCGGTGATCATGCCGATCTTTGAAGTATTCATATCACTCTATTACTAAGACGTTAAGCTTGAAATACCAGTTGATGTCTTTGAGGCACCGACCGGAGCCGTGTCGGCGCCAGGGGCCGCAGCGGCGGCAATTGGTTGCAGTAGTGGTGCTTGGAGAGGAGGTTCGCTCGCAGCAGCGAGTTCCTGCTTCGCCTTTTTGATAGCGAGGATCTGCGACGGATCGGAGGTGATGATCTGGTCTTCGGTATACGAGGCAATGATCTTGATGGCCACGTGTTTCAAGCCAGCAAAAAAGATCCCCTCCCCCACATCGGACTCGAGTAGGAGGTATTTTTCCTCGTCGGAGAGCTTGAACGTGCTCTGTACTAGGTCGACCGAGGTCGGCGATTGGCGGAGCAGAAGCTGGATCGACGAGTTGGTTATCATGGCAAGGCCGTAGGGAGATTGGAGGAAGTCGTTGACGTCTTGAGTGATTGTGGAGAGTCCGAGATAGTATTTGCGACCTCGTTTGGCGATCGAGAAAAGGAACGATGCCGTGTCCTGCGATTTCATCATCCACCACGCCTCATCGATGACGAGCAGGCGTTTGCGGAGCTCCTTGCGGACAGTATTCCAAATGTGGTGCGTGATGATGTACATAGCGACCGGCTTCAAGTCGTCTTCCATGTCGCGCACGGAAAAGACCACCATTTTTTTGTTCATGTCGACGTTTGTCGGACGATTCATGAACCCGGCCCACGTACCGCTCGTGTATTTCGAGAGGCGCTGCACGAGCGACTCGCTCCCCTCCATGCCGGAGAGCACGAGCTCGAAATCGGACAGGAGCGGCGGCTCTATCAAGGCGAAATTCGCGTCCGCCGTGATGTCCTTCAGCGCATAGGTCTCGGTGATCGCCCTATCAATGACCGCGTCTTCTTCCGGGGTGAGCCCGCCGAGCATGATGCGGAAAAGCCCGACCAGTGTGATGGTGTTGTTGCGAAGCACGTCGGCGGGATTTTCATCCTCGCGCGGTATCGGGAGATCGAACGGATTGATGTGGTGCTCGGACGAAAGAGAAATATTAAAATAGCGACCACCGACCGCTTGGGAGAGATATTCATACTCGCGCTCAGGGTCGATGACGATGACCTCGGTGTCGAACATGAGGGAGCGCAAAATCTCGAGCTTGGTCGTGTAGGATTTTCCGGCGCCGGATTTTGCAAAGGTGACGGAGTTATAATTCTCAAGCGAAAAGCGGTCGAACAGTATGAGCGATGAGTTGTGCCTATTGATGCCGTACAAAATGCCGCGATCCGAGGTGAGGTCGAACGAGATGAATGGAAAGATAGAAGAAAGTGGAGCGGAATTGAGTTTTGTGTGCACCGCTATTTCATCGATCGCAAGCGGAAGTACCGAACGGAACCCTTGTTCTTGCTGGAAAAGGGCGGGGCGTATGTACACAAGACGTGATTCGAGAACAGAACGAACCTCGGTCTCGACTTTGTCGATAGCCTCCCTCGTCGCGCCGTAAATAGTGAGATAGAGACCGACTTCAAATATCCTCTCCTGCGCCTGCTGCAGCGAATTGCGCAATTGCTCGAGGTCGGTGTACGCGGTATCGAGCATCGGGTCGCGCACCATTCCCTTCTCCTCGCGGCTCGATATCTGGCTCTGTACCTCGGCCACTTTCTTTTGGAATTTCCGGAGCATTTCATTGGTGTCCATGGGATGGATGAAGATGGAAATGTCGATGACTTTGTCCATGTTGATGATGGGAGCGAACCAGCCCGTCGTAAGAAAGCGCGGATACGAGATAACGAAGAAGGTGCGCGCGATCTTTTCTCCGAGATCGAGCTCGCGCGACGTGACTCGAAGCGCGTGCGGCGCAATTACATCCTGCAGGTCCAGTACCCCTGTCTTGTATATCTCTTCCGGCAATATCGGAAGCACGTCGGCCACTGCCGCCGCGTTTTCTTTTTTCTTAAAGATGTCGAAAAGCGCCATATTTATGGTGTCGCGGGTGCGAGCGGCATTGGTTTACCCTCTTCGCCCGGGTTGAACATTTTGTAGAGAAGTTCGATCGTTTCTTCGGTACCGAGCTGCACAGTCCGCACGCCCATGCGCACCAGTCCCTGCTGCACGATGGCGACGCGCTGCTCCAGCTGCGAGACCTGTTCCCCGAACGTTTTATTTACTTCCTCGGACGTCTCCTTTTTTCCGAACGGCAGGAAAGAAGACACACCCTTTTTTGTGACGGCGAGAACGGGAGAATATGGCACGACAACGAAGAAGTTTTTTGTCATAATATTCGCCGCTTCGGTAAAACTTTTTACGAAATCAATGTACTCGCGTATCTGGATGCGCATCAGATCGTCGAGTTGCTGTTTGTACTGCACTTCGAGCGTCGCGACGTACGGGCGGATATCAAGCATGCGCGACTGCACGAAGATCTGTACCGAAAAATCGAGTGAATTGAGAAAGTTTTGGAACTGCACGATGAACGCCGTCTGCTCATCCTCGGATTTGAGCGCAAAGTTGAGGGACGAAGCAAGTAAGATGGCACGGAGCGAGCCGTCTTTGAGGACCGCGATGCCGTCGCGTACCTCGGCGACGGGAACGAATTCCTGTGTCGTTTTTGTGCTTGCACGCAGTGTATCAGCTGTTGCCATACAATTATTCGGATACGGCGCGGAGCGCCTCCCTCGCGGTGTGCAGCGGTGCAGAAGGGTCTATTGCCACTTGCCTCGTGCCGACGCGCTCGTCTTCGGCAGCGACGCCAGCGGCGACACGCTCCTTGATGTCGAGACTCCACGCGAGCTCATGCAACTTGCTTTCGGAGAGCTTTGGAATATAGAGCGTCGAAGAGCGTGCGGCCGCTTTCTCCACTTCCTTTTTATTCTTTACTTTTCTCACATTGTTCCAAAGATACAATTTACTCCGTATCATGTAGAAAAAACTGTTCTCGAGCGCGATGATGAACGGGCGGCCATTGAACTGAAAAAAAGCGAGAGCCGCCGCGAGTCCGCCGACACCAAGGATAATAGGGCCCGCGAGGTAGATCGGCAGAATGCGCCAGAGTATATACACTGCTCCCAGCCCGCCACCCACATAGATGAATTGTTTGAATGTAAGCGGCCCGAAGATCTTGTCCTCGACTTCGATGAATTGAGGTACTTGGAATTGCATAACGTAATTATAACCTAGCGAAGCGAGTGATATGAGAATTTATTCTCATATCCGAGCGAGCGAAGGGTAAAGGAGCGTAGCGACTATAACCTAGCGAAGCGAGTGAGTTTCCCCTTAAATTTGTTCGCGATACGGGTCGCCCTTGATCTCCTTTCGTTCATGGCTCGGGGTAGTCGGAGCATAGCTCTCGGGCGACGGTGTGCGTACCACTTTCTCCGTAGGAGCTCCTTGCGGAGGCGTTGCCGGTAGAATCGACGGTTTGGTCTGTATTTCTTCCGCCGCATCCTTGATCAATTGTGAACGGACGGGGTCAACGACAACCGCTTGCGCTTCAGGATGCTCAAGCTGGCGCTCAAGTTCTTCTCTGATGGGTTCAAATACCGTATGTGCGATGTCGCTCGCGAGAATGCGAGCAATGTCTTCCGGCACACCCACCTCGCGCCTGATATTTTGTTCGAGTTCCTCGGCTTCATTGACGCCGAGCAGCGTCAACTGCACTTCATTTTCAAGTTTTTCCCATTGATCGAGGTGCAATTTGTGCGTACCCGCGAGTTCGCGAAGATGCTTTTCGACATCGGCGGATACAATCGCGTCTTGTACCACCTTTGGCAAGAGCGCGAAGCGCTCCTTGAGCATTGCATCGAATTGTTCTTGTTGGTTATCCATATCGTTTTTTTATGGACTTGGATTTTGCGGTGGCGGTGGCGTTGATGGCCGTGATGGCGGAGTTGATGGAGGTGTGATCGTTTTACCGATCTCCTTTCCCAGCCCCTCGACGATTCGGGTCATCCGTTGTTGTTGTTTCAATTGTCTCTGCCTCGCTAAGAGCGCTTCTTTGGTGAATGATGTATCGCCGATCGCATTCAGTAGCATACCCGTCAGACTTTTATTGTGAAGTTCGGCACCAATCTGTGGAGCTGTTTTCCTCGATGTATCGTACTTCGGACGCTTATTGAACTTCTTCTCCGCCTCCGCAAGTTTGTCGATCACCGTAACAATCTGGTCATTATTGGCCTTCTCATCCGCGAGCTGTTTTTTGACCTGTTTGAGCTTCTCGGTTTCCTGGTTGAGGGCTTGTTTCTCACGGGACTTATCGCGCTCGATACTCGCCTCGACCTCACGCTTCTGTTTCAGAGCCATCTCGTCTTGTGGTTTAATCTTGAGTACCCCTTCGACGTTGGACAATGCTTCTTTTTTTTGAGCTATTTCATTGCCGATCTTCGCTAATGCTTCGGCGTTTATTTTTGCGTTCTCTTTCGTGGCTTCTACCAGCTCGTTCCCCATGTTCTTTAAACGTTCATCGGAATCATTTATTCGTTTTGCGATATCCGGATTTTCTTTAATAACCTGTTCACGGGCATGTTTGACATCTTCACTCGGCTCTTCCTGCGGCTTGACTACCGGCTTGACCACTGGCACGCTTTCAGCAGTATCCGCTTTCAGGGCTTCATCGCGGGCTTTATCAAGCTCCTCCTTGTCCCTGTCCTCCCGTGCTTTGAGGACCCCCCTGTCGGCATCAGTGAGATTGAGGGCATCACCCTTTTTAATGAAGCGTTGTTGGTGGTTCTTGAGCGTGCCCTCCCCTCCGCCGACCGTTGGTCCTAGCATTTCCTTAATATTTTTTGCAGAGAGGGCCCTGTTCGCGGTGCTCGCTATAAGACCGCCGATGCTCGTCTTCATCGCGTTGAAATCACGCTGGGCGACGCCCTTGATGGGTTTGGAGCCGTAGTAGAGAGCACCCTGCATGGCCCGAGAGCCGAGTGTTTTGTCCTCTCGCGCGTTCAATATCCGCGCCCCCTGCATCATGCGATTCGAGAGAATGCTTGCTCCGACCCCAATGGTTCCCCTCCCCAAAGCACCGCCCAAGCGACCGAGAGCGGAAGTGGCTATCAAAGGCGCGATCGATGCCCAGTTGAATCCCGCGATGCCGGAGGCAAAACTGCTTGAGATTTTGATGGCCGCGAAGAGAAGACCGATGATGACGATGTATCCGAACAGCGCGGTCACGTCTTCGGGTTTCGTCGGATTTGCGACAAGGTCGCCGATTGAACCGCCACCGAAACCGCCACCGGGCCATCTCATATTTTTGGCGACAAGGAGCACGGCCCACAAGAAAAACATCAGAATGGGCGCGAAGACGGCATTCTTGAGGAGTGAACTCCACCAGGTGGTCCATCCGTACGTTTTAAGTTTTGACGGCAGCAAATAGCTTGCGAACGCCAGCGATGCCGTCATCATCAGGAATATCATGAGGATTCCCCGCACGATGAGCAGGAAGGCGCCGTAAAAAAGGACGGCCGCGGCGCCGAGGAACAGTATCGCCACGAAGATGCCGTGCAGCATCGCGCCGAGACCTTCGTCGAGTTTGTCCGCGAGCTTTCGTGTTTCCGCGACCGTGTCGGCAAAGCCGGAAACGCCGGCATACCTCATGAACTCCCCGGCTACGCCGGAGGTCTTTGCTTGGCCCTGCACTAATCCGCCGGTCGCCGCAGCCTGGCCCGTGGAGGAAATCGTAGGCACGACCTGTGATGCGGATGCCGCTTCGTAGAACTGTTTCGCGGTGAAATTTGACGTATCGATGATCATTTTGGTAAACAGCAAGCTGAAATTGATGAGGACGGCAATGATGAGCACCTTTGCCACCGTCTTTTTTTGTCCGAATTGCTGAAGGCCAAGAATTATCGAGATGGCGGTGAAAACGAACATGCCGATGATGACGATATTCGATATATCTCTGAACGCCGTCCACACTGTGTTGATGCCGTTTTGAACCCCCACGGTGACGAGCTTGGCGAAGTTGACGACGGTATAATCCAATACCAAATTAAAGAGAACGCCAGCGACCGTAAGGATCCACGCCGTGACGAACACGAGCAGCCCCGCGAGCCACGCGCCGATTGACCTGCCGATACAGATGATGGGGCTAAAGAAAAAATCGCTGAACCCTCCGCATATGGTGGGAGCCGTCACTTTTGGCCTCTCAATGTTTGTTACGGAACCGGTTTCTGGATCTATTTGTGCGGGTTCGCCGTTCGGAAGATAAAAATTTTCCGGGTGAGCGGGGTCCTGATACACAACGTCACCGGTTATGAGTGATATTTGAGTGAAGCCTGTTATATCTATGGCAAACGAGAAAGATGGTAAAAGAACAATAACAATCAACATGATCACAATTCCGAATAACCATCGGTGATTAATTGTGCCGTGTTTGTGATGGTTGTTCATATTGTTAATGCGTCCACCGCTGCGCCCACATTTGGATGGCGGCATCGTTGCCGATGTTGCACCAGCCGATATTCGGGTCGGTGTTCTCGCTCCACGTGGTGATGGTGTTTTGCACGAGGGCCGTCATCGCATCCGTCACGCTCTGTTGTTGTGTGCGCACCACAGTCAGGTCTTGCGCAGTGTGTATCCCCCCCGTTGCGACGAGCACATCGAGAGCCGCAAGAGCGGCCTGCTGCGCGGCAGGGTCCGTTGAGTTGGTAACCGCCGCGATAAGACCATCGATCCTTGCGAGCGCGGCCCTCGATGTGCTGGCATTTGCCAGTGTTGGCGCTTGGAGCGGCGTGATCTGTGCGGTGATGATCGGCTGCGAGAACTGGGTTGATGTGGCCACCACAATGGTTGCTCCGGTAGAGCTCGCGTAGGTCATTACGCGGGGAATGATGAGATTCCAGCACTGATTTTCAGTATCTTTCAGCTGCGCGCTCGTCCCCGCGAGTGTTTGGAGTATTGTATTGATAGCTTGCAAATACGCCATCTCTACATTACGCGCCGCGTTCAGTATCTGGAGCGCCGCGTTTACGACCGCGCCGATAAGGCCGTTCCTTGACTGTGAGATGACCTGGTCGAGATAGGAGGGCTGACCGTTGAAGCTTTGGTTGAGACCGGAGAGTCCTTGTGAATTTGAAGTGACCTGATTCATAATGCCGGCAAAAAGCGCGCCCACGATCTGTCCCACGTCGTTGGCATTTTCCAGTTGGCGGAAGCCGGTACCGATGACTTCTTGGAATGATTGTTGCACCACAATAGCGGGCGTGACTACGTTTCCTTGCGCGTCTTTCCGTGCGTAATAGTCGTTACCGGCCGCCCACTCATCTGCCTGATCTTGAACCTCCTGTGCTGCGACGGCACCTGTTCTTTCACTAAAACGATAGGACAAACCGAGTGCATAGCATGTGGGATGGCCGGCGTCTGCAAGTCTCTCGAAGCTGAATGAATTCGGTTGCATGCGCGTAAACGCGTCCAGGTCTCCCTGGAATGGACACGTGAGGATGCTATTGGGTTTTTGTGTGGACGCGAGATAGCTTCGCGCATCCACGTTTACGACGTTGTTTCTAAGTGCGGGATTCACTGCGCTTTGAGCAGCTTGAATGCCCCCGATCTTCCCCTTGTCTCGCACGAGAAGTCTCTCCATTGGCCGGTTTACAATAAATTGCGGTTGCCCGCCCCTGCCGGTGTTGACCGCCTGTACCATTTGGCCGGTGAATGACGCCGTGGCGGACTCGCCCATTTTTTTGACGATCTGCCGCAGAATACACTCTTTGTATACGAGGATGCCGGTATTGAGCTCGACGGTGGCATCAGCAACCGGCACGTAGATACCGGCGGTCGCGGATTGCGAGCCGATGCTTTGCGCCGATCCGCCGCCTTGGCAGCTCATTATTCCCTGCTGGCTGTACTGATACGGGGCACTCTCGGCAAACGCGACGAGCGGGAGCGCACCGAGGACAATGAGGAATGTTGCGGTTCGAATACTCATTAGAAACTGTCGAAAAAGCTCCAGAGGCGAGGCGTCGAGGAGCGAGAACGCGAGCCGTACTGAACGTACGGTGAGTGTTCGAGCGACGATGACAACGATGCATGTGGACTTTTTCAATAGTTTCATAGCAGTTTTTGTTTGAAGTAGGCGACGAGGCCGCCGAAGGACGTCTGGACGTCGTTTTCCGCGCTGTTGTAGGTGACGAGGAGAGCGGCGGAGGCGAACGGATCGGCCGCATGCGTGGAAAGCGAATCAAGCGTCGCGGCAAATTTCTGCAACGCATTAAGCAGTGTGAGATGGTAGCTGCGGGCATCGGCCGGTACGACGAGTGCCGCCGTTTGCGAGGCGGCCACGCGATAATTATCGGCATATTGCTGCAATTTTATGAGCTGGTCCCTATCGCCGCTCTCTATGTAGCGGGCGAACACCGTATATTCCACCTCATCGTTCAAAAGGAGCGGCCTCAACGACGTCTGCAGGTCCTTTCTGTAGGTGAGAGTGCGCGCGGCCGACGTGTCAGTGTCCGCCCTCACAGTCGTCGCATCATAGGGATCGTAAGTCACGGTCGGAGCAACGCTCTGCCCCATCTTTTTTGCAAGGTCTTGCCCTATTTGCGGCGTATACGTTCCGGTTTCGTTGAGCGTTGAAAACTTGCCGAGAAGATCGGATACCATGCCGGCCCCGATATCCGTGAACGTGCCGTTTTGTCCGCCTTGGGGAGCGAGCGGTATAGTCTGCGCCCTCAATGCCGCAAGGGCGTCCGCACTCGTTTTCGCCTCTCGTTGTTGCTGCATGGCGATGTCAGAAAAGGCGTTGGTCGCCTGTATTGTTTCGTTCGAACGCCACATGAAGGAGGCGAACAGAGCAACAACAGAGAGCACAGCCAAAACTGCAATACCCGACTTGCCACGCTGTAGTTTGTAAGAACGAAGGCGGGGTTCGCTTTTCCAAATAGCACTAACACGCCCGCTTATATTCGCGCGTCTTGTTTTCACCCATAAATTATAGCGCCTATTTGAGACGTTTGTTTCCAAAACAGAGGATAATTGTTGTGCAGGTTTACAGGCCGCCCGTGTTTGTGAACGTAAATACACTTCCCGGATCTTCGGCGGCAAATGTCACGCCGTTCGCCGAAAAAAGAGTCGCCACGGCGACAAAACTCCGTACAAATTCGTCAGCGGATTTGTTGTATGCATCGATGGCCGCCAAAAAGTCTCGCGGAGTTTTTGTCGTCGGGACAAGCCGGAGATTTTGTCCCATTGTTTCGTAACTTTTTGCGAGCGCCATGTGCAGTGTCCGCATTTGTTGCGGTATTTGATCTAGAGTTTTGAGACTGACCCCGACATTCTCGAGGTCGGCGGCGAGCCGCATAACCGCGGCGAGTTTTGCGGCATCTTGCGGGTCTTGCATCTGGTCTTTCAACACTTGCGCTTCATTTTTGTGGTTGTTCTCAAAGGTTTGAAGTGCAGAACCGACATCATTGCCATAATTGTAGAGGTTTTCTTGTGCGGCGGAGCGCTCCTTTGCACGCACCTGAGTACTTATGAGGCCGCTCGGAATGTATGCATATGCGCTGGGCACGGAATTCTGATCCGTGGAGCTTGTGCTCATTCCGGCGTGCGAGAGGAAAGCGATGAAGGCATCGTAATCAAACGCGTCGTTTTGGAGCACGATGGATGCGGGATTTTCTTGCGAAGGAGGAGGTGGTTGCGGCGTGAGAATGGGAATTTTGTATGTATACGGAGCGCTCTGTTGCACGTGGTTCATAATATCTCTCCCTCTTTGCACGGACTCTTGCGCCGCCCCATAGTCAAAGGGACCAAGAAGTGTCGATATGTTGCCGCTCCATGCACCCGTGCGGGGAGGCGGCGGCGCGGTCGAGAGGCGTTGTTGCACGACGAACGCGCCGGCCCCCAAGATTATGACGACGCCGAGAATCGCAAAGGCGTACGGATACGCGTGGAGCAAGCCCCCCCTTTGTTCTGATCTATCGCTTTGATTTTCAACCGGAGTTTCAAGCATATATTTTAATAATTGTACCACCGTGCGACTATCGATAGAGTATTTTCTAATCCGTAGATGGTGCTGAAATCACTGTACCATGCGGCGTTTAATTTTTTTGAATAATGTGTGTTTCGCCTCTTGCATTTCCTGCGCGG
>LCQW01000004.1:0-37527 GCA_001004345.1 Candidatus Kaiserbacteria bacterium GW2011_GWA2_52_12
CCTGTCCCCCGGTGTCACGATCACGAAGAGTGACTGTGTCATCTTCGAGTGTTTGAAAATCGATCGTGATACATGCAGGGGTGCCAATCTCATCCTGACGGCGGTACCGTTTGCCGATGTTGCCGTTGTCATCCCACATAACCTTTCCAACGATTTGTTTTTTGAGCACCTGATATACTTCCCGCGCCTTCGCCACCAATTCCGGCTTATTTTTGAGGAGCGGAAAGACCGCTGCTTTGACGGGCGCGACCGCGCGGTTGAATTTCAGATACGTGCGCATCTCCTTCGTCTCGCCGGAGTCTTGTGCGGAGGCGGGACCTCCGAGTTCGTCCTCCGTATATGCGGAAACAAAAAGAGCAAGAATGGTGCGGTCAATACCAAACGATGGTTCGATTACGTGCGGCACAATACTTTGTCCATCCTCATCCTGCATCGCGAGACTCTGCCCCGATACCTTATCGTGCGCAGAGAGATCGAAGTCGGTGCGATACGCGAGACCGCAGAGCTCTTTTCGGCCAAATGGAAAATCAAACTCAAAATCTATCGTACGCTTCGAGTAGTGTGCACGATCTCCATCGCCCACTTCAAGTTCATGCATCGAGTCAGCGGAAATACCGACGGCCTCGTTGAACGCGTGCACATTGGTGCGCCACTCTTCAAATGCGGCCTTCCATTCGCCAGGCCGTACAAAATATTCTATTTCCATCTGCTCAAATTCGCGGGAACGAAATACGAAATCACGCGGTGCTATCTCGTTACGGAATGCTTTTCCGATCTGTGCGATACCGAACGGCAACTTCGGGTGCAGCGAATCAACAACATTCTTGAAATTCAAAAAAATACCGCCGGCCGTCTCGGGACGCAGGTACGCAATAGTCGCCTCTTCTCCCGCACCGACCGACGTTGCGAACATCGTATTGAACATTGTGTCACCGAGCGGATCGGCAAACCCCGACACATGGCCACTCGCTTCCCATGCACGCGGATTAAGTATGATCGCCGAGTCGATCCCACACATATCATCCCGATCCTGCACGAACATCCGCCACCACAGCTGTTTGATGTTGTTCTTGAGCTCGATGCCGTACGGGCCGTAATCCCAAAAACCGGAAAAGCCGCCGTAAATTTCACTACCCGGATATATAAATCCGCGGCGTTTGCACAGCGACACTATTTTTTCCATCGTTACCTCGGTCATGAATCTTGAGTGTAGCGCGAAATGCGGATTATTTCACCACCGTCGAGTTCGCCGAGGAAAATCCCTGATCAGTCCCGATGACGATGTCGCCGGATGATTTCGCGGGCGATGCGAGATTGGTCGTCACATTCGGAAGAGTGCGGGTGATCGAGCCTCCGGTTGCACTGTCGATGCCTTGGAATTTAATGCTTTGCAAAAGCGGCGGCTCTTGACCTATCTGGCTCGTCGATGGCGTGAACGCGATGGCTATCGCCGCCTGACGCGGCGGCACGCCGTTCAACCCGACTCCCGGCTCGATATCACCCACGTTCCACGTCAGGGACCCGTCTTCCTGATTGAAGGTGATCTTCTCCGATGGCGGAGAATATTTCCCGACCCACCGCACATTAGGCGGTAATGTCGCTTTTACGGTCGCGCCGGTTATCTTGTTGGTGGTGTTGTTGATGGTGAAGACGAGTGCGTACGTGGTCTCGACGTTGGCTTTCGGCGGCACCGGGCCCGTTGAGCCGAACGGATTCTGATAGTAGAGACCCTGCGCGACAAGCTGCAGATCGCTTGCGAGCGCGATCTTCGCCCGTATGGTCGACTGCAAATTTTCCGGCACCCCCGCTTCGGAGACACGATCGCCCGCCGCATTGATCGCTATGTCGATGTACGGACTGGTCAGTCCCTGCAATTCATCACTGGTCGGCATGTTGAAATTGAAACCGACAACGCCATGATCGCCTGGCGCGAGAGTCGCAAGAGCGCCATTGGTCGTTGTTTTATCCCAATACATGGAGTTGTCGTTCGAGCGGTAAAAACCGTCTATCGAATGGACGGCCGAGCCGTCGATCTGCACGCCGCCGAGCCGCGCGACAATGACGGCATTGGTGATCGCGGATGTAAGGTTGTTCTCATAATTGATAGCCACCGTGACGATCTCGCCCGGTGACACGACGACCGTCGAATTGGTCGCTTTGTTTATCGTTGCGGCAAGCGTGAGGAACGGCTTGTTGATGCTCATGTGAAATGCGTAATCGGAAAGAGTCGTGTCGATCTTCTGTGTCGTCGGTTCTTTTCTCGTCCCCGCCGTGAAATGAAATACGCGCTCATCCGATTGTTCGCCCTTGAGTGTCCCTTGTATCGTGATCGTGCGTTTGCTCCCCGGAGGAAAATCGCCGAGCGCCCAGAGATTACTGCTCACGACTGGCGGATCCGCTGAAGTGACTTTGAATCCGAACGGATATTCCGCACTCAACAGAATGTCTTTGACGGGAACGCTCGCATTGGAAGCGACGGTAACGGTGAGGAGTATCGGCTGTCCGGAGGTCGTCTCTGTCTTTCCGTCGACGGAAATGGACAACGGCGACGACGAAAACGTGATGGCGTAATCATTGGACGCGGCGAAAATCGCACTCGAACCGCTCAAGTGATATTCGAGTTCCACCTTGATGACCGCCTTGTCACCTTCATTGCCGGCGAACACCGCTTGCACAGTGCCTTGCCGACGGCCACCGGATTCGATCGTGCCGAGCGTGATGCGCTGCGTCGTGAGGTCGGACACGAAATCAGCCGGTGAGCGCGTTCCTTTCGGGTACGTAATGACGAGGTCCGCGAGTTCAAGCGGGACCTTGTTGCGATTGGTCACCACGAGTTGCAGCTGTGCGGGCTGGCCTCCCGAGACCTGCGATGGCCCCGCGACGGCGATATCGATGTTGTTGGGAGAAGTAGGAATGCTGCCGATGCCAAAGGTGAAATAGTAGATGAAAAAGAACACGGCGCCGAGAAAGAACAGGCCCGAGCCGGCGAGTATCCACCAGAAAATATTCCGCAAGAAATTCATAGAACGCGGGGCGACGATCTCTTTCTTCACCTCCTGTTCCGGTCTTTTCCAATCGTCGTTCACGAGCGGTTTCTCCTCCGTAAGCTCGCGGCGCTCGCGATTCCGCAACGTGTCCGCTATCGAGCGCGAATACATCGCCCGTCGCAGGCGCTCGATGCGCTCATCCTCATGGTGGGGAGGTTGCGGGTCCATCGCATAAATAATATCACGCCCTCTCGCTAAAGATGCGTTTCGGCGATGGCTTTATTGATAGATGAAAGCAATTTGTCGCGCAGGCCTTCGGCTTCTTGCAGGTGGGCATTGCCATACGCGGTGTGGGTGAATAGTGCGGTCTGTAGCGCTTCGGCAGAAAGGTAGCCGAGCGCAAAGAGGACGCGCGCTACACATACTATTTCAATGGTTGCCCACGCGCTCACCGAGTTTTGCATCAATGTGTCATGCGCTTCCGCGAGTGTGGCAAATAGAAAGTCGTTTTTTTCTTCGCCATGCACGAGCCGCAACGTAAGCTCGGCGATGCGCGCATAGGCGCGAGCCCCCTCACCGCCCGCAATCCTAGAGGTGTCGCCTCTAGGATATTGAGCGGCGGCACCGGCGACCCGCCAGCCTGTCCTGCCGCGCACCAGCGATACGTCGGCGCGCGCATAGCTCTGGAGCGCATAGCGCATCTTGGACCGCTCGGTGCGAACGGCGCTCGCCCGTGCGCGCACGAGCCCGAAATCTTTTGTGTAGAGCGAAAAGACGCGGTCATTCTCCCCGCTCGGACGAGAGCCGAGGACGAGCGCCTCTGTTTGATATTTCTGATACATGCTTACTCAAACTCTATAGTGGTATTCGTCGCCTTTTGGACCTGATCGATATTTTTTTCTATCACGGCGCGATTCTGCGTTCGCATGCGATGGGTCACGTGCTGGCCCGGCCGTAGATTCGATTCTTTTCTGAACGCCTGAATTTCGCGTATCGCATCACGCACTATTCCCTCTTCGCGAAGCTCATCGGTAAGGGTCGTATCGAGCGAAAGCTTGTCCGCCTTGGCAACGAACTTTACGTTCACCTCATCGGCAATGAGATTGGCGAATTCTACCGGAAGGTGCACGGGAATCTCCAGTATCTGCAGTGGCTGGCGCACTTTGATGCCCGCCTTCTCGCGCGCTTCGAGCGCCTGCGAGACGATGCCGCGCGCAGCACGCATCATGTCGAGCAGTGCTTTATTTTTGTTGCCGCCAAAGAGCCGAGCCAGAAAACCGGTCGGCGTAGATACATCCGGCCAACTCGCCAAATGTGCACTCTCTTCGTCTTCCTCTTCCCGAACAGCTTGGAAAAGATACTCCGCGAAGAACGGCATGGACGGGGCGATGACGAGCGAGAGACGGTGAAGCACGAAGCGCAGCGTCGCGAGTGCCGCTTGTTTACTTGCCCCGAGCTCTGTCGAGGGGTCAGCATCCGTTTTGAATCGGTCGCGTGAGCGGCGCAAGTACCACACCGATAGGTCGTCGATGAAATCGGCGATAGGGCGCATCGCAGTGTCCAGTGTGTACTCTTCGAATCCTTCCGTCGCTTCCAGTATGAGTTCGTCGAGACGGGCAATGATCCAGCGGTCGAGCACGTTCGTGCTCTTCCAATCACGCACCGTACCGCCTGCCCCGAGCGTGGTCGAGGGGTCGTCGTACAGTTTCCAAAATGCGAGCACGTTGTTGAGACGCCCGAGATTTTTCTTCACTATCTCATCCACCATGCGTTCATCGAAATTCTTCGAGTCCCCCGGCGCGTTCACGGTGAACATGAAATAGCGCAGTGCGTCCACCCCGTATTTCGATATCATCGCATTTGGATTGACGACATTGCCGACGGATTTCGACATTTTCTTTCCCTTGGCATCAAGTACGTGGCCGAGGCAAATGACATTCTTGTACGCTTTCCCCTTCCCCATGATGCCGCCCACGGCATGCAGCGTGTAAAACCACCCGCGCGTCTGGTCGATAGCCTCACAAATATAGTCGGCGGGATACGGAAGTTCTTTGCCTTCAAAGAGCCCGCCAGCGGCAAAATCGAAGGGATAGTGATCCTGCGCAAATGGCATCGCGCCCGAATCGAACCACACGTCCAATACTTCGGGCACGCGACGCATCACGCCATCACATTTCTCGCACTGGAAGATTAGTCCGTCGAGGTGCGGGCGGTGCAAGTCATTGGGCGCGCTTCCGGCCTTCTCCTTGAGCTCGGCAACGCTTCCGATGACATCGAAATGTTTGCATGTATCGCACTCCCAGATAGGGAGCGGTGTACCCCAGAAACGGCTGCGGCTGATGGCCCAATCTTTAAGCTCGCGGAGCCATTCGCCGAATCGTCCGTCCTGAATGTGCCCGGGCTCCCAGTGGATGGTCTTGTTCTCGCGTATCAAATCGTCTTTTATCTCTGACATTTTTATATACCACGAATCATCGGCGTAATAGATGAGCGGCGTTGTACAGCGCCAACAGAACGGGTACGTGTGCGTTATCGTTTCTTTTCTGAAAAGAAGAGCGCGGTCCGCCAAGTCCTGCATCACCCATTCATCGGCTTTTTTGAAAAACATGCCTTGCAGCGGCCCCGCATCAGTAGTGAATTTTCCGTCCTCGCCGACGAGGTGATGTTTTGGTAGTCCGACCTTCGTCCCGAGTTCGAAGTCGTCGGCACCGTACATGACGGCCGTGTGCACGATACCGGTGCCGTCGGTCGTGGAAACAAAGTCCGCCGCATACACTTTGTACGCGTTTACCAACTTTCCTTTTTCTTTTTCCGGCACCGTGTTGTTCAGGTATGGAAAGAGTGGCTCGTATTCTCTGCCGACCAATTCGCCCCCCTTCACCTCCGCAAGCAACTGTGCATCCGGCAACACAGCTTCAAGCCGGTCTTTTGCCAGCCACACTATACCGGAGTCCGTTTGTACCTTTGCATAGACGACATCCTCGCCGACGGCGAGCGCGACATTGCCCGGCAGTGTCCACGGCGTCGTTGTCCACGCCATCAGATATTCCTCAGCGCCAATCAACTTAAATTTCACGTACACCGACGGGTCTGGTGTGTCTTCTTGGTATCCTTGCGCAACTTCGTGCGAAGAAAGCGCCGTGCCGCAGCGCGGACACCATGGAACAACTTTGTAATCTTTGTAAAGCAATTTTCGTCCGTACGCCGTTTTCAGAATATTCCACACCGACTCAATGTATGCGTTGTCAAACGTGAAATAGGTATCGTCATGATCCACCCAAAACGCGATGCGTTCGGTAAATGCTTTCCACTCGTCGATGTATCGCAGAACGCTCTCCTTGCACTTCGCATTGAATTTCGCAACGCCGTATGCTTCGATGTCTTGCTTGCTCTTGGAACCTATCTCCTTTTCCACTTCAAGCTCCACGGGCAATCCGTGCGTGTCCCACCCCGCTTTGCGGCGCACATGGTATCCGCGCATGGTGCGATAGCGCAAAACAGCGTCCTTAAACGCGCGGCTTTCGAGGTGATGAATGCCGGGATGACCGTTGGCCGTTGGCGGACCTTCGTAGAATATGAATTCCCCTCGCGGCGCGCCTTTTTCGAGGGATTTCTTGAAAATATCGCGCTCGTTCCAAAAATCGAGTATCCGCTCCTCGCGCTCGGCCACCTCACTCTTCTGTGGTTCGTCTGACATTTTCCTATCGTACCAAAAGAGAGCGACCGCCGCGAATCTTCGCGGCGGCCGCAACGTATGAATACTGTCCGTCTCGTTTATTTGATCCGGGTTGGATCGAGTCGCACTGCAAGCCTGTAAGTCTGCATATACAGAACTCCGAAGACGAGCGCTGTACCGGCGATGAACAGGTCTTTCAGCGCGAGTCCGTAGAATATCCAAAATACGCACACAATCCCCCACATGAGCGCGAACCTTGGATTAAATCCCGCGGATGTTCCTTTTTCTTTCATCGTCTTGATCTGCTTCAGGGGTCCCGAAAAGGCGATCACAGACGCTGCCATGTAGAAATACGCTTTCCACGGAAACATCACATCAATCACAACCGCCAGCATCCACAGACAAAGAACGAGCCCCTCATTTGCCGTGAAGCCTTTGATCCGCCAGAGGCGCCACAGAATGATGAAAAACCAGGGCCCGAGCATAAGAGAGTTGAACAGCAATCCGCCACTACCCACGTCGGCACCATAGATGAGAAATATACCGAAGTAGCCCGTCATCGTGACGATAAGCGTGGTGTCGACTCCGTCGGCACTCGTGGCCGACCACAGCGTTTTCAATTGCGCGAGTTCGCTGGGCAACTGAAGAGCGAGCGTCAGAACGACGGTACATAGGAATCCGAACGTGAGAGCATTGTACCCCCACTGTTGATACTCTTGCACCCCAGAAAGCACATCGATGAGCGACGCCGACATTCGCGCCTCCTGCGTTAACAACACACTATGAAAAACTATAACACTTCTATGAAGGAAAGTAAATGCGCGCTACATTCTCTCCGGTGCTGAAATGCCGAGAATGTGGAGGCCGTTTTTGAGCGTGCAACACACGGCACTTGTGATGGCTACTTTATGCGCTTGCGTATTCGAGCCGTCGAGAATCTGTTCGGTGGCATACCACCGGTTAAAGAGCGAGGAGACCTCAACGAGGTATGTAGTGACGTGGTGCGGCTCCCGCTCCAGAGATGCGCGCAAAACAACTTCAGGGAAGCGGTGCAGAAGTCGTGCAAGATCAGAGATTTCCGCGCGTTCATCGAATCGGGGGGCGATGTTTTGTTCAGCCGCTTTTTCAACGACCGCGCGCGTTCGCGCATGTGCATACTGCAAATACGGGCCCGAATCACCTTCGACGGAGAGCGCTCGTTCACGGTCGAAAATAATATCTTTGCTCGTGCCACCTTTCAGTATTTGGAATTTAATCGCCCCGACGGCAATATCCTGCGCAAGTTTCTCGTGATCTGCGGCACGACTTTCCTTGGCGCGCCCCCGCGCTACATCCGTAAGATCACCAATGAGGGATTCCCCGGTCACCACGTTGCCGGTGCGTGACGACATCTTTCCTTCTGCGAATCTCATCATCCCGTGCGTAACGTGCCGGATCTTCCTCGCGATATCGGGCATTACTTCGTTCATCGCCGCAAGTACAACCTGAAAGTAATCAGCCTGCTCGTGTGCCGTGACTGTAATCGACTCATCAAAACTCCAAGTCTTCGCCTTCAACTCAGCTAACCCGAGCTCTTTGGTCTCGTATGTCGGCAAGCCCTTTGATGTAATGAAGACACGCGTATGGAGCCCAACTTTCTCGCCTTTGTAGACGACAGCCCCGTCGCTCGATTCAAACACTTCCGGATGCGCCTTCACGATGGCCATTCCCTTCCTGGCAGTCTCACTCTCAAAGAAGTAGTGGTCGAATTTGGTGCCGAGAATTTCGTAGATTTTTTCGAAATGCTTTAGAGATGCCTCACGGCCCTCATCATAAATTGCGTTCACAGCACTATCGGCCCGCGAATAGACCAGCGCATTTATCTCGTCTATTTCCTTTTTTGCCATCTCATCGGTTTCATAGGCCTTGTTTCCAACAATATATGCATCGCCCCAACTGCCTCCGGGAACTTTGCTATTTTTTACAGCCCATATCGTTTTTGCCACATGCGGACCTACATCACCCTGATAATTGGCGCGCTTCACTTCGGCACCGGAGAATTGCAACAGTCGCGATATGGATTCACCGATCGCATTACTCATCAAGTGGCCAATATGGAATTCCTTGAACGGGTTCGGGTCGGTGTATTCGACCATTATTTTTTTGCCATCAAGAGATTTGTTGGAACCCCACTTCTCATCTTCTGTGGCTGCGTTGATCGAACTCGTAAGTGCATTTGATGCGAGATAAAAATTGATGAATCCGGGCCCCGCGATCTCGATCTTTGAGATGCCGTCGACCGCGCCAAGCGTCTCACCCGTAGGGCTACGACCGAGGGCAGCGACAACCTCTTCCGCCAGCGCGCGTGACGATCTTCCCGCCTGTTTTGCATATGCAAGCGCGACGCCCGTCGCATAATCGCCGTTCTTCAGATCATTCGTGTGTTCGATGATTATTTGTTCCCCCGCGACAGAAATGCCCGCCTTTTGAAGGGCTCCTGCTAGGGCCTTTTTCAATTGCTCCCGCATGAAAGCCATTGTATCCCAAAAGTTTGTGGTATTCTCGGAGCAGCTCCGGAACTTTGAAAGGATGGGTAATGGTACCGAAAATCGTGCTCACCGGTGGCCCGTGCGCCGACGATGATTAAGAATAGAGTTCCGAATGCGTTCCGATGGTCATGAATACAATCCTGTCCCCGTATTCCTCAAAGAGCGCCCGATAATCCCCGGTAACATTAATGCTCCGCCAGCCGGGATACGTTTCGTGGACAGAATGATTGTTCAAGAGTGGATGGAAGGGAGCGTGGAAAAAGAGTTCTTTACGCTCAAGAAATTTCAACCGAATTGTATACGAAAGTTTGCAAAACCTCTTGAGAAATTTACGATGGAGTCCAATCTCCATAATATTCCCTACCGCGACAGAAGATAATCGTCCATTTCCTTGGCACTTTTGAATGTTATGAGATTCTTACCGCGGATGATATCGCGATGGATAGCCCGCAATTCCTTTTCAGTCTTCGCATTGAATCTCTCTTCTTTCACAAGCTTTACGCTATATTCCCCCTTCGCAAATGCTTCGGTCATCATTTTTAATACCGACGCGAACGGCACGCCCTCGCGCTTCGCGCGGCGCATCGCCTGCGACTTCACAGCAGGATCAACCCTGAATACGACTTGGGTGGTCATGCACATAGCTTATACATATCTAATAGATATGTCAATCAAAGGATATGTTTCGGATTACAAATCGCTATCAATCCCCATGGACCGAGCGGTACCAGCAATGATTTTCTTTGCGTGCTCGAGGTCGTTGGCGTTGAGGTCTTCCATTTTTTCCGTCGCAATTTCCTCGAGCTGCTTCCCGGTGAGCTTACCCACCTTGTCTTGCGCCTTATGCGAACCCTTCTCCATGTTCATGGATTTCAAGATGAGGCGCGAGGCAGGTGGCTTCTTCACGATGAAAGTAAACGAGCGGTCTTTGTAGACCGTCATGAGCACGGGGACGATCGAGCCCATCATCGAGCGGGTCTGCGTATTGAATTGATTGACAAATTCGCCAATATTGACGCCCGCAGGGCCGAGCGCGGTACCCACCGGCGGCGCCGGTGTAGCCTTCCCGGCCTCAATCTGCAATTTGATTATTTTTGTGACTTCTTTAGCCATGTTGCGGCACTATATACTTATTTATTCTTTTGTTCAAGCTCGCCGATTTTCTTTTGAAGCGGGCCAGCGAGTCTTCGTGTATTGCCGTGGCCCAGTAAGCCAAGATACGATTCAAGTGATGCTAGCGAATCGTTACCTTCCGTCTTCGCCAACATCCTCCGTTTAGTATTCGTCCGTAACACTCGATGATCAGAAAAGTGGATCCAGCCAAGGAAATCAATGCCGGATGCATATGTCTTAATGGACACTTTGTCGGGGTGCAGTTCGAGATGCAGCCGTTCCCACAAGAATAGGGCGATATATCGCCCTACTTGCCGTAGCAACTGTTTGTCGTGTGAAAGAATCACAAAATCATCGGCATAGCGGATATAGTATTTTGCTTTCAGCGTATGCTTCACGAATGTATCGAACTCGTTCATGTAGATATTTACAAGAAGCTGCGATGTGAGATTGCCCAGTGGAAGCCCTTTTGAAGCGTACTTATAATAACCGACCGGATAAGATAGGTACGGTGCATGGAAGCTGCCGACGACTTCGGCAATGAGAGCAGCGACGCGCTTGTCGAGAATGTGTCGCGCGATGATATAAAGTAAAATTTTCTGATCAATTGATGCGAAGAATTTTCTGATATCGCACTTCAAGACCCAGACGGTGCGGGTGTGATTGCGAGAAACTTTGTATGCAAAGCTACGGAATCGGTTCATCGCGCGGTGCGTTCCCTTCCGCCGCCGACATGAGTATGAGTCCGCGATGAATGTGTGGTCGAAGAATGGGTACAACTTCCGATACAGCGCGTGGTGGAGCAGGCGATCGCGCACAGTCGCCTTGTGGATGTCGCGAGGTTTGGGATCGCTGATTTTGAAGTGATCATAGCCGCTGTGTTTGTATGTGCCCGCCGTAAGATCACGGTGGAGCGTGAGTATGTTGTCCATCAATTTATACTGGAACTCCTGCACATCTTTCTTCTTCCATTTACCTCTCACGAATTCTTTCCACGCCGCAAGCAGATTTTCTACCGAAATGATATCCTCGTAGGTATGAGCGAACTGAATCCTCTTGGAAGAACCCCCCCCCCAACGAAATTTGTTGCCAGTTATTGAACATGCAAAGAAAGTGTACACCGATTGGATACCAATACGCCGAAACATTGCCCGTACCGAGCGGTTTGGGATAGGCAACCGAATCGATACGCTGCTTCTTGAACTTCTCGACTTGTTGCGCAAAGCTGCATTTGTTTCTGGTCCCACAAAAATTCTTCTGTTAGAAAAAGCTTTGCAAACAATAGATTCTCTGCGTTTCTTCCTCCAGATTGCGTGGGAGTCATCGGTGATAAAGCAGAATCAGTATCTCCAACTCGCACCAGGTGTCGAAGAAATAGGAAAAATGGTAGGTGGCTGGCGCAAGGGTTTGCTTGCAAAAAACCCGCCCAACAGAGAAAGTTGAGCGGGGAAGAAGAGAGTAGCGGGAAACGAACTCGTTGCCGGCATTCCAGCTGTTCGGATTGCTAATCGAGTTGGCCTCGACATCCCAGCCGTCACCGTTCCAGTTCGCGTTCACAGCCCAGAGCCATTTGTACGCTGCGTCATCCGCTCCACTGCCCTTTGAATACTCTCCGGGCTGTATCTCATGTGGGACCTTAAAGTCCGCCAGCGTAGCGCACCGATTCTTTTCTTTTTTAAACATTCGCATGCACACTCAAGCAATTCGCAAACGGCTCGATTCTGGCAAGGCCAATGTTTGAGGTGCTGCATGCAATCCGCAGACGACACGCCCAGAGCGTTCCTCACTGGTGATTATACAAAAGAAAAGACCCTCTGAATTTTTTAGGTTCAAAGGGTCAAAGTTTCTAAGACACAAAGCAAAAGCAAAGTATCTTAGTGTAAAAGAATCAGCGGGAAACGAACTCGCGGCCGGCACGCCAGCCGAACGGAAGCCTAAGCGAGTAGGCCTCGACACCCCAGCCGCCACCGTACCAGTGCGCGCTCACAGCCCAGAGCACATTGTTGTCGTCACGTACGTAACCGATCAGCCATGTGAAGTCTTGAGTCGCCTGCTTATGCGCGAGCGTCTCGAAGAACTCGTAGAGGCTGGTTTCCGCCTTTTCGAGACCGCCGAGACCCGCGATGGTGCCGGGCTCTTCCGCATTCTTGGGCAGGTCGATAGACGACCTGCGAAGCGTTTGGAGTTTCAGATCGCTCGCAGCGATGTTGTGCTCGATCTTGGGCAGCAAGTACGTCTTGAAATTACCACCAAGCCACGAGATGCGTACACGCGCCCTCTCGGAGGTGTCGATGACATAGTTCTTCGCTGCGACGAACTCCTCCGTACCAACGGTCTTGAACGATCCCGCAAAGGTGAAGAGGCTGTCGACGACTGCTTTCCCCTTTTTCGACGCAGGGTTGACGAGGACCAACTTGCCGGCGAGAAGAAGATCTACGCCGCCTTCTCCTCCAAGCTTATTGATGAGGGCCTCGAGACGACCCAACATGTTTGGGTATTTCGACATGGCATAGTCCTTTCTTGGCTCGTAGCCAAAAAACTTCTCGCTGCCCGCGAGTTCAGGGACATATGGCGATTTGCCACAGCGGAAAAGGGCCTGATTTCAAGCCGCTTTTCGCTATGGCAAAACCACCTTTTCTCAAAGAACAGAAAGTGGGATTGTACTACTTTGTAGAAAAAGGTCAAATGCGTTGGACTTGGTCGGCTTCGAGCTCCACGGGAGTTTCGCGGCCGAACATCGGCACGAACACTTTAACCTTTCCCCGATCTTCGTCAATCTCACCCACTTTGCCTTCGAGGTCTTTGAAGGGGCCGTCGATGATAACGACGGCATCATCGAGCGCGAGATCGATCGCGTGACGCACGGTATCGCCCGAGGTACGCTTGAGGATCTTCTCCACTTCATCAGGTTCGAGCGGCACGGCCTGATTGGCGGTACCGACAAATCCGGTGACCTGCGGCGTATTGCGCACGACGCTCCACGCCTCATCGGTCGCGATCATGTCGACGAGCACGTAGCCGGGGAAAATTTTCTCGCGCGATTCGAAGCGGCGGCCGTTCTTTATCTTTATCTTCTTTTCGGTCGGCACGACGACGTTGAAAATCTTGTCGGCGACGCTGAATGAATCGATGCGTTGCTTCAAATTGCGCGCAACGGCGTCTTCGTAGCCCGAGTACGTGTGGATTGCGTACCACTGACGTTCTGTTCCGTAGGTTTGTTTTGCCATACTTTATTTTTTAGCCGGTGTTTTGCTAGGACTCGGAATACCCGGAACCAACTGAAGCACGTTGTCTTGGGTCGTCGGCGCGACAGGTGCTGGCGTGGTTTGAACCGATTGCTGCTGCACCTGAACTGCCGGAGCGCCATAGCTGGACGGGAAAATATTGATGGCGCGCGTAAGGCCGGTCGTAAAGAGGAAATCAAAAAGGCCCAAGTAGAGCGAGACGCCCACCGAAAGGAGTGCCACAAGAATGGTATACACGATGGTCTGCGTCTGTGTCGGCCATGCGACGTGCCGCAATTCACCCCGCGTATCTTTCAAATATTGTAAAAATCCTTCCATACAAATGTTGTTTTTGCTGCTAACTTCTAGGCATTTTAAAAACGCCTCTCGGCGTTTGACTGCATACTATTCCTTTCTATAAAAAAGTCAAATTTATTTCACCCCCCAGTTTATGAGCCCGAGAACAATGAGAATGACCGAAAGAGCCCAGAATACATACGCAGACGTTCCCGAAAAAACACCAAGATAAAGCAGGGCCGCCGTCATGACGCCGCCGATCGCAACGAGGATCTTACCCGGGACATCGCCGCCCATGTTATTGGATCTCGTACGTTACCGATACGTTCGAGGTGATCTTATTCTGACCCGTCGCGATTTCCGGTGCCGAAGCTCCACCCATTCCTACTCCTGAATCGGCCAACATCGTTTTTGCGTAGTAGATGGGTCCGCCGCCCTCTTGAAACCCGACGACACGCACGAGCGAGACGCCGAGCTGCTTCGCGAGCGCCCCCGCTTTCGTGTGCGCGTCATCGATAGCTTTGCCGCGCGCTTCTGCTTCCAGCCCCTTCTGGTCGTCGATGGTGAAATTGAGCCCACTTACTTGCGATGCGCCGAGCGAACCAACACCGGAGAGGAGATCGCCCGCCTTATTCGTGTCGCGCACCTTCACCGTCAGCGTCTCGGAGACTTGATATCCTCTCAAGGTTTGTTTGCCGGGACAGTATCCGCCCGAGCAGGTGTTCGTATAGTCGTACTGCGGATTCACGCTGTAATCGGTCGTCTGGATATCTTTTTCATCGATGCCCCGCTTCTTGAGGTATGCAATGATGTCGTTGCCTTTCTTGGTGGCAACGCTTTGCGCGCCTTTCACGTCTTTTGCCTCTTCTTGGACCGTCACGGAAAATGTCGCCGTGTCGGGTACCGCGAAGACTTCGCCTTGGCCGTCCACCGAGATCGTATTGGTCGCCGCTACGCCGCTGCCGACATATCGGTAGCTTTTAAATGCGACGAGTGTGGATACGAGAAGAAAGATCGCGAGAACGCCGAGCGCCACCGCCGCCATCATACGCGGCCAGTGCGTCGCCTTGATTATTTTATCTGCAGTTGGTTGATCCATGTTTTAAATAGTACGTAGAAAATAGTACATAGTACATAGAATTACAAGGACAAGTTGCCTATCTCACTGTACGTGGAGATGAACGCCGGTATCGCAAACAGAAGTCCGATCATGGGGAGCACTACGAGCGCGATCGAGACGATGCCCGCCCACATCAAGTACTTCCGTGTCTTTTCGGCAGCGGTGTATGCGGCGTCGATTTTTTGCTCGAGCGTATCGAGCTTCTGCCGTAATTCTGGATCCATGTGAGAATTGTATCCTGCTCTTTCCAAAAAGAAAGGGCGGGATCGTATCAGGCACTTCGACTGGGTGTGTCCGAATTGAAAAACGCCCGGTCTTTCGGGAAAAGCCATTCGGCGATCTTGTAAACCCCGAAAGTGATGAAAAAAGCGGATGCAACATCAATCGAGTAATGCAAATGTCCGAGAAGAACGATAATGCCAAAGTATGCCGACCAGAGGAGAAAGATGACGCGAGCCCGCTTCTCCTTCCAGAATATCAGCGCCAGAAGGAATGGCAGACCGGTATGGCCGGAAAAAAACAAATCTTTTCCGACGAAAAATCTATTCACCGTCGCCCCCAGATCGAACGCGTTTGGATTCGCGAGCGGAAATGGTCCGAGGTGCGTGAGTGAAATGAATCCCGCCCGGGTGAAGTAGAAAAGCGCGACGCTGTGGAGTGCGAACGGAATACACCGAGGGTTCACAAGAAGGAGCGGTACAACAAATGCAAGAAAAAACGCCGTACCATATACGAACAAACCGTCCACATCGAATACCGGCGTATTTGAGAGCACAATATCCGTGACCGGATTACTCGCGCGATCGGTCGCATACCCGATGGCATAAAAAACGACGATGAGGCTCGCCGTAAAGGTGAGCGCGGAGAGCACGAGTGATACCCGAAATTCCCGGTCGGACCAACACTGTCGATACCGCCCTGCAAGTACGCGACAGAGATGCAAAAAACGAGAGGACTTTGTAGCTGTGCCCACAATACTCATAGAGGAAAAGTGTAAGGATCATAGTACCATGTATGCACATCTCCTATGAAGCGAATATCTCCCTCACAAAAGTCGCTCATCGCCTGTCTGCTTTTTATTGTTTTCGGGCTCGTTGGCTGGTTTTTGAGTACATCAAACACAATGCATTCACTTCCCCTCCTTCTCTACTATGCCGTCTTGGTATTCAATACGTTTTTCTCAATACGGGCATTTTCCGCGATAACACCGCGAAACTCCGCACAAACGGCGTTTGACATGGTGCTCGTGGGCATCTATTGCGCACTTGCGTTCTCGTTTGCCTCAACGGTGTACTTCGCTCTTTTTTCCGCACTGCTCTTTTTAGTTGCGGTCGCAAAGTACGTGCATCTTAGAAAGCTCATCGCCTCATCGACGCTCCTAGAACGAAAAATAAGGATCGATGTTCTTGGCGCGCTGCTTTCTGTTGCCACACTCTGTATCGCCGTTGCTGGTTGGCCGCTCGGCGCCGCGTGGATCCTCTGCATCGTGTTCGCACTTGCGAGTGTGTACTTGCTCCTCATCAATCCGATGTATCGCGTCGATTAATGGAATCATGGATGGACAGGAACGTCGCCGCGGACGTACTCCACTTGAATTGTTGCACCGAGGTGCGGCAATCGTCGGGTGAGAGGGTGAGGCATTGCTTCGCAGCACGTGAAAGATCTTCGTCGAGATAGCCATTTACTCCGCTCCTGACTATTTCACGCGGCCCTGTTACGTCGTGTGCCGCCACGGGAATGCCGAGCACGAGCGCTTCAACCATCACGAGCCCGAATGTCTCGGTACGCGATGGCATGACGAGCACATCGGCGCAGGAGCACCACGCGACAAGCACATCGCCTTTTTGATATCCGACAAATCTTACCTTCGGAAACCGTGTCTCGATCTTTTTCCGATCAGGACCATCGCCCACTACGAGCTTGGTGCCCGGCAGATCAAGCGAAAGGAATTCCTCAATATTTTTTTCCGATGAAATCCTTCCTAGAAACATAAAAACGGGTTTTACGAGCTCGGCAGGACATGTGCCGCGCTCGAAAAAAATATCACTGACACCGAGAGGCCAAATTGCCACCCGCCGGAGGCCGAATTCGCACATCTCATCATGCATCGCTTTCGTTGTGACGAGCGTCACGATAGCTGCATTATGAAAACGGACCATGAGATTGCGCACGAGCCGTCCGAAAAAACGTCCGAGCCACGCTTCCGCATAGAGGTGGAGCTGTCCGTGTACGGCGGTTGTAAATGGTACGCCGAGGCGACGACATACGCTGCGCGCATACCAACCCAAAGGGCCTTCGGTCACAATGTGGACAATGTCGTAGTTCCCCTCTTTGATGACCTCCCGTACGCCGCCGCGCGCAAAAATAGCAAGGCGGACACCTTCGTAGAGCGGAAAGGGTACCGTAAAAAATCGACTCGGTTCAAGCACGTCGACGACGCATCCCTGCCTCTCGAGTTCCTTTTTTAAATTAACGATGACCGTAAAAATACCGTATGGCTGCAAAGACCACAAATCGGTGACGAGGAGAATGCGGTTGATGGGGCGATGATTCATATCAACTTCGAGTAATTACTACTATAGTATACACATTCTGGTATTCTTAATCGATATGCCCATGAGCTTCTTTGGCGACCTTGTGCTCCAGTACTCTTACGCGGCCCTCATTCCTGCCTCTTTTGTACTGCAACCAGCAACCGCGCTTCTCGCCGGCGTGTTTGTGAGACTTGGATACTTTGTATTTCCGGTTGCGTATGCCTTTATCGTAGCGGGCGCACTGATCGGTGATGTCATCTGGTACTGGATCGGCTATCACTATGGAGAGCGATTCGTACATCGTTTTGGAAAACATTTCGGGATCACCGACGAGCAGATCGTACAAACAAAAAAGATATTCCATAAACACCAGGGCAGGATCCTTTTTATTTCGAAAATAACGAACGGGCTCGGGTTTGCGATCGTCACGCTCTTTACTGCCGGCCTCTCGCGCGTGCCATTCTCCCGCTATATCGTATTCAATATCTTAGGTGAGGCCGCGTGGACAGGATCTCTCATGCTCATCGGCCTTTTCTTCAGCCACCTCTACATAGAGGTCGGGAGTGTCATTGAAAAAATTTCTATCGTCGCAATGTTCGTGCTTGGTGTACTCATTTTCATTGGCCTGGTGCGCCTGATACGGTCTCGTTTTATTGGTGAAAATGTATAGTATGAAAATCTCCTTTACCATTCCCGCGCACAATGAAGAGGCGCATATCGGCATGTGTATTCAGTCGATCAAAAATGAACTCGCGCGACATCCTGTCGATGCGGAGATCATTGTCGCCAACAATGCTTCTACCGACCGCACGGGAGCCGTCGCGTCGTCGTTTCCCGGCGTCCGCGTCATCGACGAACCACAAAAGGGTGTCCGGTACGCCAGGCAAGCCGGATATCTAGCGGCAAAAGGAGAGCTCGTCGCCTGTATTGACGCCGACAACATGCTCACCGCCCACTGGCTCGACGTCGTCCTCGAAGAATTTTCTCGAAATCCGCATGTCATTGCACTCTCCGGCCCCTATCGTTTCTACGACCTTCCCCTTTCGGGGCGCGTCCTCACACGCTCACTCGAATATCTTCTGTATGTGTTTTACTTCTACACTCACTTTATTCGCGGCAGAGACGGCATGGAGTGTGGCGGTAATTTCATCATCAAACGATGGGCCCTCGAGAAGATCGGTGGATTCGACACATCGGTCGAATTTGCCGCAGACGACGTGTATACGCTCCGCGAACTCGAGCGTGTGGGTGTTGTGAAGTGGAGCTGGCGATTACCTGTGTATGCCTCCGGTAGGCGCTTTGCAAAAATCGGCATTATCCGCACCTGCATCCGCTGGGTCCGGAATTATTTTTCGGTACTCCGCTCCGGAAAGGCCGTCGCAAAAGAATACTCGGACATCCGCACGCCTGCATATCAATTACAGCCCATCCCCCTCGAAGATGGGGGCGATGGCGCTACAAAGAGTGAGTCTACGCAGTAGCAAACCTATAGTAAGTATTTCTCAAAGACGAGAACTCCCCGCTTGATAGCAATAAAGATGTAGGCCCAGAGGAGCGGGAGCCACACGGGCATGACGCCAAGGAGGGTACGCCGCTCAAACACTTCGACGCCGGTCATGAGAAAAAAATATTCTGCGATGAGGAGCATGATGAATCCGAAAATAAGAAAAATAAATTCCTTGCGCGTATAGCGGATCGCAGAGACGGCAATGATAAGCAGATAGATGCCCGCGAGCACATAATCATTCTGCACGTACGGAATGAGCGCGATCATAAAAAAGACCGGCAATGCAATAACTATCACCCGTGCGGCTATCAGCGTCGGCATCACATCAGTATATCTGTGTGTGAGACGCACGGCTATCCACAATCGACACAACAACAGCGATCAGTTTGCGGCTCTGCTTGGTACGCTATTGCGCTCCTAATGGCTAAAAATATGGATTTTTGCATGATCGGAAGTTCCAATTATCATGTCCACACTTTTTTAACTTCTTGCTATCCTCATCATGGTAAGCTAATATGTGTGCTCGCCTCTTTCTTGCGGGACGGAAAAGTTCATTGTGTTGTGGGGCTAAATGCAGGAAGGCTCTACTGCGGAGTGCAATCGGATCTGGGAAACCAGAAAACCGAGAGCATTACGATGGGGGGTTAGCCGTACCCCAGCTCCACAACACAGTGAAGTTTTTGAGATATTTTTCTCCTGTAGCCGATGATGAAACGACATTGATCGTACCATCTTGCTCAACCTCCAAAGAGATAAAATAGGGCTGTCCATTGATTGTTTTTACAAAAAGAAAGTCTCCGCGCTTACTTTCCATATCTTTACGTACCTCATCAGGAAACCTGATGATTTTTGTCAGCGAACTCATGATAGTAAGGAAATCCGCCGGGCTTTGCTTGTCGAAAATGTGCCTGTCGTAGATGTGTTTTAAAGATTTTGTACTTAGAAAAACCTCCCTTTCATTACAAATACGGTGTACGGACAGTACGTTTCGAATACTTGGCTTAATCTTGCACAGCACATCACGAGCCAACATGATCGTTTGTTTCTGTGCCGTGCCTTTTATATGTGAGTTGTAGTATAGAAATTGAAGCATGCACCATTTTCACACAGTCATTGCGCTTCGTCTAACGGACACCCATACCATACCTAGTTTTGGGCGGCCGCAGGGAATCGAACCCTGATCGAGAGCTCCACAAGCTCCAGTGTTAACCGTTACACCACGGTCGCCATCAAACACCTTGATTTATAGCAGAAAATCACTAAAAAATCACTGTTGTGTCTCAATTAAGTTTATGGGGGTGGGCACATCTTCGATGCGGAACGAGATTTGTCCGATGATCTGACCGTACTGCGTAATGACATTGACGCGCCAATCCCCACGAGAAGCGTCCTGCTTGACCGAGTATCCGCGGTAGCCGCCGTCTCGTCCGCCTTGAATGGGAAAGGAGAACGTGCTCTTCGTCTGCCATTTTTTTGTGATGTCGTCATATTTCTGCCACTGGTGAAAGACGGTGGTCGAGAGTCCGGATGGCGCGAAAACCGCGCTCCATACATACACGGGCTCTCCGGGAGCGCCTGCCTGCGCAGCCAGGCGATGATAGACCATGCTGTATCGCAAATAGGATTGGTACCACGGCACCGGCTCGCTCTGGAGCACGTACGTGTCTCCCGTGCGTTTTACCGAGTGGTACACACCCGCGTCTTTGAGCGCGAGCGGAAGCGGCGGTATCACGTTGGTGAAATACAGGATATTGAATACGACGAAAATGACAGCGATGGCGCGGGATGTTTTTGTGCGTTCCCGCCGCACGACATCGGGGACCAATTTTGAAAGTATCAGTATGAACAGCGCGATGGCGGTCAGGCTCGCGGCCCCGCTCACGGCGAACATCCATGGACCGATCTGATGGAACACGACGGGCAGGAAAAAAATATAGAACGAGAACAGCGCGCCAAAGTACACACTCATTTGAAATGAAAAATTGCGGTAGAACCGGACGAATCTCTCATTGCCTATCAATAAGCCTGCAAGGAGGACGACGAATATCCAACTGAATGCATACGCTGCACTCCGGCTGTACAGACTCAAGTAACCACTAAATAGTCCGCCGAAGGCAAATTGCGCTACGACTGGTATGAGCGGCAATATTTTTAGGAACAGCGGATGGCGGAGACGGCCGCTTTCTATCAGATTCAGAAGAACGATGCAGATCGCCGCGACCGTGAGATAGAAAAACAAGAGCGCGTTGCTCGTCCACACGTCGACGCGGCGCAACAATATCAGATTGTCGGCGATGAATCCGGCAATGAGGGACAGCGGTGAAATATACCGCATGTACCATTCGGCAAGCTCTTCGACACTTTTTGGTATTAACCTGCGGATCATACAATATCGCGGTAAAGTGGCGACGCTTCAACAATGCCTGCTCGGTGATTGACGAGGCGTGTCAGGGCATAAAAAAATGACGACAGCCGATTGGCATAGGCCCGCGATGATTCACTCATAACGCGTTCTTCCGATTCGTGCAACACCACCAGTCGCCGCTCGGCCCTGCGGCTTATAGCCCGGGCGATATCGAGCCGCGCGGAGAATTCAGTGCCGCCCGGCACAAGGAATGTTGTAACGGGGGGCAGCGACTTTTCGATCGACGTGATGAGTGCCGATAATGCCTCGACGCTCGCCTGCGGGACAGATTTTTTCGCCCCCGCAGCTTCGGCCTGAATGGTAAAAAGAAAATCCTGCACTTCGTGCAGTAATGCTTCAACTAGTCGATCATCGACCAAAAAATCTTTCGGCGCAGCGACCTTACACCACCCCACGACCGTATTCAGCTCATCGAGCTGTCCCAAACATTCGAAAATGGGCGACGATTTCGTAACCCGCTGCCCCGAAGGGGTGTCAAACAATTTTGTTGTCCCGCCATCTCCTTTGCCGGTAAAGAACGACATCACCCAATGATAGCAGAGGATGAACGTCAACGGTCAGTGGTGTCCGATGTACTAAGCAAATACTTCTGTAATTTTCATTTTAAAGAGCGGTTTCATATCGTCCTTTGAAATCGATTCCCCTATCCAATCAATGGGCTCGTTTTCAAGGTCGTCGGTAAAAAGAAGCTGCTCACAAAAAAGACGATCATTGAAAGCGTCGCCGTATTTTTTTTGAGCGTCAGCAATAATGGATGAAAGTGAGATGATGTCGCGCACGAGGATCGCATGGAGATCAACATAATCTTTGAGTGACTGACGCCTCCCGAGCGTATACGCTTTCATGGAAGCAATATCCGCAACCGATGCAAGTGGAACAGTCGGCGTTTTTACTTTCTCATACAAGAGCACGAATGGATAGTGAAGGGCCGTAAGCTTGACGTCATCGACCATGACGGTGAGTTCGTCTCCACTCTGGACAATAGGAATGACAGATGCAAATCGTTTCTCTATTTCTGAGCGGAGAGATTTTTTGATCGGCATCGTGGAGAAAAAGTCGAGATCAACCGAGCGACGGTGGCCTATTTGCAATGCAAGCGAGGTGCCGCCCGCAAGATACATGTTTCCGAGGAAACCGCATTTTTCCCATACGGCCTTCGTTATTGTACTCAAGGCTTCGTCATGCATAATTCCAATCCGAAAATAGAAACACCGCCTCGACAAGCGGGCGCAATTTTGAGCGAAATGTGGACGCCGGCACCGAAGAAAGTACGTTCCGTATTTCATCATCACCGTAAAATGCGCGTATCCACTTCCAGTGAGTAAAGGACCCGTAGAGAAGTGCTTGTGTAATAATTGTCTTTTTCATGCGTGTAGGATCGCACGCGTCAAGGGAATATGACCATAAAACGGATTTAAAGTATGGGGGGACCTTCCTCATTGTCATTGTGTTTATTTTAGCAAATTATCGCATGGGGCGCATCCGATTTTCTACCAACCGATTACCAGCCAAAAAATCCTTTGGCGCAGCGCCCTTACACCACCCCACGACCGTATTCAGCTCATCGAGCTGTCCCATGCACTAAAAAATGGGTGATGACTTCGTCACCCGCTGACCCGAGGGAGTATCGAACAATTTGATTGTCCAACCATCTCCTTTGCCGGTAAAAAAAGTCATCATATACTCTTTTTTTCGAGCTCCTCAACTCGGAAATCCGAAAGCAGGCTTTCGTATTTCACTCGCCCTACGTCGCCCGTAAAGAACGACATCACCCAATGATAGCAAAAAACGGCATATTTTAGTTTTTTAGAGATCTTTCAGATGCTCTTTAAGCAGATTTCCAAGCGTCGTACCCAGCTGTCCAGCTTTCTCACATACACGCCCATCAGGTGCGTAAGTTGTGGTAATGGCCGCGCCTGATTTTGTGATTCCGACGCCCACGACGATGACTCCTCTGTCACGTAGTTCCTTGGCGGCTTTTTGAGCAGCAGTCTGGTCGGAGCTGTTTCCATCGGAGAGAACGATAATAATCTTTCGCAGCTTTTTATCGGCTATTCGTTGCCAATCCTCCTCAGGAATTGAGTCTTTGATGCGCTCGAGTGCTTTAAAATCTTTAGTCTCATCTCCATGGGTATCGCCAAGCGTTTTATATACCGCCACGCGCTCTTTTTCAGTGAGCGTCTCGGACAGAGGTTTTAAAATGCCGATTTCTTTGTCGCCTCCAAAAGCCCAGCTTTCCGTCCGAACATGCAAGTCGTAAAGTAGATCGCGATGCACATCATCAAGCTCACGAGAAAATTCAGTTAGCGCCTCAAGGGTGAGTGCGATAGCTTTTCGTTGCTCGACGTTCTTCACCGCTCCGTCAGAGTCCGACTCTTGCATAGAGCCGGAACGGTCGCCGACGAGGGTGACGTCAAAATTTCCGAAACGCTCAAGAAGTTTCTCATGCACCTCGACAGTTTCCCAAACTGCGGGCTCCTGTATTCCGGCTTTGATGGCCGCCACAGCGTCTGCTGGTCGCGCAAGAATCTCTCCTTCGGTTGTGGGCAATTTCGGTCTGAGCCGTGGAGCCATGCGTTCCGCGATAATTTTACGAAATATCGCTCGCAATTCTTCAAGAACACGTTCGTTCGTCTCCGGATTTTGAATATTCTCAACTTCTGACCAGAAATTCTGGTAGGTCCGTAAATCTTCAACGGACACGCCCGCCTCACGTGCGTACGCTTCTTGCAACATTTCTTCCTCGGTTTTCTCAGTTCCTGTCTTCTGTTTTGCCTCAATGTATTTCTTCACCGCCTTGTCTATGTCCTCGGCGGGAAGCGCTTTATCCGGATTCTTTTCGTTATATTCTGCGTATTCGTTCTTGAATTGATCCTCAGAATTCTTGCCCTTGCCTTTCTGGCCTTTTTCCGGCTTCTGGCCTGCCCCGTTGGCAGCTTGCTGTTTTTTGGGGTCTTTTCCGCTTTTCGGATCGTCCTCGCCAGTCCCCTCTCCCTGACCTTGATCGCCCTGTTGCTGTTGGTCTTTTTTCTTCTGCTCGACATCCTCGTCAAAAAAACGCTTCGACACCGGATCGAGGTATTTATCCTGCAAAGCGATACGGACCGACGGCGGAATATCAGGACGGCTCGCATACTCCAACAGCGGAACTCCGCTCTTGCTTTTGATGCCGCGTAGCCGGTCAATCTCGGCACGCACATCGGGCGCAACTGTACACGCCTCGTTCGGAACCATGCGTTCGCGGAGTAGGGTGTAAGCGAACTGCAAATGCTTGGGCAGTTTCGTAAAATCCGTTTCGGGGAAGAGGTCCTCCTTGTATAGAGCTTCTTTGGCGTCCTTAAGAGCTGGCGCGCGCGAATCAACACCTCGATTCATCCGCACATCATCCCACGTGTTGTCGAGAATGCTATATCGTTTACTTACTTGTACTTTGTCGCGGTGTTTTCGCCAAACCTTGTCTCCGCTCTTTTCGGCGAGCAAATCGCGCAACTCCCTGAAATGCTCGAATTCGTGGAATAACACGTACGGCTTCTTTGAATGCTTCATCTGCATGAAAAAATCCGGATTGACATACATCTTTCCTTTCTCCAGATCAATTCCCAATGTCTTCACGCTAGAACCAGGAGGTGCCGGTTCAATTCCGATCGAGTCGTCTCCTATGTAGGCGCGTAAAAAGTCTCGATCCTCTTCAAAAAATGCTCGCATCTCTTCTTCGCTAGTTGGTGTAGTGTCGGGATTAGCGTCTCTGGGGCCTTTATTCTTCTCTACCATCTTCCATATTTCGATCATATTTTTTCTGTAGGAGTAATTTCTTGAGTCCGTACGAGCGTGTATGACTGATTAGTCCGAGATAGGAAGAGAGGTTTTTATCTCCCACCCGGGCGAGCATGCGGCGTTTCGTTTTTGTACGCAAAACTGCCGTGTAGGGGAAGCAGACAAAGCCCAGAAAATCGACGCCATTGCTCAACCTGCTCAATGTGATTTTAGCAGGGTGCAGTTGTAGTCGCAATTGACTTTCGAGGAACAGTCGTATCTGTGGCACGAGAGCCTTGAGAACATCCGGATCGCGGCTAAGTATGACGAAATCATCGCAGTAGCGGAGATAATGGGGCACGCGCAAACGGTGCTTCACATATTGATCGAGTTCGTTGAGATATACGTTGGCGAAAAGTTGTGAGGTGAGATTGCCGAGCGGGAGCCCTTTGTCGAAACTGCCAAGCACGTTCGCGATAAGCGGGCGTGTATCTTTGCAACTTACCGTGCGTTCAATAATGGCAAGAAGAACGCCTTGATCAACCGAAGCGAAGAATTTTGCAATATCCATCTTGAGAACCCAAACAGGAACCGTATTGTTTCGCGACAAAGACCACGCAATGCGCCCGAATCGCTCAATGGCGGCGTGAGTGCCTTTGCGCTTCCGGCAAGACCACGAATCGAAAATAAACTTACGTTCAAACATTCGCTCGATCATGCGAACGATGGCGTGATGCACGAGCCGGTCTCCTACTGACGCCTTGTGAATATGCCGATGCTTGGGATCCTGTACGAAAAACGAGTCGTATCCGCCGTGCTGGTACGTTTTGTTGCGGAGACTATAATGCAAACCTAATATGTTATCCCCGAGCTGTCGTTCGTATCGAAGCACGTCCGCTCTTGATTGCTTGCCGCATCGGAATTTCCGCCACGCCCCCATCAGATTCCGGCAGCTGATTATCCGTTCGTATAGCGTGGGAGCCCTATGAGGCCGAGCGATGGGTTTGACCTTCCCATTTTCCATAGCGCCTACCAGTTGCTTCTTTCTGTTCATGCGCGAACCGGTAAATTTCCTAAACAGGACAGATATACGATTGGCGAGCGTCTTCAAGTACTCGCAATGGACTTTCTGGGATTCATTATTCGGGCTAACGCTGTAAGAGGCGACGGGCGGAGAGAGTTGCTTTCCGAGGCGAGCGTTACCCTGGATCTCTTCAAGGTTATGCTTCGTCTTGCTAACGACACGAAAGCTCTGCCAGAAAAAGGGTACCTCGACCTTGCGAATCAATCGCGTGAGATCGGAAGGCAACTTGGCGGCTGGATCAAGTCCACGTAAACCGGCTCCGGTTTCTGGCTCCTCGGCTCGGAGATGCGAAAGCGTAGCTTTCGCATCTCGCTCGCCCTACGTCGCCAGTAAGAATCCGATGTTCCCGACGCACGTTTGAGGTGCGTCGGGAATCGGACGGGAGACGGACAGGGGGCGAAAACCGCTGTTGTCGTTCCGGTTGTCAGGCGTATCCCAATAGACGTGCGAAAGACCGCCGTTGTCGGAGTTGCCGCCAGCCAAACGCCTGGAGCTTTCGCATGCACGCGACCATCTAAGGCAGAAGCGGTTCAGGCAGATACTTCTCGCTTGCGCGTAAAGCTCTACGTAGTCCCGCTCGTATAAGTACGTTGCGTCTCCGTTCTTTCAATGTTCTACGCATTAGTCGCGCACACATCGTTTCCCTTTATCTGGGCGAACCAACCATTTCCGTCGCCAAAGGCGGCAGGGATGTGGCTTCATGAGCCCAACCAACCATAGCGTGGTTAATATGAAAACTGAAGTTTTGCTGCCTACGACGCTCGGAAATGAAAGTGCTCTCACTTTCATTTCTCTCGCTATCCTCGGCAGATAAAAAATGCAACGAACCCAAAGCCCCAAAAGAAAAAGGCCAAGGAACCCTTAAGAAGGGATAACGATCAGGGGGCGAAAACCGCCGTTGCCGTTCCGGTAGTCAGGCGAAGCCCAACAGACGTGCGAAAGACCGCCGAGGGCGGAGTAGCCGCCAGCCAAACGCCTGGAGCCCTGGTAGGAATCTTCAAACCATTCCCACGTATTTGTGTCCCCCCATTTTTGATAGTGCGCGTTGCCCATAAAGTTCCATTCGATAGCTCGGGGTAGTCGCAGATTATCCGGCGCAACTCCCAATATTTCGGCCAGCTTGCGCTTCACTTCCGGCTTATGCAATTCATCCCACGAAATCTCGAAGCGGGACCCCGCTTTGGTGCCCCCTATGACTTTTTGTTTTCGCAATTCCTCGATGGCATCTTTAAACGGATCATTCGCGTACATCTGATTTCCATTCTGGTACTGCGGCTTTTCCCGCGTGTCCACTACCACCCATGCACCGGGAAGTTTGAGCGTGTCTGCGGCAAGTTTACTATTTTTATCCTTGACCGCGTTGAACAGGTTTATATTCGAGGTCGGCTTCTTTTTCCAGCCGGGATAGTTTTTATTTTCACTCATTTCCATATCCGGCATATAGTGCAGTTCCAGTCCCATTTCTTTCCACTGCTCGTATTGTTCCATGGTGACACTGCCGGGCACGGATGGGACATCGACGTCTGAACCGAAGAATGCGCGAAGAGACTCTCGTTCGCGCTCCTCTACCTCGTCGAACCCTCTTTGTTCCATACCTTCCACCGAGACACCGCCTTGCGCGATTTTCTTCTCTTCTTCGACAGTGAGAGCACGGAGCCCCGCAGCCTTGAAACTCTCCACCACGAATGGACCTTCTGTCGGGAGTCTGCGGCGGCTGGCTGTTTCTAGTGCTGTCATGGTGTTTTACATTTTTGCGGCGAAATCCAAAGTTTCAAAGAATAAAGACCTAAGAACCCAACTTAACCAGATTGAGGGAAAGCGATCAGGGGGCGAAAACCGCAGTAGCCGTGCCGGTAGGCAGGCGTAACCGAAGAGACGTGCGAAAGACCGCCGTAGTCGGAGTGGCCGCCAGCCAGACGCCCGGAGCCTTGTTGGTAGGAATCCTCAAACCGCTCCCACGTATTGGTATCTCCCCATTTTGGATAATGGGCGTTGCCGAGAAAATTCCACTCCGCTGCGCGGGGCAGACGTACCTGCTCCAGATCAACACCGAGTACCTCTGCCAATTTCGCCCTCACTTCGGGCTTGTGCAATTCGTCCCAAGAAATATTAAATCTCGAATCCGAGTGTTTGAAGTTCTGAATGACGCCTCTGTCGCGGAGTTCCTTGATCGCCGCGCCAAGCTCGGCGTCATCCGGATACTTTTGATTACCGCCTTGGTACACGGGTTTCTCTCGGGTATCGACGAGAATCCATTTACCAGGCAATTTAAGATTGTCGGGCGAGAGCCCATTCTTGGATGCGGCCGTCTCGTCGAGAAATTCGATGCCCCATTCTTTGTTCGGACTGTATTTCTTGCCAGGCTTTTTCTTCCATCCGGGATATTTTTTATTGTCGCTCATCTCTTCTGGAGGCAGATAGTGCAATTCGAATTTCATCTCCTTCCATCTTTCATACTGCTCGGCCGTAATGGAATCTGGCAGCGCGGGCACGTCAATATCTTTGCCGAAGAATTCGCGCAGCGAGGATCGCTCGCGTTCGATAATAGCCTCGAATACCTCGTTCTTTTCAGGCGACCCACCCAGCTTTCTTTCATACGGCATCAAGCCTGGTTTGCCTTCTTTGTTCAAGCCGACATACCGGAACACGTTGCCACCCTCGTCGATAAGCAAGGCGCCGGGTTTGTATTCTTTTCTCCCCTCCTTGTACGGAACGCGCTCATATTCCTCGTCCAGAAATTCCTTCCCGATCCGGGCGAGTTCGGCTGCACGTTTATCGAATGGGTCGAGCAACGCGACTTCGGATGGCCGTAGTGGATTCACGTCTGTCTCTGCCGCCCTCTTTTTGTCCTTTAATCCATACGTGCGTAACTTCTCGGCAGTAAGATTTGTCTGGAATTCTTTTGGACTGCGTCCTGCGAAAAAACCTTTCGCCAAAAATACTTTCAGGAGTAGCGCCCGGTCTTTCTCGGGAAAATCTTCTTTATTGATGAAATCTCGTAGCTGGTCGTTGAGATATTCGTAGAAAGACCCCCCTCGTGCTTCGGCCGCTTGCCAGCCGCCGAGCATGGAAAGTACTTTGCCTGGATCGAGAACCGCCTTTTCCAAGACCCATTTCTTCTTTGTTCCGCCGCTGCCTTCTTCGTAGAAACTGCCGACCCCGAGAAACGCCTGTTGGACCTGTTCGGTCGCCTCGGCTAAATGCTTGATTGTCTCGGTGGCATCGGCACGAGATGCGTGGACGCGACCCTTGGCATCCATCAGAGTTGCGACGCATAGATCATACAGCTCGTCTTTCGGTAGGTAATCGATTCGACGCATTTCGAAAACGCGAGATTCGGCGGGATCGAGTTCAAAGCGCTCTTTGTATTTCTCGCTTTTGAGATTGGCCGTTGCAGCGAATGCGAATTTATTTCCTATTCGGTGAGGATGTCCGCTGTCCTCCTGAATTACGACGCTGTCGCCCGCTTTGCGGTTGTAGAGTTCCTTGAATTGAAACCGCGCTTTGGTGTCCAGCATATTGAACTCGTCCGCGATAAATGGCACATCCCTGTCGACTGCGAACGTATAACGTCCCGGCTGGAAATAAGTTTCTGTCCCGCCTTCTGGCGTCGCACGCAGAAGCGGTTTCCCGAATATCTCGGAGGGCCCTGTTCGTTCCGTACTGCGAAGCACCTCAGGATTTTCTCCGTAGAGACGCTTGCTCAGATGAATAAGCATTTCTGTTTTCCCTGTACCGGTCGGTCCCGTCGTCATGACGCTTTTGCCCTCTTCCCATAGTCGCTGGATGTCGTCTTCGTAGGCGCGGCGTGATGGGGTCACGGCGTACCGCTCCTTTCCAAGTTCTTCCCGATACGACCGAAGTTCGAACGCGCGCGCGGGAGCAAACGTTTCAGGATCCGTTCGAAGACGCGCTTCCCGCAAGGCAACCGCATCGCGTACCCCCTGATACTGTTTGATGAGATCAAGATCGGCCGCGCTGAGTTTACTTCTGCGTTCTCGAAGTAATGCAAACTCCTTGCGATCCATCTCGTCGTGAACAACTCGAAGGCGACTGAGTTCTGCCGATACGTTCTCATATCGTCGCTCGAAGTCACGGTCTCGCGCCTCTGTACGATGGTCGGGACGCGCGACGTCCTCAAGCGTTCCCCGGTGTTCAGGTTTAAAATCTGCGGCCTCTTTGTCGAGATCGCGGAGTGTATGGGTCAGGTGCGAGACCCTTTCAGTTCTAGCATCTCCGGTTTCCCCCAGCGCAGGGATTGTCTCGCCACGCTCGATTGCTTCGCGCATTGAAGTCAAGCTAACGACTTCCGGAGATTCGGCCTGATCTGATTTGCTCTCCCTCCAGGATTTGCCTACTGCCTCCTTAAATTCGTTCCGTAACTCCCGACGCTTTTTGAAGACCTCGTGAAGATGCTCTCCCGTTTGATTCTTTGGGCCTTCCATATCCGCATAGTATATCCCATTAGAAAGTAAGAAAAAGCAGCCCGATGAGGGGCTGCTTGGATATTGGGCTAGAAATACTTTTCGAGTTTTTCCAGTTCTTCAAAGTAGGAATCTACCTTCTGCTTCATCTGCTCGATGTCTTCATCGCTGAGATGAGCGAATCGGCCTTGCGGCTTGATGTACTCCGCGAGCGCTGCGACTTCTTCCGGCCGGTATGTAATACGCCACTTTCCCATCTCGCATTCAACGAGCGGAAATGCGCATGTCTCGACAGCGAGATGCGCCATGCGCAGCGACAGGGCGGGGTCGATCTTCCACCCCGGATTACACGGGGCAAGAACATGAATGAACCGGAGTCCCTTCCCCTTGTACGCGACGGCTTTCGCGATCTTACTTTTGAAGTCCTCAAGATGATAGATGGATGCGGTCGCGGCATACGGAATGTTGTGCGCAGTCATGATCTTGAGAATATTTTTCTTTGCTTCCATCTTCACTGCTTGGATCGGTGTCGTTTCCGTAACCGCTCCTTGCGGTGTGGAAGACGAGCGCTGTCCACCGGTGTTCATGTACGCTTCGTTGTCGTAGCAGATGTAGATGATGTCCTCACCACGCTCTGCCGCGCCCGAAAGCGCCTGAAGGCCGATGTCCATCGTTCCGCCGTCTCCCGCGAATGCGATCGCGGTTGCCCCCTCGCCAAGCTCTTTCGCCGCCCGCGCCAGACCGGATGCGGTTGCTGCTGCGGTTTCAAACGGGCAGTGCACCATGTTGACGCCCAGTGGCGTATACGGATTCGGTCCCGCAATAATGGACCAGCAACACGCGGGAAGCGCGATCTGCGCATTTTTCCCGACGACGTCGAGCGTGTGACGCATCACCAGGGGCGCGGTACAGCCGGCGCACGCACGATGACCGGGATTCACGAATGCCGAAGAACCTTTTGTTGCAACGACGGTAGAAGCCGGGGCAACTTTCGGTAAATCGGGAACTCCGCGCCACTGCGAGTGTCCTGCTACGAGCGAATTCGAGCTGCTCACCTCTTCGATAATGTCGCAGAATATTTTTGACGACATGGGCACGCCACCGACGCCGACGGTAAAACCGTAGACGGGTGTAGTCATGCCGTAGAGAGCGACGCGCACTTCATCGAGAACGATGCCGTACTGATTGACATCGAGTACGACGATCTTCGAACACTTTGACAGCACTCTGCGCAGGGCCTTCGCCGGAAACGGGCGAAATTGCCGCAATTGCACGGCACCGACTTTTTCCCCGCGCTCCCGCATTTTGTCCACCGCATCTTCGACGATGCACGTGGTACTTCCCATGATGAGAAGCGCGACTTCAGCATCGTCCATGCGATACGACGGGACGGCAGTGTATGAGCGACCGAAATTTTTCGCAAATCGCGTTGCCGCGACCGCTATCTCGGTATGCGCCATGCGCATATCCCTCGCCAGAGTTTTCTTGAGCCGAAAATAATAATCGGACGTGCCAGAGGCACTGTACGAACGAGGCTCGTCGCTCCGGAGTGCGTGGGGCATCTGTATGTGCCCTATATACGCATCAACTTCCTCGTTTGTATATACCGAGACCCCCTGTTTCGTATGGGTGAGGAGAAATCCATCCACATTCACCATGACCGGCAAACATGTTCTCTCCGCAATGCGGAACGCCTGCAGGACTGAATCGTACACTTCCTGATTACTTCCGCAGTAGAGCTGGATCCATCCGGTGTCGCGCTGCGACAGCGAATCGGTGCGGTCGCTTGCGATATTCCACGGCGCGCCGATGGCTCGATTCGCGTTCACCAAGACGACCGGAAGTCTCGCACCAAGATGCCAATGAAGCGCTTGATGCATGTACAGAAGTCCGTGCGACGAGGTGGCGGTAAATGTGCGCACCCCTGCCTGCGCTGCTCCGATGAGCATCGAAAGCGCGGTGTTCTCCGATTCGACCGGTATGAACTGACAGTTCGGCAGCTCTCCGCTTGCCACATACTCGGCCAGTTTTTCGATGATGCCGGTTTGCGGCGTGATCGGATATGCCGAAATGACGCGTGGACGCGCCTGCATGACCGCATACGCGACCGCTTCGCTCCCTGTGAGAACCTTATGTATTGACATCGCCCTGCTCCTTTCCAAAAACGATAGCGCCGCGCTCGCATACTTGCGCACACAGTCCGCAACCTTTGCACATGTCGAGATCAATGACGTACACGCCATCCTGTTTCGTGATGGAGAAATCGGGACAAAAATCGAGGCATCGGTCGCACGCAATGCAGCTTCCGCAGTTGATGCACCGGTCCGCTTCCTCCACTGCCTGCTCCGATGTAATGGTGAACGTCGTCTCGGCAAAAGAGCGGAGCTCTTCGGCAGTAAGACTTCGTTCATTCAAAATCTCGGGATTTTTTCGTCGTTTGTTGAGGTAGTAGAATTTGACGTCTCCGTCGCCGAGCGCCGCAGGCCGCGGCTCTTTCGCAGAGCCCGAGACCCGTGCAATGATCGCTTCGGCAACTTTCTTGCCGGATGCTATCGCTTCGGAGACCGAGCGAGGACCGTAGAGTGCATCGCCACTTGAGTATATTCTTCCGCCCCGCACATCATCCTCGCTTGTGAACGTGTGGTCCCGCGAACCGAGGAAGTCGAGATCGACTTCTTCGCCGATAGCCGAGAGGACCATGTCGCAATCGATCCCGAACTGCGAATTCGGTATTCTGACCGGCGGGAGTTTCTTTCCTCCCTCCGGTTCTCCTTGCACAGCCATGCACTCCAAGCGCACCCTGAACAACATGTCGAAATACGACCAAACGGGAATGGTGAGGAACATGAATTGCACGCCCTCCTTCTTCGCCGCTTCTATCTCATCTTTGTGCGCAGGCATGTCCTCCTCGGTACGCCGGTAGATCACCGTGACGATCGCCGCACCCAAGCGTTTTGCGCTCCGCGCGACGTCGATAGCGGTATTTCCCCCGCCGATAACGCATATGTGATGCGTATCCGGCGGCAACGTGGTCATACTTTTATCCGCCACGCGTGACAAAAATTGCAACCCGCTCATGAACGGAAATTCCCGGCCGTGATCATCAAGCAGTGCGCGCGAACGATGAGCGCCGACCGAAACGACGACAAAGTCGTATTCGGACGCCACTTGTTCAAATGTCGTATCGATGTGCGCATTCATGTGCAGCTCGATGCCGAGCGACGTGACCATCGCCCCGAGCTCGCGCGCCAAAAGTTCTTTCGGCAGGCGATATTCGGGTATGCCGTAGCGAAGCATGCCGCCGAGCTCCGCATGCGAGTCATAGATAGAGACCGCGAACCCGCTGCGCGCCAAAAAATGCGCGGCGGAAAGTCCGCTCGGACCGCCGCCAATGATGGCGACACGGAGGCCGTTCTTCTCGCCGGTATATGGTGTAGTGGTGAGACCGTGTTCGACCGCATACTGCCCCAGGAAACGCTCTACCGCATTGATAGAAACACGCTCGCCCTGCTCTTTGCGGTTGCACTGCGCTTCGCAGAAGCGATAGCACACTCGCCCGCAGATAAGCGGGAATGGATTTTCCTTGATGAGCTCGCGCCATGCTTCTTCGAACTTTTTCTCGCGTACCAAATGCATCCATATCGGGATGTTTTCGGCGCACGGGCACAGAAGCGTGCACGGCGAAAGACGGTTTTCGTACGAAGGAGCGATCCTCCGCCACGAACCGGTCTTCGGGGACTGCGCGTCCCCAGAAGAGCGTGAGATTGAATCGAGAATTTTGGTGCTTTTCACGACACTACTCCTCCACTATGTCGCACGGAATCGAACGCTTCCTGTGCGGCCTTCTTATTCGCTTCGACTTTTTTCTTGATTTCAGTTTTGATGAACTGAAACAGTACATCGAGCGAAAAGAGTTTGCTTACCCGAATGAACGCGCCCAACAGGGCAGTGTTCACGATCGGGGTCGTTCGATTACCGAGACCATTGCGAATGGCAATTGTATCAGCGTCGATCGTCGCAACGACAACACGTCCGGCATATTTCTTGAACGCTTCGTCGTCGGGATGCAGCTGCGAATTGACGAGCAAAATGCCACCGTCCCGTAGGCCCTTTGCCGCATCAGTGTGTATCGCAAGGTCCGCGTCGAGCACAATGACCGCGTCCGCGCTTTCCTGGAACGGACCGAGTTCACGAATTTCTTCATGGCTTAAGCGCACGAATGCGTCGACGGGAGCACCCCGCCGCTCCGGGCCGAACGTCGGCGCCGAAGAAACGTAGGGAAACTTTCCCGTTTCATTTTCTTGACCGTAGAGCATCATGGCCATAAGTTCGGCCATCATCTTACCGCCCTGACCGCCGCGTCCGTTGATACGGATTCTGTACATTGCAGACTCCTTGTTTATCCTATTGAAGTTGTCAATGTTCCTACGCCAAATACTCTGCCTCTTTTGTGTAATGTCAAAGGCATGTAAATTCGTGCGTGTCTGATGTGATACGATGCACCAGCGAGCTTTTGTTCTTTGTCACGTCAAACGGGAGGAGCCGATGTATTCGAAGTACGATGATCCAGGAAAAAAATTCCGCGAGCTCGTCGCGCGCAAAGAGGGTGTATTCGGTTTTGGCGTTGCCAATGCCATTGACGCGCTCGTCGCGAGCCTCGCCGGAGTCGAAGCGATCTATGCCGGCGGCTGGTCCATCGCCGGCTCAAAAGGCCGCCCCGACATGGGACAGGTCACCATGACCGAACAACGCGACCAAGTGCGTGAAATCGTGCGTTCGACACGGCTACCAATCATCGCCGATATCGATGACGGTTATGGGGACGCCAAGAACGTGCTGCGCACGGCGGCTGAATTCTTCGGGACGCTCGAGTATGATTTCGCGACGCGCACAGTGCGTCGCCTCGCCGGCGTGCATATCGAAGATCAGGTACTCCCGAAGCGCTGCGGGCATATCGCCGGCAAAAAACTTATACCCCCCGCCAAGATGGCCGGAAAGATTCGTGCGGCCTGCCGCGCCCGCGACGACATTTATAGAAACGGTATCATCGTCGCGCGTACCGACGCGTTCAATTCGAAAGTGCCCGGCAGTATGGCAGATGCGGTGAATCGCTCGGTCCGTTATGCGGATGCGGGTGCCGACCTTCTCTGGTGCGAATTCAATCAGTGCGATCGCGCGCTTCCGGAAGCATTCGCCAAGGGGGTGAAACGTCGCCATCCGAACATCCCGCTCGCGTTCAACTACTCGCCATCACTGCCATGGATCAAAACCCCACCGCACGAGCGAGTGCGGTTCGCCGATCTCAACGAGATGGGCTACAAATTCATTTTTGTGACCATCGCGGCATTCCATGCATCGACGAAAGCGGTGCACGATTACGCCAAGCGTTTTTGCACCGCCAAAGAAGAGGCGCTCTGGGAAATGCAGGGAGCAAAGCACGGCCACCCGACCGCTGACCACCAGGCGCTCATGCGCGTCAACAAATGGCAGGAATTCGAGCGCGAGTTTGATTCCGACGCTGCGGCCGATCAGGCACGCGGAGAGGGGTTCAAAAAATAATCAGTGCAACGTAAGCGGTCCCGCCAAAGCGGGACCGCTTTTCTTTTGCTGTTTTGTGCAGATTATTGGATGAAGTGGGAACTTTTATTTGAGATCGCCGACAGTAAGACCTGCGTCTTTCATAATACCCGAAAGGGTGCCCGCTTTGAGTTTCTTGTGTAGCGGGACAGTAACCTTCTTTGCTTCTGATAGATATGGAGGAGGATATAATCGCACATGGCTTCCTCGTGTTCTTATTTTGGAGTACCCCTTCCGCTCAAGAATTTTAATCATCTCTGCGCCGGAAAGTGCGGGCAGTTTTGACATGAACTAGACCGTAATGAGGTGAAGGCTGACATCCTCGTTTTCCACCGAAGAGACCTTCTCGTCCTCAAGACACAGAAGTGTTGCTTCTTTAATGTTGGCGAGGGCCTCCTCTACCGTCTCTCCTTGGCTGTAGCAGCCCTCAAGAGCGAGATTCGTTACCGAGTATCCCCCCTCTTTTTCCTTTTGCAGAATGATAGGATATGTGCTGTGTTGCATGCGGACAATATAGCATATGTGAGAATATTTTCACTATTGGACGACGTGGAAACCACTCAATTTGTAAATTTTTGAACAATTTGTACAAAGAAAACTCCACACAAGCTGACAATGGCTTGTGTGGAGCTGTAACCTAACAAGATGGCTTTCCGCCATCAGTAAAGTTCGCCACCTTTCTCGGGAAATATACTGAGGCTTTCGTACAGCGCGTCCATCACGGAACGCGGCACATGCTTCCGTGTATCCTGCCCACATGCATACGGATACGCCATGGTGACAAGGAGGGAGACCTGATATCCGCCATTCACGGAGTCCTTTTCAACTCCGAGCAATTCGGCGCACTCCTTCGGGCCAGCGACCTCGTGGGGCAAATTATTTTTTGATCCGTTCAAAAAAGCCGTGAGCTTTTCGAGCCTCCTAGCGGAGACGTTTGGAATCTTGACGAGAACACGAAGACGGCTATCTGCCATCGAAACCCCCTGCTGTGTATGTCCAACGGATGTCGAATTACTCGATCACCCTGGACAAAGCAATAGATATCATTTCTGTGGAGAAATAGCAATTATTATTGGTTGAGGACCGCTAGAGTTCCCTTTGTGCGTTTATTCTACCAAATCAGAACCTATTTCCAAAATCGGTAATGTGCCACGCGCGGAGCGCGTGGTAGCTCTAAACTAAATCGTACGCTCCACGAAAGCCCCGCCACCGCCTCGCTTCACTCGGCAACCCCAAAAAGAAAAAATGTTCCTTGCTCTTTTGATTTTCGCGGGGGTG
>LCQW01000004.1:37538-39845 GCA_001004345.1 Candidatus Kaiserbacteria bacterium GW2011_GWA2_52_12
ATTTTCCGTTTCGCCTCGGCTGATTTTCGCCCGCAGAAAGGGGTCTGGGGAATGAATGCGGGCGGACTTCCGTTTTGACTTTTGCATGGGTGGGCAACTGTTCAGTTAACATTAAAAAACAGCCCTGACAACAATTAAGTGCTAGGGCTGGGTTAAGGTTTTTGTTTTTGATTTCAACCAACGAGTTTCCACGGAATCTCCGCGCCTCCTTTGAAGACTTGAACGCCTCCGACCTTTTGCGGAACGACAAGCGTCCCACGTTCGATCATCATCGTCTCCGAGCTCACTTCCATGCCATAAAGCGCGAGGAAGTTTTCGGAAAGAAACGGACCAAGATGTTCGAGCGCATTGTCTTCGTCGAAGGTCATCGTGTAGAGCTCGACAGCCGTTGGCGATGTGAAGATGCCAGCCGCGCAGCCGTAGCAGCGAGACTTAACACTTTCATCGTGAGGAGCGGAATCCGTTCCTGCTCCGAAGCGACGATTGCCCGAAGTCACATACTGCCGGACCTTTGCACGATGCGTTTCGCGCTTCGGCACCGGCTTGCAGTAGTTGCTAGGGTTCATGCCACCCCAGAACATTGCGTTGCGATTAATCATCAGGTGATGAGCAGTCACAGTCGCATGGATGTCGTGATCAACTTCTGCAACGAAGTCGGCTGCTCGTCCGTCCGTGAGATGCTCGAAAACTACCGGCAGTCCTGGGAAGGACTTGAGGATCGGCTTGAGGTCGCGGTCAACGGAAACGATCTCGCGATCGAATTCGTCAACGTCTTCTTCAACTGCTTCAAAGTGTCCGAGCAACGGGATTTTGTGTTTCTCCATTGCTTCAAACACAGGATAGCGGCCGAGAAGATTTTTCACGCCGTGAGCTGAACCGGTAGTTCCACCATGGCCTTTTTGATTGGCCATGTAGAGCTTCACCGCCCGCCAGACACCTTCTTCAAATCCGCGCACGACTTCCTCAGGATCGATGTGATCCGTCAGATACAAGGTCATGCACGGCACGAAGTCGGAGCCGTCGAGCAGTGCCGTAATCCGGTCACGATAGGCTTTCGCTTTCTCGATCGTGGAGATCGGGTCTGCCAGGTTCGGCATGATGATCGCTCCCGTCGCACGCTGGTTGAGCGTAGACGGAAGGACCGTTTTCATCATCTCGCCATCGCGGATGTGGAGGTGGCGATCAAACCACCGAGGGATTGTTACAGAGTTTTCTTTCATGAGTTTTCCTTTTTGATGAACGATGTGGGTTTCCACGGAGTCCGCAGATGGATTGCACCGAAGCCGATCGCTTTCGCGCCTAGTCTCCGGAGTTTTTCCATATCTTCGAATTCCATGATGCTTGGACCGATCACGGGGAGCGATCCTTGTTTGGCGAGAGCTTCGACTGCCGCCCAGTTGTGTTTCTGTGCTGGTTTGCCGGAGACGCCTCCGCCTCCACCACCGACTTGTTTTTCGAGCTTCGCCAAAGGGGTCTGCTCGCCGTTAGTGAAGACTGTTTTCCACGGCACGCTGTTGAGGGAGACCGCTTCCGCGATTCCGACAAGTCCGCGCGCAATGGTGAGATAGTCCTGATCGGCCGAGACCTTGACGATGACGGGATGACGCGAAGCACGTTTGACCGCCTTCACACTGTTCACCACTATTTCAGCCTGCTCGATCGCGTGGCCGGTATTCGGACACGAGACGTTGACTTCAAGCGCGACGAGATCGAAGCGATTGAGCATCTCCGCCATTTCCACCAGTTCCTTTTCATCACCGAAGATTGATCCGGCTGTTGGGAACTTTTGGAAATCGAGTTTGGGACCGACTTCCTTGCACCACCATTCGATGCCAGGGTTTGTGAGTCCAACTTTGTTGACCGAGCCGCCAGGAATCAGGCGAACACAGGTCCAAGGTTTCCACCATCGCAAATTTCCAACACGCGGGTTTCGCGTAAGGGATTTGATCACGACAGTGAAAAGTTCGGGTTTGATGAGACCGAGCCACACCAGTGGTCGTTCCCAAGGCCAGCCCTTGCCATCGAAGGCAAGGGCTCCGCTTGCGACCATGTATTTGAAGGCATGGCCATTTGAGAGAGTAATCATGAGAAAATCCTCCATTTTGTTGGTTTATTTCAATGTACAAATGAGCACACTAAGCCGTGCTTTTGGCTTTGCCGATTAAATCGGCTCTGTCGACACCTTAGCTAAAAAATGATCTAAAGTAAAGTTGCCCACCCATGCAAAAGTCAAAACGGAAGTCCGCCCGCATTCATTCCCCAGACCCCTTTCTGCGGGCGAAAATCAGCCGAGGCGAAACGGAAAAT
>LCQW01000005.1 GCA_001004345.1 Candidatus Kaiserbacteria bacterium GW2011_GWA2_52_12
AAGTTATTGCTGAAAAGAATCAACGTGCTACAGTTTCTACATTAGCAACAGTCATTTTTAACAAAAATGGGTGTTCTACTTGAGGGGTTTTTGTGGGCCGCAGTTATACGGTTAGTTTACAACACAAAGCGAACTGTCTTGCAAGCGTAATTCTATGGTATTACGTTATACATGGCCTATGTAGTCAAGGCTTCACCACGAAGGGTTTCAAGGGTTGAAAAGCCTGACAATACACACGTTGAAGACGCCGTCTTCCGCTCACTCGTCGGCGCATCCCCGCGACCGGTCCTCATCACGAATGACCGCGCACAGATCATATACGTCAACACAGCATGGGAACACGTGACGGGGTATACACTCGCCGAAGTGATAGGAAAAAATCCACGCATTCTGAAAAGCGGTAAAACGTCTCTGAAAATTTATGATGAAATCCGCAAAAAGCTCATAAGCGGGCAGCAATTCGTATCGAGCGAGCTCATAAACCGCAAAAAAAACGGACGCCTGTTCAATCTATACACCATGATCTTTCCCGTGAGTGTCGGGACGAGCATGTACTACGTTCAGATTTTCGAGGATGTAACGATACAAAAACACGCCGAAGAATATCGTTCAACATTTCTGAAAACGGCGGCGCACGATATGCGGACGCCGCTCTCATCACTCGCCATCATGAGCGAAATGCTCGCGCTCCATTCCCCCAATTGTTCGAAGGAGGCGACCGATCTGCACGAAGAGGTCATACGATTACAGGAACTCGCGACCTCGCTCCTCGATATGCGTGAATTTGAAAACGGAAAAATGATACTTGAGAGGGTCCCCATAGACCTCGGCGCGCTCGTCAAGGAAACGGTCGACACGGCGCAAGGCTCATGGCAGGACCACTTGATAGAAATAGAGAGTCCTCTCGATGTGTTTGCGGATGCGGATAAGGTCCGGGTCAGGCGGGTGCTTATGAATCTGCTCGACAACGCCCTGCGGCACGCGAGCGAAAGTTCACCCATTCACATAAGTCTCAAAAAGGATGATTCGAATGCACTCGTTTCCGTCAAGAACCACGGCTCGTACATTCCGCGTGATCAACGCAAAGATATTTTCAAATCATTTTACAAGATCGGCACCAAATCAAAAGGATATGGCCTCGGCCTCTATATCGCATCGGAAATAATCCACGCACATGGAGGAAAAATATGGGTGGAATCACGTGAGAGGAATCCATATACGGCGTTCCATTTCACGTTGCCGCTCGTGAGCGGGAATTGAGAGCACCGTCTCCTTGACACTGGTTTGCCTGATGGGCATTGTTAGGTAAGCAAACGCATTCCCACCCAAGGAGGGAGCAATGCGAAATAGTCTCAAATATTGTTTGGCGGCTGCCCTCGCGGTGGGGGCGATATCGTTATCCGTTGGCTCGGCTTTTGCGCGAACATACTCGGAAGAAGAATATAAATGCGTCGCGAAGGCGCTCTGGTTCGAGTATGGCTCGACTGCCGGAAAGAGATTGAAAGAAAACACGGAAGTGGCACGAGAAGAGCTTCGGCTCATTGCCCACTCCATAGTCGTACGGGGGCAGGCCAGTCATTGGTACAACCGGAAAGATTGGGGTGGGCCCAACCTCTGCGATGTCATCAAAAAGAAAACCGGCGGGGTATGCCAATACTCATATATGTGTACGTCCGCTGTTCGTGAGCAGCCGATCCCCGGCAATTTATGGGAAACACTCATTGAGGCTATCACGGCACCAATCAAGTCGGTCATTGAGACCACCAAGGAAAAAGCGGCGGATATAAAAGCGATGATCCAACAAAATCTCACTGACCGCGAAAAGTGGGAAGAGGTCAAAAGTGCCGCGCGTGACACTCTTAAGTATCGCGGCACTAAGCAAAGTGACCCACCGCCGCAACCGTGGGATCCACCGCAGCAGTATGCGGCGACGGATACATATCAAGAATCATGCTCCGAGCCTGCATATTACGCCGACACCTGCGACGAGCGGATCGTTTCAGGTCCGAGAAGCAAGTGCTATTTTGCACTTGAGGGAGTGTTGCTTGAAAGAGGTCAGCTGCCGGCGGGACGCCGGCATACTTTCTATCGTCGCGTCACTATCGACGAGGTGCGGGTGAAGATACTGCAAGAACCGCCGGAGATTTGTACCGGTTTGAGGACGCTCAAGATCGTACACGAAGCATGGAGAGCATGGATCGCGTGGGAAGATCAAAAGCTCCAAAACCCCGATCTCAAGCCTCTGGAATTTAAAAAAAGCGAACCGAAAAAAAAGATCAATTTCGGCCATCGCGGCAAGAAGAAATACAAACATAGACGCAGATGAACAGAAATTCGGCCACGTCAAGCGTGGCCGATTTTTTTGCTTGAAGAAAGCCATTATTTCGTGCTTGCACTGCGAAGCTCCACAACGGAGGTGAATATGCCCTACTTCGCTAAAGCTACGCAGGGCACACTACTTCGCTCTCCCATGGGAGAGCGAAGTAGTGTGGATAACTGCCTTGTGGTGGTGTATAATGGTTTTATACTAAATGATAGTGGGAAAAGGTGGTAAATACTATATGATTGCATTACTCATTGGAGAATATCTGCACAGCCTTGATGAGAAAAAACGCATCTCGCTCCCAAAAAATTTTCGTGCGGCGCTTGGAAAAAAAGTAATCATAACGCGCGGTCTTGATAATTGTCTTTACATCTATTCGCGTACGAGTTGGGAGAAAATTGCACAGAAGCTCCAGTCACTCTCCATTGCAGATGCGGATACGCGCGGTTTTAGCAGATTCATGCTCTCTGGCGCGGCTGAAGTCGATGTTGATGGTGTCGGAAGGATTCTGATCCCGGATCACCAAAAGACATATGCAAATCTCAAGAAGAATGTCGTATTTACAGGTGTTTCTGATCGCGTGGAAGTATGGAATGCCGAACGGTGGAACACATACAAAAATCGAATTGATAAACGAGCGCAGCAGATGGCCAAAAAGCTCGGCGAGATAGGTGCCCTATGAAAATCATATTTTCCCAATTTTCCCGATTGGTAACACCAGGTAGCTGGGGGATATAAACGTCATGCGCACGCGACGCTCACCATCTTCCAGCGACCCGGCGTTGTCATCCGCCTCGACGATGCTCGGGGCAGGCACACACCAAAGTGTTCTTTTACATGAAGCAGTAGAAATGCTGGTGATACAACCTGATGATGTTGTCGTCGACGCGACACTCGGCGGTGCCGGGCACGCACGTGCCATTGTCGATCGTTTGGGGGAAGACGGCATCCTCATTGGATTCGATCTCGACGAAGATGCGCTCTTGCGCGCGCGGCTTGCTCTCGAAGATGCAACATGTCAGACGCACGTGGTTAAAGCAAATTTTCGCGATTTGAAGCGCGAACTCGGGAAGCTTGGCATCGCACAGGTGACGAAAGCACTTTTTGATCTCGGCTGGAGCGCGTACCAACTGGATTCGTTGCGCGGATTTTCATTTCAAAAGGATGAGCCGCTGCTCATGACCTACGAAAAAAATCCGGGCGGGGGTGCACTGACGGCACGCGTTATCATCAATGAATGGAAAGAAGAGTCGATCGCCGACATCCTGTGGGGATGGGGAGAGGAACGCTATTCGCGAAGGATAGCGAAAGCGATAGTAGAGAGGCGCGCGCAAAAGCCCATCGAAACATCGACCGAACTTGCCGACATCATTAAAGCTGCAGTACCGCCCACATATCGGTTTGGTCGTTTGCATCCTGCCACGCGTACGTTCCAAGCCTTGCGGGTCGCCGTCAACGACGAATACGGCGCATTGCGCGAGGGACTCGATGCCGTGTTTGAAATGCTCGCACCTCATGGACGTCTCGCGGCCATCACCTTCCACAGCATTGAAGATAGGCTCGTCAAACAAACGTTCGTGCGTTGGTCCAAGGAAGAGAACGGCGAGCGTATCACGAAGAAGCCTGTTATTGCCTCGAGTGAAGAATTGAAAGAAAATCCCCGCGCTCGCAGTGCGAAGCTCCGTGTCTTCCAAAAAAAATAATTTATATGTCACGCAATGTATTAAAAATAAGCAGGCATGTGCCCTCGGTTTTCCAGGGCAGTTTGGATTTTTCCGGCGGGCGGACATTTTCGCTCACGATCGAGCATCCGCTCGAGCCGCTCTTGTTTCGCGGGCTTTTCGGATGCCTCGCATTTTTGCTGTGCCTGTATCTTTATTTCGTTACGGCGTCCGTTTTGAATGTCATCGCGCGCGAGGAAGCGAGCTCAAGAACGGCGGAGCTCCAGAACAGCATCAGCCACATGGAGCAGAACTATTTTGCTCTGTTGCAGGACCTTAAGCCACAAACGGGCGCATCGCTCGGCCTCGCTCCCGTATCACAAACGAGTTACGTACATCGACCGGGTGCTACCGCTTTGGCCGACCTGCCCGGCCAGGGCCAAGGTGCTGCTACAATAGTGCATAATGACGGGATCTAATGTGGTTCTTCGCACGCGTATCCTGTGCGGGTTGTTCATCCTTGCCGCGGTCCTCATTATTGCGAGGCTGTATTTTGTACAGATAGTAAAAGGTTCTGAATTCCTGAAAAGTGCCAGCGCGCAGTACCAGGAGCCCTCGCAAGATACGCAAGGCCGAGGAACGATATTCTTTACCACCAAAGATGGGGAACTGGTGGCCGGAGCCGTCATGCAATCCGGCTGGCGCATTGCGATACAGCCAAAAGACATCGTCGATTCCACGGCAGCGTATGCGGCCATGAATGCCATTGTGCCCATCGACATACAACGATTTACGAATGCCGCCGCAAAAAAGAACGACCCGTATGAAGAGGTGGCATTCCACGTTGCCGACGAGGCGGTGAGTGCACTTCGGACCCTGAAAATAGCAGGCGTGATGTATGTGCCGGATCAGTGGCGCTTGTATCCGGCGCGCACTTTGGCGGCCCAAACCATCGGCTTTGTCGGGTATCAGGGGAATACGAAGACCGGCGTCTACGGACTCGAGCGTTCATACCAAGACACACTCACGATTGAATCGTCGGACCTGTACGTCAATCCGTTCGCCGAGATATTCAGCAACGTGGAGGCGTTTTTCTCGAGGAATCCCGCGACGTACACTGGAAGCATCGTGACTTCGATAGAACCAAAAGTGCAGCAGCAATTGGAAGACACGCTGGACGGGGTCATGGAGATGTATACGCCGGCCGTTGCCGGCGGCATCGTGATGGACCCGCACACCGGAGAAATATACGCTATTGCGGTGAGGCCATCGTTCGATCTCAACACATACAATATGGTCGACGAAGTATCGACCTATTCCAACCCGCTCGTCGAGGGATCGTATGAAATGGGTTCGATAATGAAGCCACTCACGATGGCCGAAGGCATCGACGCGGGTGCCGTTACGCCGAATACGACATACAACGATACGGGCTGCAAAGATGTGAGCGGAAAGACGATATGCAATTATGATCGCAAGGCGCGCGGCGTAGTGAACATGCAGGAAGTATTGAATCAGTCGCTCAATCTCGGTGCGTCGTTCGTCGTCAATGCAATGGGTCACCGTACCTTTGCGGACTACGTGCAGCGGCTCCAGCTTGGAAAAAAGACGGGGATAGACCTGCCGAACGAGGCAGTCGGTCAGATATGGTCTCTCCAAAGCGGCTCGGATATCGATTTCGCATCCGCGTCTTTTGGACAAAGCATTGCCGTGACATCGATAGAAATGATACGCGCGCTCTCGATCTTGGCGAACGGTGGCGCACTGCCTTCTCCGCATATCGTGACCTCCATCAAATATCAAAGCGGGCTCTCGCGCTCCATGGCCGTGCCGGAGGGGATACCGATCGTAACGGGGGAGACGGCGACCACCGTGACCAACATGCTCGTAGAAGTGTTTGACGACGCGCTCTTGAAGGGTATCTTGAAACAAGAACACTATTCGATCGCGGCAAAGACGGGGACCGCGCAGATCGCGATACCGGGCGGCGGCGGGTACTATACCGACAGATTTCTGCACTCATTTTTCGGCTATTTTCCGGCGCATGATCCGAAATTCATCATTTTTCTTTTTGCCAAGGAGCCGCACGGAGCGGAATTCGCTTCGGCGACCTTGGCGCATCCCTTCATGGACATTACGAAATTCTTGATTAACTATTACGATATTCCGCCAGATAGATAAAACATATGCCAGCTTTTAAAAAAATACTCGTTTTTATTTTGATGTGCGAGGCGCGCCTCGTCCTGTGGCGCTACGCGCCGCGCATCATCGTCATCACGGGCAGCGTCGGCAAGACGACGACGAAAGACGCAATATATTCCGTTCTTGCCGATCATGTGCATGTGCGCAAGAGCGAGAAAAGCATGAACAGCGAGATAGGCGTGCCGCTCACGATACTGGGGCAGGGCAATGCGTGGAAAAATCCTTTCAAATGGTTCGTCAACATCGTCCGCGGAATACTTCTTCTCATCATCCCGCAAAAGTATCCTGGATGGCTCGTTCTCGAGGTGGGCGCAGATCGGCCGGGGGATATTAGTTCGCTCGCGAGATGGCTGCGTCCCGATATTGCGGTCATGACGGGAGTACCCGAAATACCGGTGCATGTGGAATATTTTCATTCGACCGAAGATGTCGCGCATGAGAAACTGTCACTTCTGCGATATGTGCGACCGGGCGGTACGGTGATTCTGAATGGCGATGATGTGCGGCTAGAGGGAATGAAGAAGGATATCAAGGAAAAATGCTTGACGTACGGCATCGAAGGGTTCAACGATTTTTTCGCGACAGGGGCGTCGATATCATATGAAAAAGGTATGCCGACGGGCATGAAATTTGAAATGCACCATGGTGGTGTTTCAGAGCCGGCTACTCTTTATGGCGCACTCGGTACTCCGCGCGTGTACTCGGCACTTGCCGCTGTCGCCGTGGGGAAGATCGTCGGCGTTGGGCAGGCGGCTGCTGCGCGTTCGCTTGGCGCCTCCGTGCCGTCGCCGGGAAGAATGCGGACACTCGATGGGACGCGGAATTCAATAATTATCGATGATACGTACAATTCTTCGCCGGCGGCGGCACTCTCCGCGCTCGATACGATGCGGGAAATAAAGAAAATGCCACCGGGTCAAGGCAAGCCGAAGCGAAAAATAGCGATATTGGCCGACATGCTCGAGCTCGGAAAATACTCGGCCGAAGCGCATAAGCTGGTGGGCGCGCGCGCGGCCACGTGTCTCGACCTGCTTATTACGGTTGGGTTCCGCGCGCGCGGGATCGCGCAAGCGGCGCTGGATGCGGGAATGCCTGACGGCAATATCCGTCAATACGAACAGAACGAGGCGGTGCGCGCGGGCAATGAGCTCGAATCGGAATTGCAAAAAGGAGATATCGTGCTCGTGAAAGGTTCGCAAAGCATGCGCATGGAGCGCGCCGTCGAGGAAATAATGGCCGAGCCGATGCACGCTTCCTCCCTGCTGGTGCGTCAGGATGATGAGTGGTTGAAAAAAGCGTAAGTGTCGAGTGAGAGAGTGGAAAATTGGCTGAAATTCGGTATAATTTTGTTGTCAGGCTTGCCCTTCGAAGCCTTGGCGTAGTAGGGCCCTATCGTCTATCGGCTAGGACACATCCTTCTCAAGGATGGAAGCAGGGTTCGATTCCCTGTAGGGTCACATTCAGAAACTTCCGCCGGAGTGAGGGCGAATGAACTGCCATTTCGTAGTGTAAAATTGCCATCATGGCGGCGCACCCGATATACGAAAGGCTCATCGCACAGCATCTCAAAATACTGGAGAGTTTGCAGTATGAGTCGGGTCTCTTTGCCGCATCGAAGAAGGGGATAGGGACTGGCTACGACAAAGCATGGCTGCGCGATAATTTCTATGAATGTATCGCGTTCGAAGTGCTCGGCGATTTCGAGACAGTCCGCAAGACATACCGCGCGATACTCGATATTTTCAAAAAGCATGAGGTGAAGATCGACTATGCCATCAGCAAAAAACCGGAGCATACGCATCAGTATATTCATCCCCGTTACAATCCGGTGACGTTCGAGGAATACTGGGAAGAGTGGGGAAATAAACAGAATGATTCCGTCGGCTGCATTCTTTTTAAGGTCGGCGAACTTGAACAAAATCACAAAGGTTTGCTCGCGCTCGATGACGATGACAAAAGAGTGCTGCAAAAGCTCGTGTGGTATCTATCAACGCTCGAATATTGGCATGATCCCGATTCCGGCATGTGGGAAGAAGATCAGGAAGTGCATGCTTCGTCGGTCGGGGCGTGTCTCGCCGGTCTCAAAATGGCGCGGCATATTGAAAACATTGACGTGCCGGACGACCTCATTGCGCTCGGCGAACAAGTCCTCCATGCGATACTGCCGCGCGAATCGAGCGGGAAGTTCGCCGACCTTGCGCTCCTGTCGCTCATCTGGCCGTACGAGCTGGTAAACAAAGAAGAAACCGCGACCATACTTGAAAATGTGGAATATCACCTCGTGCGAGAGCGCGGCGTTATACGGTACAAAGGCGACCACTATTACAACAAAAATCCCGACGGGTGGTCGGAAGAAGCAGAGTGGACTTTTGGCTTATGCTGGCTCGCGATCATCTGCGAAAAATTGGGCGATCATGCGAAGGCGGCGTCGTATGTGGAAAAAGCACGTTCGATAGCGACGAAGAAGGGAATGCCCGAATTGTATTTTTCCAATTCAACGAAGTACAATGACAACACACCGCTCGGCTGGAGTGAGAGCCTCTTCATCGTCGCGCTTCACGATGTCAACGAGCGCGCTTTAAGTCATAATTAACTGCTATGGATGAAAAGGAACAATCAGTGAATGAATTTGTCGAGGAAATGACGCGTCGCCGCATTGCGGAGAACAACGAACGCAACAAAGAGTTCATGCCGGGCGCCGAACGAAAAGCCCGCGGTCTCACAGGACTCCTCATGAAAACGTACCTTTTTGATACCGAGCACGATGCGAGGGTCGGGTTCACGGTGTTCACCGTGGTCGTTTCAGTTGTAGCGCTTATAGTGCTTGTGCGGTTTTTTGTTTGACGGTGTTACACGGGGTCGGTTCGTGGTGGTGTGTGCCGACATAACGGTATACTGGAGAAGTGAAGCATATACATACCCCCGGCTCGTTATTTCAAGATTTTTGCATCATTGCCTTGAGTATTTTCATCGCACTCATTTTGACGGAAACCACTGTTTTGGAACGAATACTTGATTCCACGAGAGAGTTGGGGATTGTGGGAAGCTTTATAGCCGGTTTGTTTTTTACATCGGTGTTTACGACGGCACCGGCTATCGTTACGCTTGGAAAAATAACACTCCTGCAACCGATCCTTCAGACGGCGTTTTTCGGCGCGGTGGGCGCTGTCGTAGGCGATCTGATCATTTTCAAATTCGTAAAAGATCATGTATCGGAGCACGTCATGGAATTGGTCAATCAGCAGGGCGGAGGTAGAAGATTGCGACATCTCTTGAAGTTGAAACTTTTTCGCTGGTCCGCTTTTTTTGTAGGAGGTCTCATTATTGCATCGCCACTGCCGGACGAGCTCGGTATAGCGCTTACCGGATTTTCAAAAATGAGATCGTATCAATTCGTTCTTCTATCGTTCACGTTCAATTTCCTCGGGATCATCTTGATAGGACTTGTGGCGCACACGATGTAGCATGCCGCAATTCCTTCGCAGGCGTCACTTCCATGGAGGAGGTACAACCTGCTATAATTGCACACATGTCACGCATTCTCGTATCAGGCTCGCTCGCGTACGACCGGATCATGAACTACGGCGGTCTTTTCGCGGATAGTATTTTGCCGGACAAGGCCAATAGCATCAATTTAAGTTTTCAGGTTGAAGATCTCTCGGTCGAATTTGGCGGCACCGCGGGTAACATCGCGTACAACCTCGCACTTCTCGGCGAGCATCCGGACATTATCGCGACCGCCGGCAATGATTTCGCCAGATACAAATCACATCTGCTGCTCGCCGGTATAGAGGCGACCACCGTTCGTTTTGTTGAGAACGACATGACCTCGTCTGCCTATGTGTTCACTGATCGCGAAGACAACCAGATCGCCGCTTTTCATGCGGGCGCGGGCGCACAGCCGTACAATTCGCCGGTCGGCATCGATGGGCGCGCTTTTGCCATCGTTGCTCCGGGTTGTACCGAAGACATGGCGACGCTCCCGCAATCGTATCGGCGGCAGAATTTCAAGTATTTTTTTGATCCGGGACAGCAGACGACGGCGCTTTCACCCGAGGCGCTCAAAAACGGCATCAGCGGCGCGCAGATACTCTTCGCGAGCGATTACGAATTGGGACTCATCGCGATGAAGACCGGATGGACCGAGGATGTGATCATGGACAATGTGCCGACACTCGTCGTGACCTTCGGCGCGCAGGGTTCGCGTATCCGCACCCGCACGGGGGACGCGAAGGTTTCCGCGGCGACTCCCGCCAAAGTCGTCGATCCGACCGGCGCAGGCGACGCGTATCGCGCGGGATTTATGAAAGGAATTCTCGCTGGTTTTTCGCTCGAAGCGTGTGCAAAACTCGGAAGCGTGATCGCGAGCTACGTCGTCGAAGTCCACGGGACGCAGAATCACAAATTTACGATGGAAGAAGTCAAGCAGCGCCATCAACAATCGTACAAGGAGGAATTGAAGTTGTAGAAGATCGTGGTACTGTTGTTGCAGTTCAACAGAAGGAAAGCTGCAATGCGAATGAAGCCGTGTAAACCTCATCCGGAACTCGATGCGCTTATGGCGCTTGCCAAGAACCACGTCATGACGCGGGAAGAAATGGTCGCACAACGTAAGTCGTGGGTCATTGGAGAAATGTTGGAAGAACGCCCCGACATGACCCGTGAAGAGGCGGAGCGCATCTATGATGAGGTCACCTATTGAACAGAGCCCCGCGTCCGATGATGTGGGGTTTTCATTTTTGTGCGGTTGCACGGTATACTGCTGCACATGAAATATGATATTAAAGACAAGTCATTAGCAGCGGCGGGAAAAAAGCGTATTGAATGGGCGGAGCGGGATATGCCGGTCCTCCGCGCAGTCCGCGCAAGGTTTGTAAAAGAGAAGCCGCTCAAAGGAAAGACGCTTGCCGCGTGTCTGCACGTGACGACCGAGACGGCCAATTTAATGCGTACACTGAAAGCGGGTGGCGCAGATGTCATTTTGTCGGCATCTAATCCGCTTTCTACGCAGGATGACGTCGCGGCCGCGCTCGCGCTCGAATATGACATTCCGACGTTTGCCATGAAAGGGGAGACGAAGGAGCAATTTTTCCGGCACCTTGAGGCACTGATCGCCGCGAAGCCCAATCTCACAATGGACGATGGCGCCGACCTCGTCTCGACCATTCACAAATCACATCCTGAATTATTGAAAAATCTGATAGGAGGTACCGAAGAGACAACGACTGGCGTTATCCGCCTGCGCGCGATGCACAAAGATGGCGCACTGAAAATGCCCATTGTTGCGGTCAACGACGCCAAGACAAAAAACCTTTTTGACAATCGCTACGGCACGGGCCAGTCCACACTCGACGGCATTATTCGCGCGACCGATATGCTCATCGCGGGGAAGACCGTCGTCGTCGCCGGATACGGCTGGTGCGGCAAAGGTCTCGCGATGCGCGCGCGCGGGATGGGCGCATCTGTCATCGTCACAGAAATCGACGCGATCAAGGCGCTTGAAGCCGCGATGGAAGGATTTCGCGTCATGCCGATGAGTGAGGCCGCGAAGGAGGGAGATCTCTTCGTCACCGTGACGGGTGATATAGGCGTGCTTCGCCGCGAGCATTTCAAAGTGATGAAAGACGGGGCTGTCGTATGCAACTCCGGGCATTTCGATGTAGAGATAGATATTCCGGCATTGAAAAAAGTGTCTTCGAAAGTACAGAAAGGTGTTCGCGCATTCGTCGATGAGTATGTTATTGAACAACCCTCCTCCGCTAAAGCTTCGGCGAGGCAAGGAAAACGCATTTACCTGCTTGCTGATGGTCGGCTCGTTAACCTCGCTGCAGCCGAAGGACATCCCGCGAGTGTCATGGACATGAGTTTCTCTACGCAGGCGCTCGCAGCGGAATGGCTTTCACATCGAGGCAAGGCCTCGACGTTGACAGCGGGAGTTTACGAGGTCAGCGACGAGATAGAGGAGATGGTTGCACGAACAAAATTAGCTTCAATGCGCGTAGCTATCGATACACTAACCCCCCAGCAGCAGAAGTACCTCTCTAGTTGGCAGGAAGGGACTTAGGGGGTGCTAAATAATGGCTATACAAAGCCATAAAATAGCTTGACTTCATGATTGCTCCATGCTAGTATTGATGTTGCAAGGAAAGCCGACTTGCATTACATGACTTCAATGTTTAGTACGGCCCTTATGGGGCTGTTTCTTTTATCGACCGTGGGCACGACTATCATCCCCGCCCCTACCTGGACAAAAGAAACCCCACCCGAGGCGCCAACATATGAGACATATACCGTCGGCATGACGGGGTATAACGCGGTACCTGAGCAAACCGATGAGAGTCCCGGTATTACCGCCAGCGGCTTTCCGGTTAACCCGGAGATAGACGCGGCACGCTCGCGGGATCTCGCCGATGAGTTGCCTTTTGGTACCGTCATCGAACTCGTGCCCAATACGGCAACCTCGACACGGTCATGTGAATTGCCGGCCGTCGAAGGCTCGATCGGGTACCGTGTCATTACCGATACCATGCACCCGCGCATTCGCAATCATGTCGACATTCTTTTTGATACGGATACCATGATACATATCGGCGGCAGGAAACTGAATGCCGCTAGGGCGATGGGCTGGTGCAACGACGTCAACATTCGTATCGTCGGTCGCATCGACATGGCACACCTACCTGCTTCACAGAAAGAATTACAAATACTTCTTGGTAGAAGCACATTCGCACTCAGTAAATAGACACATGTACTTATAGTAACCGGTCGGCTAATATAAGTACATGTCGTCGTATCTGGTACAATCGCGAGATGAAACCGGCATTCGTCGTTGAAATAGTCACACCGAAGAAATACCTTCTGAACGGTCTGTGGTTCGGGCCTAAAAAACCGAAACGGGCGATCGTGTGGGTGCACGGGCTTGGAAGTTCAATGTTTAGCAAGCTAACGATCGCTGACCATTTGGTAGAGAAGGACACGGCAATCTTGGCGTTCAACAACCGCGGACACGACAAAGTTGCGAGCGTATCTTCAGGAAGAAATAAACGCGTTCGCGGTGGTGCGGCACATGAGAAGTTCACCGAGTGTGTCGATGATATTCAAGGTGCTATCAATTTTGCGAAAAGATCCAGTTCTCGCAAGGTGTACCTCGCGGGACATTCAACGGGATGCCAAAAGTCTATCTATTGGGCGTCGAAAAAACAAAATGAAGTGAAAGGAATTATCCTTCTTGCGCCGATGAGCGATTATGCAGCTGCAATGAAGATCGATGGAGCAAAAAAGATTTCGACAGCGGACAAGGTTGCTCAAAAGATGATGCGTTCTAATCGTCGCCACATGCTTCTACCGGAACATACATGGCAATGGTCGCAACTTGCTGATGCCCAACGTTTCATCAGTTTGTATTCTGGTAAGGGCCCGGAAGAGATATTTACCTATTGGGATTCGAAACGGAAGCCGAGAACACTGCAATCGGTACGGATACCGACCCTTGTTCTTTTGGCGGAAAAAGACGAATACGGCGATCGGCCTGCAAAAAAGATTGTCGAATGGTTTGATAAGAATATCCAAACGTCGCACCGTGTGCACGTCATTCCCGGTGCGTCACATAGTTTCAAAGGAAAAGAGAAAACGGTCGCACGAAAAATCAAGGATTTTATATCATAACGACATACGATGTCGTTATAGCGGAGTGTGTATAACCTCGTTGTGTACCCGCTTCATCGGCGGGACAATTTGTGGTATTCGAAAGAAGCCATACATGGAGCACATAGACGATAAACGACTGTGGGGCGGACTCGCTGGTCTAGCGATACTTATACTTTTGTGGATATGGTTATCGTCGGCGAGCTTGCCGAATACCACGACCGATAGTCTTGCTGAATTGATGTCGTCGCAACAGCAACAATAGTTCCGCTCAAAGCTCTTACCGCGCGGCCCTTTCGGGCTGATTTTTGTATTCTCCCGTGCTAGGATGCTGCCAATGGAAGGTGGAATTCATGTTGCTTTGAAACCCGAGGTCATCGGCACGCTCGCCGGTATCCCGATCACCAATTCGCTGGTCACCAGCTGGGCGGTCATTGCACTCCTGGCTCTCATTGCGGTCCTGATGAGCAGAAGGGCTGGCCTTATTCCGGGTACATTTCAGACCGTCATCGAATGGGGATTTGAATACGTCTATGACTATGTCGTCGAAGTATTGGAAAGCCGCGAGCTCGGCGCAAAATTTTTCCCGCTCGTGATGACGATATTTCTTTTTATTTTCACCGCGAATCTTCTCGAATACATGCCGGGCATCGGCAGCATCGGATTTTTCAAACCTGGTGAATTCATCCCGCTCCTGCGCAGCGTCAATACCGATCTCAACGTGACGCTCGCGCTCGCGGCGATTTCGTTTTTTGTCATCGAGGTGGCCGGTTTTGCGGCGCTTGGCGCCGTCAAATACATGGGAAAGTTCATCAATTTTTCCGGCGGATTCATCGGATTTGCCGTGGGACTTGTGGAGATGATAGGCGAATTCGCGCGACTCATTTCGCTCTCATTCCGGCTTTTCGGCAACATCATCGCTGGCGAGGTGCTCATCATCGTTGCCATGTTCTTTGTGCCATATTTCGGCCCCGTGCCGCTGATGATGTTCGAACTTTTCATCGGCTTCTTGCAGGCCGCGATCTTTGCGCTCCTGACACTTTTCTTCATTAAGTTGGCTATCACGGAACCCCACGCCGCAGAATCTCATTGATCGAGGGGGAAAATTGAGGCGGCGGCATTTCGTGATAGGATGGGCGGGTCGAACAATTTTATCCAGCTAAATTAGACACTCTATGGATATTGAAGTTGCAAAGACGTTGGGCATGGCGATCGCCGTCGGCCTGGGCGTCCTCGGTCCCGGTCTTGGTCTTGGTTTGCTCGTCGGACGGGCACTCGAGGCTATAGGACGCAATCCTGAAGCGTCTGGCAAAATCCAGACGACGATGTTCATCGGTATCGCCGTCACGGACGCACTCGCGATATTCGCCCTGGTTGTCGGCTTTATCATTAAATTCACCTAAATTCACGTAATTTTTGCGCATTGTTTTGTTGCTGCATCGGATTTCTGCGCTCGTCGTGTACAGATACGCCTCCCGCAAAAATCCTCGCGCGCCTCACACTGCCCCCAAAATTCCATGAATTTGACCTCGTGTCATGTCAGACCTCTTCGCAGTATTCGGTGTTAATTGGAAGCTCCTTTTGATACAGGCGCTCAATTTTGGCGTGCTGCTCGGGATACTTTCATATTTCCTCTACACACCGCTGTTGCGAACGATCAAGGAACGTCAGAAAAAGATAGAGCAGGGTGTCCGCACTGCCGAAGCAGCGGCACAGAAGCTTCACGAAGCGCAAGGTGAAAGTAAAAAAATCGTCGGTGATGCTGCGCGCGAGGCGGAAGGACTGGTCGCGACGGCGCGCACACACGCCGTGCAGCAGGGAAGTGGCATCGTGAAGGGCGCCGAAGAGCGGGCCTCGGGCATTCTCAAAGACGCCGCCGCGCATGCCGAGGAAGCAAAACGCCAGGTGCTCAAGGAAAGCGAGCGTGAGATAGCTCGCGCCGCCATGCTCGCCGCGGAAAAGTTATTGCTTGAAAAATCCGCCTGATCCCATGAATTACTACTTACTATTTCCTACTTACTACTAAACTATGGAGTCTGCATATGCACAGGCACTATGGAAGATGGTCAACGGCGGGAAGACGCCGCACGCAGCAGTTGCGGCGCTTCGCGAGCTGCTTATCAATGACGGACGTGAGATACTTCTGCCGCGGATTGGCAAAGCATTCGAAAAGATCGCCGCTCGAGAGCTCGCACGCACGCGCCTCACACTCAGCGTTGCTCGGGAAAAAGATGAGCGGCGTGCGAAACACGAAGTCAAAGATGTTTTGGAGAAGTTGAACCTCGATATGAAAGATATGATCACGCACATAGACTCACATTTGATCGGCGGTTGGCGCCTCGAAGGCGCCGAGCACCTCGTAGACGCGAGTTATAAGAAACACCTACTTTCAATATATAATGCGGCCACAAAAGAATAATATATGGATTCAACAATTGTCGAAAAAATCATCAAGGAGATCGAAAAATTCACACCTACGCATGAAGAGGAGCATGTGGGGCGCGTGACCACCGTCGGCGATGGAGTGGTTGCCATCGACGGTCTTTCGAAAGCGGTGATGAGCGAGATTATTATTTTTGAAGAAACAAAGGGCAAGAAACTCGAGCATGCGATGGAAGATCAGCAGGATCTCTACGGGCTTATTTTGAATCTTGAAGAAGACGGCGTGCGTGCAGCGGTGCTCGGGGATACGGCGCGGGTTGTCGATGGCATGACGGTAAAATCGACAGGCAAAATCCTTTCAGTCCCGTCTGGCGATGAATTACTTGGCCGCGTAGTCAATGCACTCGGCGAACCGATCGACGGCAAGGGGCCGTTCAAGAACGCTACCATGATGCCCGTGGAACGCGGCTCATATGGCGTCATCGACCGCAAATCTGTCACCGTACCGCTGCAGACCGGCATCAAAGCGATCGATGCACTCATCCCCATCGGTCGCGGCCAGCGCGAACTCATCATCGGCGATCGCGGCACCGGCAAGACATCAGTCGCCATCGACACGATAATCAACCAGCGCAATGAACCCAAAGAGTCGCGGCCTATCTGCATCTATGTGGCCATCGGTCAGAAAGAGAGCAAGACGGCACGCATCGTCGCGCAGCTGCGCGCGGAGAACGCGTTTGATTACACCATCGTCGTCGATGCACCGGCATCTGCACCGGCCGCGTTGCAATTCTTGGCGCCGTTTTCAGGCGTCGCGATGGGCGAGTATTTCATGGACCGCGGACGCGACGTCTTGATTATTTACGACGACCTCTCGAAGCAAGCCGTCGCCTATCGCGAGATATCACTGCTTCTGCGGCGTCCGCCGGGACGCGAAGCATACCCGGGCGACATTTTCTACCTGCACTCTCGTTTGCTCGAGCGCGCGGCATGTCTTTCCAAGGAAAAAGGCGGCGGTTCTATCACTGCGCTGCCTATCATCGAGACGCAAGACGGCGACGTTTCCGGCTACATTCCGACCAACGTCATCTCTATCACCGACGGACAGATGTTCCTCATCTCCGAACTTTTCAACAAGGGCATCCGGCCGGCCATCGACGTCGGCATCTCGGTATCGCGCGTCGGCTCTGCGGCGCAGACCAAGTCGATGAAAGCGGTCGCCGGCGGGCTCAAGCTCGAGCTCGCGCAATTCCGCGAGCTGGAGGCATTCATGCAATTCGCGCAAGACCTCGACAAAGCGACCGCCGATCGTATCGCGAGCGGCCAGCGTATGGTGGAAGTTCTGAAGCAGAAAAATGGCGCTCCTATCCCTCTTGAGCTGCAAGTCGCCGTGCTCTACGCAGCCGGAAAGCAATTGTTCATACAGGTGCCGGTCAATCGCGTCACCGAAGCCGAGGCGAAACTCACCGCATTCCTCGGCGGACAATTCTCGGAATTGCTTGCCACCATCAAAAAATCCAGCGTGCTTTCAGACGAGAGTAAAAAACAATTCGACCATGCATTCGACGAATTCCGCCTCGCACACACCGAACTATTCGGTGCGGCAAAATAACGTATGAGCGAAGAATTTCGGCCAAAAAAACCGAACATCGAAAGGACCGATGTGCACAAAATGCACGATAGGGCGGCAGCTGCATTTCGGGTCGCAGATACTGCGGAAGATTCATATCTTGAGATGGCTGCCGAACTTATTGATGCCAGAAATATGTATGCGAATGCGATCGCAGAGGCGGACCACCTCGATCCCGTCAGTGACAAAGGAAAAAAACAAGCAGAGCGAATAGAGCAATTGGGCCAACTCGTTGCTCAAATACAGCTTCTTCTGGACGACGATGTGGAACGTACGAACGACAAATACAAGCAATACGAAGCACTCAAGGATCAAATGAAAAGACACCTCAACTAATCATGGCATCGCTCAAGAACATAAAACTTAAGATACTGTCATACAAAAAGACGGGAACAGTCACGCATGCCATGGAGGCCGTATCGGCAGTCAAGATGCGCAAGGGGCAGGAGAGGGCGCTCTCGGGCCGCGCCTACGCTGCTGCGGGGCTCTCGGTGCTGCAGCGGCTCTCTGGCACCGCCGATGTTGCACGCCACCCACTCATGCGAGATGTTCGACCTACGAGGTCGAACATCAAGACGTGTATTGTTGTCGTTACGAGCGATAAGGGATTGGCCGGTTCGTTGAATAGCGGCATTATACGTAAGGTTGAAGCCGAAATAATGAGGTTAAACCTCAATCAAGATACCATCGTAATGATCGCGATCGGCCGACGGGGAGGGGATTATTTTGCAAATCGCGGGTATGACGTGCGCGAAAAGCACGAAAATATCAGCGATGGTGTTTCTGAAACGGAGATGCGCATGGTCACCAATAAGGTCATCGCATGGCACACGAGCGGAGAGATTGGCGCATGCATTATCATCTACCAAAATTTTATTTCCACATTCGAACAGCAGCCGACCGCGCGGCAAATCGTGCCGATCACACCGAAGGTGGTCAGCGAAATGGTCGCCGGTATCCGCCCGGCCCGCGGTCGCTATGCCCCGAAGCCTGATGAGATAACATCTCATCAGGTGACCGCATACACGATCGAGCCAGACGCTGATACGGTGCTCGCGTTTCTTCTGCCCCGTCTCCTCAACGTCGCGATATTTCATGCCGTTCTCGAATCGAAAGCGTCGGAGCACTCCGCGCGCATGGTCGCGATGAAGAGTGCCACCGACAAGGCAAAGGAAATGTCGGAGGACCTTACGCGCACATTCAACAAAGTCCGTCAGGCGGCTATCACCCGCGAAGTGTCAGAAATTACCAGTGGCATCGAGTCGATGAAATAAATTTGTATGAGCCAATATTATCAAGTAGTATCAAGCCAACCATGAGCAAAGGAATCATCACTCAGATTGTTGGACCTGTTGTTGATGTGCGCTTTGATGAGAACCTCCCGCCTATCCGCAATGCGCTTGAAATACAGCACAAGGGCAAACGCATCGTCCTCGAGGTGGCCCAGCATTTGGGTCTCAATCGCGCGCGCTGTATCGCCATGGCGGATACGGCAGGGTTGGCTCGCCTCGTCGAGGTACACGATACCGGCGCTCCGATTAGTGTCCCCGTGGGGGAGATCGTACTTGGTAGAATGTTCAATGTAATCGGTGAGGCGATCGACGGCATGCCGGATGTGCCTGCGGATTCGCACCGACTCTCCATCCATCAAGATCCGCCGAAATTCATCCGCCAAAGCACCAAAGCGGAAGTATTTGAAACGGGCTTGAAAGCGATCGACCTCCTCGCACCGTTCATTAAAGGCGGCAAGGTCGGACTGTTCGGCGGCGCCGGCGTAGGTAAGACGGTCCTCATTCAAGAACTCATTCACAATGTTGCGTCGGAGCACGGCGGTTACTCGGTATTTGCAGGAGTGGGCGAGCGCGTACGTGAAGGCAACGACCTATACCACGAAATGAAAGATTCAGGCGTCCTCCAAAAGACTGCGCTCGTATTCGGACAAATGAACGAAGTGCCGGGTGCTCGTGCGCGCGTCGCGCTCTCGGGTCTCACGATGGCCGAAGCGTTCCGCGACGAGGGCGGCAAAGACGTTCTCTTTTTTATGGACAACGTGTTCCGTTTCGTGCAGGCCGGCTCCGAAGTTTCTTCGCTCCTCGGCCGCGTCCCATCTGCCGTTGGTTATCAGCCGACCCTCGCAGAAGAAATGGGCATGTTGCAGGAACGCATCACTTCGACGACCGAAGGCTCGATCACTTCTGTGCAGGCCATTTATGTGCCCGCCGATGACCTCACCGATCCGGCACCGGCGACGACCTTCTCGCACCTCGATTCCACCATCGTGCTTTCACGTCAGCTCGCCTCACTTGGTATTTATCCAGCCATCGACCCGCTTGATTCCTCTTCGACCGCGCTCACGCCGGAGATCGTCGGCGAGGAACACTATCGCGTGGCCAACGAAACGCGCCGCGTACTCCAGCGCTACAAAGACTTACAGGACATCATCGCTATTTTGGGCATTGAAGAGCTTTCTGAAGAAGACAAAAAACTTGTGTACCGCGCACGAAAGATCCAGCGCTTTCTCTCGCAGCCGTTCTCCGTCGCCGAAACGTTCACGGGCCGCAAAGGCCAATATGTTCCACTTGCCGATACTGTACGCGGCTTTGCGGAAATCTTGGGCGGCAAACACGATACGCAGGGCGAACAGGCGTTTTACATGGTCGGTGGCATAGATCAGGTAAAAGCGGTGGCTTAACGTATGGCAGAACAGCAAACGTTTCATCTCGTCATCGCGTCCGTCGGCGAGACGCGATTCGATGGCGACGTGTATTCGGCGACCGTCCCCGGCTCGGAAGGGCAGTTCACGGTTCTTGCGCACCATGAGCCTATCGTTACCACGCTCACGTCCGGCATCATTACGGTCAAAACAAAAGACGGCGAGAAAAAATTCTCTATAGACAATGGTGTCGTCGAATGCTCGCAAAACCGCACGGTTGTGCTGCTCTAGTTTTCTCGCGTTCCCCGACGTGGCACAATCGTGTGTATGATGCCCGCACAAGAAACTAAGAACACTTCTTCGAGCCGAGACACCTTGCACGAACAGTATGCAAAATACTTTGCGGGACTGATCATTATTGTCGCCTGTTTTCTATTTTTGTTCCATGTGGGACGAGGAGCTTTTCGGGATTATGACGAGGCGGCATACGCCGATGCATTCCGCGTCACGGAAGCATCAGGCGATCTCATGACGATGCGACGATTTGAAAATCCATGGTTCGATAAGCCGCCATTGTATTTTTGGAGCGCGATAGCGATCGAAAAAGTCATACCGGACAAAGAATTTGCATACCGTCTCCCGAGCGCTCTTAGCGGCATACTCTCGATCATTCTCACGATGTTGATCGTGTACACAGCCGCCGAAAGTTATCTCGCCGCTTCTATCGCGGGTGGGGTAGCACTGACATCGCCGATGTTCCTGTATGCGGGCCGGCAGCTGCGCATGGATGTTCCGGTCACCGCGGCGATCCTTTTCACGATCTTCAGTTTTTTGAAAGGACTCAAAGACGAACGCTGGTATGCGGGGGTAGGAGTCGGCATCGCGCTCGGCATAATGATGAAGAGTGTTATCGGCCTCCTTCCGCTCGGTTTCATCGCAATCTTTGCGTTCATTCATCGGAATACGTCTTTCTTCAAAAGTGTGTACCTATGGATCGGCATTGCGGCAATGTTTGTGATCGCTGCGCCGTGGCATATATACGAGAGCGTGAAATTCGGCAGTGTTTTTTGGGACAGTTACCTATTTCATTTGGTGATCCAGCGGGTCGGCGAGAACATACTCGGCGGTATCGCACCGCCTTCAAATAGCGTTGAATATTTCAATATTTTACTTACATGGGCGCAACCATGGACCACTCTTTTTGTACTCTTTATACCGGTAGTGTGGTGGATGTATCGAAAAGGGGAGACGGTCAGAGACACCTTCGTTTTTCTTTTGTTTCCGATCGGCGTACTGTGTATTTTTTTGCTGGCAAAAACGAAACTTGGTTATTATTTGATGCCGATATATCCGTTTATCGCGATCTTTGTAGCATTGACGACGTATTGGTTATTTCAGCGGATACGGAAGCGTGCACTTAGAATCACGGCACTGGTCGTCGGTGTCGTGTTATTCATCGGTGGTTTTGCGAACACGATATATGTGGGATACAACTACGCGGATAATGAGCAACTGATCGCGAATGAAGAACGCAACCTCGGAGCTTTTCTGAACGCGAATCCAGCGCCGAAGCTCGTCTACACGTACTATTGGGACTACTGGGACACGATTTGGTATTACGGAAATGGAAGAGTTATCCAGCAAATGAAAGACGGTCAACCGATTGATAGTTCTTTTTTTCTCGTCATGCATTCGGGATACACGTATCATTTTCCTCCATGGTTCTCGTCGCGCCTCGATGTGGTGTATAAGGGTGCGGCAATGACAGTGTATAAATTCACCTACACGCCGCCACGCAAGTAGATCGACGTGGCGGTTTTCAACATCCACGCTCCAAACATCGCGGTAAAAGGCGATACAATACGAGTATGCGCAGGATCGCAGCGGTTCTTTTTTCATTTTTTGTATTGTTTTCTCTACCGATCGTAGTCAGTGTCGTTGTTCTTGCTTCGCCCCTGGCGATATCAGCCCAAACACTCGGTGTGGGATGTAGATTGTCTACGGTGCAAGATAAAGCCGAAATGGCTGCTCGTGGTATACCGCAAAAGTTTGAAGTGTGTCCCGCAGACGAAAAAATATTGGGTATTGGGCGTGACTTCGAGCAGTGGTACGCGCAATTGAAAGCGCAATTACCGTGCAACAAAAACACCTGTACGCTGTCGTGCCGCACACGCAATACGGGTGCCCAAGTGTGTGGCCCCACGGCGACGCGGTGGAACTCGATCGGGTGCCATCCGAACAATCGAACCGCTATTTTTCCCACGGTTTCTCATGGATTTGCCGCCCATATAGAGCTGCTCCGACGATATTGCGGGGAACGCGGTCGATGCACGATCGGCGGCGTCGTCCAGCAATGGACTGCGACAGCCGGTGATCGATCTGCGTATGCAAATTTCGTTTCCAGAAATGCCGGCATTCCCGTGAATCAAGTGTATAATCCAAACGACATTGACCTCGTGGCACGTCTCGCAATGGCGATGGCCTGTTTCGAGGCGGGTTCTCTGCCATATAGCGCAGATGAACTCAAGCAGGGCCTCATTATGGCTAGCGGTGGTGCCCGCGTGCCAGTGCCGAGCAATGTCGGACAGTTGCTCAATGAAAGTATGACTGGAGGCTACGCCACGAACCCGAGCTATTCACCGAATTCGCACCCGGGAAGCTGGACGTACCCACTATCGAGTATCAGCGGAAACAACTATAATCCACCGCGTCAATCAAGTGGTTTCATGAGCGGAGCGGGTAACGCTTCCTACACATCAAGTCCTTTCGCCAATCTCTCGCCGGTACCAATCGGCGGTACTGCACAAATAGGACAACCAACAGCGGGCACTTCTTCAAATGGAACGACTTCCTATGCGCCCACTTCGGCAAGTTCGACGCGCTACTTCGCGTCATCCATCGTCGTTCAGCCGAGAGTTGTATCGAGTGGTGATACCGTCGTTGTTTCGTGGACGAGCGTCGGTACGAGTGCCTGCCAGATCTTTGCCAGCTCGCAGTCCATCGGTGAGGGAATGGAGGGCTCCCGCACCATTACTACATCAAGCGCGCCTTCCGACACGTCAATGACATTTACGCTGCGATGCCGGACATTGCAAGGAACACTGGATGAACACATCGCATCTGTTACGCTACGTTAGAAACTGTTGAAAAAGTCCATATGCATCGTTGTCATCGTCGCTCGAACGCTCACCGTACGTTCAGTACGGCTCACGTTCTCGTTCCTCGACGCCTCGCCTCTGGAGCTTTTTCAACAGTTTCTTAATTCTGGTACACTCTGGTAATCATGCTCCAAAGTAATGGACAGAAGAAATTCCAAAGAACCATCGAGGACTTTACCTGTGAGCACTGTGGAGAGTTCGTAAAGGGTACCGGCTACACCAATCACTGCCCGAAGTGTCTCTGGAGCAAGCACGTGGACAAAAATCCGGGCGATAGGGCAGAGGCGTGTTGCGGCATGATGGAGCCCACGAGGCTCGAAGGCACGACACCGCACTATCGCATCGTGCACCGGTGCGTACGCTGCAAAATGAAGCGCAAGAATGACATTGCGAAGAATGATAGCAACGAGGCCATCATTGCGCTTGCCACAAAGGCAGCGCATACAAGGATGTAGGGGCTATATCCCATTCGGAGTTGCATATTTTTGGTATCGTGCCATGATTTTGATATATGTCGCCAATTGACCCGGGTCTGGAAAGTATACCGCACTACTGGGGCGATGTGGCGCGCCAGCTCTCGGTGGGCGGCGCGGCGCTCATGCTCGTTGGTGCGCCGTGGTATGCCAATGAATTATTGACGCAATTCCCACTCATCATCATTGCAGCCATTTTGTCGGTCGGCCTCGCGGCGCTCGTCAATCCGCTCATGCGGTGGGTGTCCGTGTTCGATGCGATGATGTCCTGCATTATCGCCATTGTGTATGCCCCGTGGGCGTTTTATGCGTATCAGGATGGAGAATATCTGATGTTTGTACTCCGGATGGCCGTTGCGATCATTTTCCTTTTCGCCTTTTATTTCAATACAAAGACCGTGCGCGCGATGGTTCTGCATCAATTCAATAGTCGCGACATTGAAGTTTCGGAGGCAGAAAAGAGAATGGTAACGGACGCAGAGATTATGCCGGGTTCTGATGATCTATCTACGGATAATGGCAATTCATCGTCTTTGTCATGAAGGGACGAATAATGAGGTAAAATAGGGGGAATGGTCGCAAAAAAGATACTCCTTCTTTTGGGGCATCCCGATAAAAGCGGTTTTTGCGGCGCGCTTGCCGACGCATACGAAGCGGGTGCACACGAAGGAGGTCACACTATCGAGCGACTCAATCTCGGTGACATGCAATTCGATCCGATATTGCACAAGGGCTATCGGGAGATACAGCCGCTCGAGCCCGACCTCATAAAATTTCAGCAGCTCGTCGCATGGGCGGATCATTTCGTCATTATTTATCCCGTGTGGTGGGTGGGTATGCCGGCCTTATTGAAAGGACTGTTTGATCGCGCATGGCTTCCCGGTTCCGCATTTCGCTACATCAAGACAAAAACAGGTGCCCACACGATTTTCTGGCATCGACTCTTTCGCGGCAAAACAGCGCGCACTATTCTTGCGAGCGGCACGGCCCCGCTCCTCGTGCGGTTCTTGCCGGGCAACGTGAATGCACAACTCCGATGGGGGATCTTATGGTTCGCCGGCTTCCGCGTATGCGGCACATGGTTTGGACCATCCGAACATATCCCCGAGACAAGGCGAGAAAGGTGGATACGTCACGTCAGGGATATCGGAAGGAGAGGAAAATGATATATCAAGGCGACGCCTTGAGAGGGCCTCTACCAGACCGTCAATATCTTTGAGGGTCGTTTGTGTCCGCGCACGAGGCGGACTTTTGATACCGGGACATGGAAGTGGCGTGCAACGAGTTCAATGACGCGGGAATTCGCGCGGTTCTCGAGCGGCTTTTCCTTGACCGATATTTCAAGTACATGTTCCGACACGACGCTGATGCTTTCCTTTCGCGCATTCGTGTGTACTCGCGCTCGTATCTGATGCATACAGTGAGGATAGCAGGGCACGACAAAACGACAAAATAGGCTATAATCCAGTCTAAATTATGTCGCTATCGATAGGGATAGTGGGGATGCCGAACGTCGGGAAATCGACGCTTTTTAATGCTTTGACGAAGAAAGGCGTGCCCTGCGAGAATTATCCTTTTTGCACGATAGACCCGTCGGTCGGCGTCGTCGCCGTGCCGGATTTCCGAGTGGATAGGCTTGCGGAGATGTCGCACTCGGTGAAAAAAATCCCGGCGGTCGTTGAGTTCGTGGATATTGCGGGATTGGTGAAGGGTGCCTCCGAGGGAGAAGGTTTGGGCAATCAATTCCTCACACACATACGCGACGTGGACGCGATTGCTGAAGTGGTGCGTATTTTTGATGATGAAGATATTCATCATGTGGCAGGCACGGTGGATCCGCGGCAAGATATTGAAGTCATAGACCTTGAGCTCGTGCTTGCCGATCTGCAGAGCGCGGAGAAACAACTCGAGCGTCTCGAACGTGACGCGAAGGGCCTCGCCCATAGGTCTACGGCCGAGGGAGGTGACAAGGACACGATTGCGAGCAGGGACGTGCTACGGAAGATCATGCCGGCACTGAAAGCGGGCAAAGCTGCGCGCACTGTGCAGCTCGACGATAAAGAAAAAGATGTCGCGCGACTCTTTCACTTCCTAACGACCAAACCGATCCTCTACGTGCTCAATAGAAAAAGCGGCGTGATCAACGTCGATGCCGAGAAGGGGGAGCGCTCGCGAGCACTGATGGAATTTCTCGAATCTACGCATGCTGGATATGTGACGATCGACGCCGGCGTGGAGCGCGACCTCTCCGACGTGCACGAAGACGAACGTGCGGAGTTTCGCCGCGAACTCGGTTCTCTCGACGATGGTATCGACACTCTCATCAAAGGTGGGTACAAACTTCTCGACCTCATTTCATTTTTCACGACCGGCGATGATGAAACACGGGCATGGACGATACATCGCGGCGCAAAAGCGCCCGAAGCGGGCGCCGCTATTCACACCGATTTTCGTGATAAATTCATCCGCACCGAAGTCATAGACTGGGATACATTGCTCGAAGTCGGTTCATTCGCAAAAGCACGCGAAAAAGGAATACTCCGCACCGAAGGCAAAGAATACATCGTGCAAGACGGCGATGTCATGGAGTTTTTGCACAGTTGAGTGTAGAATTAGCGGATGGCACACTGCTCATATGAGTGAAAAAGAGGTTTCAAATAAAGCAATATTCGAACTCGTCTCCTCTCTTTATGAGAAAGTGAATAATGATGTAACAATGAAGAGCGACCTTGAGCGAGTTAAAGAAGAGATTCTTGATGTCGTTCGCCCGATTGAGCGCGCTGTCGACAAAGACGCAGTGAAACTCGTCAGCCATGAAAGTCGTATAACTAAACTTGAGCGGCATCTCGCGCTCGGATCATAGTTAAAAAGAAAGAGCGACCACGAGTCGCTCTGGGGTTCAGCCTACTTGTTGAACTGTTTGAGGAGCTCGCGAGCAAGGTCTTTGTCCTTTTTCGCTTCCTCCTGTTTGATTGTTTGTTGTCGACCTTCATCCATTGCCGCAAACCACCGTTCTGTTGAAATAAAAGCAGCAGTACCGTTTGGACACCGTACGATGGTTCCCGAAAACTGTTCGTTTCTGTAAAGGACAAGCACTCGACCATCATCGGTGATGCCAGCCACGGTTATCGTGCCACCGATTTTAGTCATGCATACTTCGTTTTGTGTCCATTTATAAAACAGTGTACTTAGGGACTCTGCATTTTGAACGTTGAGCCACATGCCTTCCACGGAAGGAATCATGTCGTTCTTCTTGACCTCTTGCGCAAAGCTCGGTGTGAGTGAAAGAGCAAACACAGCTGTTGCCAGCAATAAGCGACGCATTTTTAGTCTCCCTCTGTTTGAACTGTACTATTTGTACACTGTGCCGAATTGCGGTCAAGTCACTCATATCCGGATGTATAAAAAAATGGGTCTCGGCTTTTGGCCGAGACCCGATGGCAAACGAGTGAGTGCCGTGTACTCAACTCGCAGAGAAGTTCCTGCACACCTTCCACTTCAGAGCGACCGCATAGAAATAGATCGTGCTGGGCCGGAATTTGAGTCGTCTGATATCGGGAGTTCGAGGGCCCGTCGTCTCACAGATGAGCTCTTGAACTTCGCGTTCGAGGTCGAGCTTTTTGCGGCGCGCATTCTCCTCGTTCGCAAAACACTTACGTTTTGCGGCCGCTCGCGTGGATTCGTTCAGCTTCCTGTTCAACCTCTCGAATTTCGCATTCCAGTCCACGCCTTCGGCCCAGAATAGAACGAGTGAGACGAACCCGAAGAATACGCCGGTGACGAGCATGCCGATGGCGAAAGCTGTCAGCAGCTGCAGGAGTGCCCCCAGACCGACCGTGAGAACTGCCACGATGAGAACTTGCAGAATTGTCAATGGACTGAAGATGAAGGGGAAGATGAGATGTCGATTCCCCATTTTCCAGATAAATCGAGATCCAGTCACATCGGCACCGACGTTTCCCGGGCTCATCTTGAGCGGATGTCGCAGGGGAGCATAGTTGATTCCGCGCATTCCCACCAAGTTCAGTACAATCACTCCGAGAAGCGCGACAGCGAATTTTACAATCGCTTTGACCCCGAGATACGGGAATCGCACGAGCTGGAACGGATACACGAGTAGCCGACGGTCGCGGAAGGCACATTCGTCCCTCGGTTTATTTTTGAAGAAGGAATTGACCCACTCATAGTCTCGCGGTTTCTCGGCAAAGAGCGCCTCCGGCATATCGATGTCGAAACAGCTGGAGCCGAGCATTTTGATGGACGTAAGGCAATCACCGTGACTTGAGATGACGTTACTCGTATACTCACCGTCCCTCATATTGAGGTACCTGTCGATGAGGTCTCTTTGGCTGCCCCATTGATTGACGATCACACCGACAACGCGATGTCTTCCTGACGTGTTGAACGACAGCACCGCCATCGGCTTGTTGAGGGCGATTATCTGCCGCCTCTCCTTCAGCGACTGATGCCTGTCGTCAGAATTAGAAAGTGGGTACTGGATTATCAGAAGACCCAAGGCATCCCCTTCCAATGACTGTTTTTTAATCTTTGCAGCTGTCTTTGCATCGACGCACCATGAAACAAAGAAGCTCGGCTGTAGGAGGGCGTGTTCGGGCACTCCCAATGTGACACCGTCGTTTGCGAGACCCGCAAAACGGCTTTCGGGTGTCTCGTGGGCATACGGAGTGCGGAAGAATCCCTTGCCGCGTTTCTCGTCCGGCTGCACACCGAACTCAAGTTCCATCCCGACGCGGAGTGGCCGATTGCAATCATTTCCATGGACGAAGATGCCGTCCGTCGTCTCGATGGGCGGTTCGACCGTTGTTTGGTCGATGTAACCGTATCTGTCTTCTTTCGTCCATTTTAAGGTGCCTCTATAAAGTGCCATTTTCAGTAGTCCTCAATGGGTAGCAGGAGCTGATATTTGAAAGAACTACCCTTTCCTCCAGATATCCCTCGTACCCTCCACGGATACGGAGGAGACTGGAGAAAAAGGTATGTATTTTTACCACGGTTATTAGATCATGTCTAGTGGTCGGCAAAAAAGACGATTATGCTATGCTATAGCAATGGACAAACCAAAAGTAACCCCAAAGGACTTTTTCCTCTGGGCGGGGGCGATGGTTTCTTTATACGTAAGCGTTTTTTCGTTCATTTCGTTGATATTCGATTACATCAATTACACATTTCCCGATCCGCTCCAATACTTTCCCACCAATCCGTATTCCGGCTCCATCAGCTACGAAATGGCGTCGCTCATCGTTATGTTCCCGATATTTCTCATCCTTATGCGCGTCATCAACAATGACATCGCGCGCGACCCAACAAGGCGCGATATCTGGATACGGCGCTGGGCTCTCTATTTGACCCTTTTTATCGCAGCGCTCGCGCTCGCGGGAGACCTCATCACGCTCATCATGTATTTCCTCAACGGTGAAATAACCATCCGTTTCATCGCGAAAGTATTCGTCGTGTTCGCGGTCGCGGCTGCGGGCTTTCTGCATTTTGTCGCCGACCTGCGCGGATTTTGGGAGCAAAATCGCAATCAGGCGCGTTCCGTGGGCTTGGCGACAGGCGGTCTCATCCTTATCACGGTCATCTCTGGATTCTTCATCATCGGAACGCCGTGGGAGGCCCGCTTGTATCGGTTTGATGAGCAGAAAGTGGGCGACCTGCAGAATATCCAGTATCAGATAGTCAATTATTGGCAGCAAAAGCAAACGATTCCGCCTGCATTGGCCGATCTCTATGACCCGATACAGGGCAATATTCTTCCACGCGACCCGCAAACGGGAGAGCAGTATGCCTACGCCATCCTCGGGACGTATTCTTTCAAACTCTGTGCCACGTTCAATGCCGAGACCCCGGCTCGTTCGGCCGATGCGGCGAATAGCCCAGCAGTACCGGTGAGTCCCGTGGGCTCAAAGCTTGTACAAAATGAAACGTGGTATCACCCGGCAGGAGAGTTCTGTTTCAATCGCGGCATCGATCCCCAGCGCTATCCGCCGTACTCAAAGACGATACAAAAAACACAATGAGCATCGATATGGTCTTTTCGAGCAGCGTAGCCGTATGCTACGCTGTCTTGATATGCACGGATATGACCATAAAAAAATAGAAAAAAAATGGCCCTCCTTCGCTAAAGCTACGGACGGGCAAGCAAAAATCGTATGAAACGGTACGATCATAAAGGAATTGAACGTAAATGGCAGAAAATATGGGCTTCGAAGGGCATTTTCAAGACCGCCGACGCTAAAAAAAATAGCGATAATTTTTACCTCCTTACCGAATTTCCGTACCCGTCGGGCAATCTCCACGTCGGACACTGGTATGCATTTGCGGTGCCCGATATTCTCGCGCGTGCGCTGCGCATGCAGGGGAAAAATGTGCTGTACCCGATCGGTTTCGATGCATTCGGACTTCCAGCGGAAAATGCCGCGATAAAAAATAAACTCAACCCCAAGAAATGGACGTACGCCAACATCGCGTACATGAAAAAGCAGATCGTCTCAATGGGGGCTTCATTCGACTGGTCGCGCGAAGTCATTACCGCCGATCCCACATATTACAAATGGACGCAGTGGCAATTCTTGCAGCTCTTCAAAAAAGGTCTCGCATATCAGAAAGAGACGGCCGTCAACTGGTGCCCAAAAGACAAAACGGTTCTGGCCAACGAACAAGTAGTGGGTGGCAAATGTGAGCGATGCGATTCGATCGTCGAGCAGAAGATGATGCTGCAGTGGAATATCAAGATCACCGATTACGCCGACAGGCTCATCGACGACCTTGAGCCTCTTGATTGGCCGAAGGAAATAAAAGAGTCGCAGCGCAATTGGATCGGCCGCTCGGAGGGTGCGGAGATCGATTTTCGTCTACCGATCGATACGATGAAACATGTCGTTATTTTGCACAGTCGAGGCGGGACGCCGGATTCCGATTTCATCCCGTGGGTAAAAGATGAACTTGAAAAGCTGGGATACACAGTTGAAGTGCCCATGCTCCCGAATAATACTGAACCGGACGATATTGAGCAGTCAAAATATATTGCGAAGAATTGCACGATTGATGAGAATACAATCATTGTCGGACACTCTTCAGGTGGCCTTGCGGCCATGCGACTTCTTGAAAAAACAAAAGGGGGTCGCCTTGTGCTCGTTGGTACTCCTCATAACTCTGTGTTTGCAGACGGCAAGGAACGCGCATCCGTTTCGCGCTCGATCAATCGCGGATACGACTACAGGAAGATTTGCTCGAATGTGCGGGACGTTATCGCACTCTACGATAGTGGCGATCCGATCATTCCGCTTTCGGACGGAAAAGCGTATGCTGAAAAACTCGGAGGAATATATATCGAGGGTAAGGGAACGATAGGCCATTTCAACGGTGATAAGGAGCCGGATGTTTTGATGGCCATAACGCCGACGCTCCGCGTGTTCACAACTCGCCCAGACACCTTATTTGGTGCCACGTATCTCGTGCTCGCGCCGGAACATCCGTGGATCGCGCTCGTACTCACACATTGTGGATTGTTAACAAATGAGGATGAAATAGGGCGATATATCGCCCTATCGAAGAGAAAAACGGAACTTGAACGTTTAGTCGATCAAAAAGAAAAGACGGGCGTGAAGCTTGATGGTGTCGAGGCGATCAATCCCGCGACGGGGGAGAAGATACCGGTATTTGTGGCGGATTACGTGCTTGCCACCTACGGCACTGGCGCCATCATGGCAGTGCCCGCGCACGACGAGCGTGATTTTGCATTTGCGAAAAAGTTCGACCTGTCTATAAAGAATGTGATACGACCGGCAACTTTAGGGTTTGGACCGGGGGGAAATTATCGGTCGCCAACAATCAACGAATCGCACGAAAATGTACATGTTTACAGCGGCATCGGTGAATTGATGGATTCGGGAGAGTTCAACGGTCTGTCAGGACAGGCTGCAAAGATAGCTATAACTGAACGTTTCGGACGCAAAAAGACAACCTATAAACTGCGCGATTGGATCGTATCGCGCCAACGTTATTGGGGTGTGCCGATACCGATCATTCATTGCAAAAAGTGTGGAGCAGTCGCGGTGCTCGACAAAGACCTGCCGGTGAAGCTTCCGGAAGTCAAAGATTATTTGCCGGAAGGGAGCGGAAAATCTCCACTTGCCAAAGTAAAGACATTTGTGGACACGGTGTGTCCTAAATGTTGCTCAAAAGCTATGCGAGAGACCGACACACTCGATACGTTCATTGATTCATCATGGCACTTCCTGCGTTATACGGATCCGAAAAATACAAAAGAATTCGCGTCGAAAAAGAAAATGATGAATTGGATGCCTGTCGATCTCTATTCGGGAGGGGCCGAACATACAACGATGCACTTACTCTATTCACGATTTTGGCACAAGGCACTTTTCGACCTCGGATTGGTCGACGACCATGAACCGTACAGGCGGCGTATGAATCGGTCGCTCATCCTCGGGCCTGACGGTCAAAAAATGAGCAAATCACGCGGCAATGTCATTGATCCGGATGCTATCGTGGCGCAGCTCGGTGCCGACACGGTACGCATGTATTTGGCGTTTATCGGCCCATACAACGAAGCGTCGAGTTATCCGTGGAATCCCGATGGGGTGGTGGGCGCGAGGCGGTTTTTGGAACGTGTATGGAGGGTAGGGGAGTTGGTACAAAAAACAGATGTATCGGAGTTGACCACATTGCTGCATAAAACCATCAAAAAAGTCGGCGACGATATCGCAGCCATGAAATTCAACACGGCCATCAGCCAGCTCATGATATTGCTTAATGAAATTGAAAAGCAGAAAAAAATAAGCACAGATCAGTGGGCTACTCTTTTGAAGCTACTTGCGCCGTTTGCGCCACACATGACGGAGGAATTGTGGGCTCTTGCGAAACACAAATCCTCTATTCATACACAAGAATGGCCGGTATACGATCCTCAATTACTGCAGGATGCGACGGTGACGATAATGATCCAGATCAATGGTAAAACTCGCGGTGAGATTATTGTTTCTTCGGATGCAGATAAAGCAACTGTTGAGGCAAAGGCGCGCGAGGCGATGACGAGTCGCATGGGAGGGAAGTCTGTCACCCGTACCATTGTCGTCCCGGGCAGGCTGATCAACTTTGTACTAGAGGAGAAGTTATAGTTTGAAAACGCGGGAACTGCCGTGCGCGTCGTCGATCTCGTAGCCACAATCGAGAATTTTTGTTCGTAATTGGTCGGCACGCGCCCAATCTTTATCTTTGCGCGCTGTCTCGCGCTCGGCAATGAACGTGCGTATCGCTTCTGGCAGGTCAAAGAGCGTCAACTCGGCGCGCAATTCTTTGCTCGCAAGCTCTTGTGCGCGCTCGTCTGGATCGGAAAGTTTCAAACCAAGGACGCAATCGGCATCGAGAAGTGTAGCGATCTTTTCTTCTTTGCTGAGTGAATTATCCTTAATCATCTGCCACGCGGTAGCGAGGGCGCCCGGCGTGTCGATGTCGTCGTTGAAGCGTTGGTGGAATATCGTATGCCATTTGTTGTTTGGTGCCGTTGCTCGCTCTTTGTCTTTACAGTAAGCCAGCAATTTGCCGTATGCCGTCTGTGCTGCGGCGAGTGATTCCCATGTAAAATTCATCGGCGTCCGGTAGTGCGCCCCGAGGAAGAGGTAGCGAAGCGAGAGGGGATGAAAGCCGCGCTCTATCACATCGGAGAGATAGACGACGTTGCCTTTCGATTTTGCGATCTTACCGCCTGCAAGTTGTATGTGAGCACGATGAAGCCAAAAACGCGAAAATGGTTTTTTGCCGGTAGCGGCTTCCGACTGGGCTATCTCGTTATTGTGGTGAATGGCAACATGCTCGATACCGCCGGTATGGATATCGATCTGCTCGCCGAGCGTGGAGCGTATCATGGCGGAGCATTCTATGTGCCAGCCGGGGAATCCCTTGCCCCATGGCGAATCCCATCCGAGCTTTTTATCACTTTTCCAAAGAATAAAATCGGTCGGGCTGCGCTTTTCGGGGTCCGCTTTCACCCGTGCCCCTTCTTTGAGGGACGAGAGATCGATATTTCCCAATTGCCCGTACGATGGGAAGCGCGACGTGTCATACATCACGCCGCTTTTTGTGCGGTATGCGTATCCTTTTTCCTCGAGTGTCCGTATCATCGCTATTTGCGCGGGGATATAATCGCTCGCGCGGGGGAATGTTACCGTGTCCACCTCCACGTTGAGCGCACGCATATCTTCCAGAAAAAGCTGCGAGTATTTCTCTCCGAGCGAACGCATGTTGGCCATCGTCAAGGCGAGTCCTTCACGTTTGAGGCCTTTCGTCATTTTGTCCTCGCCCTCATCGGCATCTGAAGTGAGATGTCCGAAATCCGTAAAATTAATGACTTGTTTAACATTGAAGCCATTGTATTGCAGCGTGCGGCGCAGGATGTCGGTGAAAACGAACATCGAAAGGTTGCCGATATGTTGGCGGCCGTAGACCGTCGGTCCACAATTGTACATGCGCACCAAGTTGTCCTTTTTTACCGCGTTGAATTCCTGCTTTACCGCACCGAGCGTGTTGTATAAATAAAGCGGCACCCGCCCCAGCCCTTCAGATCTGAAGAGGTCGAATAATCCCATATTAGAGCCATCCTTTGTGCTTGAAGTACCAGAGCATTATCGAACCAGAGCCAAGGACGGTGGCAACAACGAACCAAAAACCGTTCTGCATGGTGTCGATTGGATTGCTCGTGAAATGGAGATTGAATATCGCGACGAGGAGCGCGAGCGGGAAGGTGAGGAACGCCATAATAGTGAGGACGCGCATCGTTTCGTTTTGTTTTGTGGTGAGGAGAGAATTGTTGGTCTCGCGAAGCTCGTGGAGTGATTCGGTGTTGCGCATGACATGGTTGTGTACGCGATAATATTCATTGGAAAGCGATTTTAAATAAGGTGTGAACGATTCACCGAAAACGGTCGCACCCGCCACTTCGAGCTCTCGCAACACATCCCGGTGCGGCTCTATGACCTGTCGTATGTTCAGGAGGTCGCGCGCGGCGCGCGATATTTCTTCGACCATACCCACTTCTTGTCCGGCGAATATTTTTTCTTCGATGGTATGGAGACCAATGCGAATGGCCTCTATTTCGTCCTCCATCGCTTTATAGATCTCCTTCATCATGTAAAAGAACAAAAAGCCGGCGTGATCACCGACCGGCTGCTTATCCAAGATCGAATTAACTTCGAAAATTTTTGAAAACTTGTGCAAGGAATCGATCGTGTCGTATCGCGTCGTGATGAGGAAATTCTTGCCGATCACGAAATCAACCTCCTGTTCTTTTTCCTTGTGTGAATGCCGCAGCGCCGGAAAATGCAATACAAGATAGAGGTGGTCGCCGTGTAATTCGGTGCGCGGCTTGGTCGAGGGCACCATGAGTTCCTCCGATACGAACCTGTCGATGTTGTACGCAGAGGCAAGTTCTTGCACCTCCTCACGGGTTGGCGTTTCGACATCGAACCACACAAGGTCTTTGTGCTCAAACTTGGTTTTCATATACATATAGTATACCTGATGATAGAGCTCGTTTAACGTCCATTGCATGTTATTCTTAGATACTTTCCAATGGGGTACTTGGCAACATTTTATGAACCCGCTCTTCAAAGAACATCACCATAAAACACTGCATGTCCGCATTATGGTCATTGCGGGGATTGTTCTCGCCGTCGCCGGTTTTTTTACCGGATATATTGCGGCGGGGAAGAGTGCCGTGCTCCCCATCATAGGACAGGAAGCGCAGCCGCCGGGAGAGCGCGTGTGGGGAATGATAGAGGGCCTCGCGGCCTCTTTGAACGATCCATATAGTTTCTTTTTGCCACCCGTAGAAAGTCAGCAATTTAATTCGGACATGAGCGGCTCGTTCGAAGGAGTGGGCATGGAGATAGCTGTACGCGACCAGATACTGACGATTGTCTCGCCGCTCAAAGGTACGCCGGCGTATAAAGCAGGGCTGAAGAGCGGCGATCAAATTTTGAAAATTAACGGGACGGATACGCACGGCATTGATGCAAGCGCTGCCGTGAAATTGATACGCGGACCGCAAGGAACGAACGTAACGCTCACGATACTGCGCGTGGGATGGAGCGAGCCAAAAGATTTCAAGGTCATGCGCGACGTCATCGATGTGCCGACTGTCACGACGACCGCGCGTCCCGACGGGATTTTTGTGATCCAGGTATACACATTCACGTCCAATTCGCCCGAGCTTTTCCGTGGTGCGCTCAGGGAGTTCGTGCAATCAGACGACTCAAAGCTCATTCTTGATCTGCGCGGCAACCCCGGGGGGTATCTTGACGCGGCGGTCTCAATGGCGAGTTGGTTCTTGCCTTCCGGCGCGGTCGTGGTGACGGAAGATTATGCGGGGCACTCGTCCAACATCGTGCATCGTTCGCTCGGTTATGATATCTTCAATAAAAATCTTAAGATGGTTATTTTAGTTGATAAAGGATCGGCATCGGCTTCCGAAATTCTTGCCGATGCGCTCCGGTACTATGGAGTCGCAAAGCTCGTCGGCGTGAATACCTTCGGCAAGGGTTCGGTTCAGGAGCTGATCGAGATCACTCCCGAAACGTCACTCAAGCTCACGGTCGCGCGCTGGCTGGGACCCGACGGCAAACAGATTCCCCGCGAGGGAATAGTGCCGGATGTGAAAGTGGAGATGAGCGAAAAGGATGTAAAAGAAAAACTCGACCCGCAGCTGGACAAAGCCGTCGAGTTGGTAAATAAATAGCATATATGAAAATCCTCATACTTAAAGATGTCGGTGGGGTAGGGCAACACGGCACCGTCAAAGAGGTGAAGGATGGCTATGCGCTCAATTTTCTCATTCCAAGAGGTCTTGCGGTGCAAGCTACTCCGGAGAAGGTGGCAGCGCATGCGAAGCAGGCCGAAGAAAACGCGAAGAAGGCGGATGCTGCCAATAAAGACATGGTAGAGAAACTACACAACCTTAACGGTAGAAGAGTCGTAGTAAGAGCGCCTGCAAACAAGCAGGGGCACTTGTTCAAGGGCATCAACAAAAAAGCCGTGGCGGACGAATTAAGTAATCTTGGAGCTGCAATCTTGCCGGACACCATTACAGGACTGGAGGATGCCATCAAAGAAGTTGGTGAGTATGTAATACACGTAGTTGACGCAGGTGTTGATGCTGCTATCACGATTGCGGTCGAAGCCGCTAATTAAACGACGTCTACGATACTGCGACGATTGGATCGTCCGTCAAAATTCGTTTTTCGTTTTGTGTGGAAATGCACAGTGCCCGCAATCTCAGCGAACAGCGTGTGGTCTTTGCCGACGCCGATATTTTTTCCGGCCATGATCTTGGTGCCGCGTTGGCGCACGATGATCTCGCCGATCCCCACTTTTTGACCGTCAGCGCGTTTAACCCCGAGATACTTCGGATTTGAGTCGTTGAGATTTTTCGCTGAGCCGCCTGCTTTTGTTGTTGCCATAATGCTGTAGTATTCCCCGATGGGTTTCGGAACTATACAGGAATTCACCGCTCGCCGCAAGGCATTTCTTGAGGAGGGAGTGGGCGACTGGGGGCTATATATAGCCATTTGCCTCCTCGCCCTCGCTGCGTTTGGCCTAGGCCGTATTTCGGCCCTACAGGGGTCGCGGCCGCCCATTTCCGTGACGCAGGCTGCCGCAGCAGCTGCTTCACTGGGGATGTACCCGGGCGGACAGATAATCGCATCGATAAGCGGAGGAACCTACTACTATCCGTGGTGCTCGGGAGCTACAAAGATCAAGGAGGGTAACGCGGCGTGGTTCAAAGATGAACAGGCTGCGCAAGCTGCCGGCTATCAGCCTGCCAAGAATTGCAAAGGCCTGCCTGTCGGTAGGTAGGTTTGGCTACCGAGTGATGCGGGGTACAATGAGCTGCATATGATCGTCATTGACGTTGAAGCATCGGGAACAGACTACAGCAAACACTCGATCGTGAGCGTCGGTGCTCTCGATTTTGCGAATCCCAACAATCGCTTTTATGAGGAGTGCCGTATTTGGGATGGCGCGCACATCATGGATGAAGCAATGGAAGTGAACGGCTTTACGCGTGAGCAGATCACCGATCCGAAGAAAATGAGCGAGGCCGACCTCACGCACGCTTTCCTCGCGTGGAGCGAAGGGGTACCCGAGCGCACGCTCGCCGGTCAGAACGTTTCTTTTGATAGAGATTTTTTTAGAGCAGCCGCCGAGCGTGCAGGACACACCGATTGGCCGTTCGCCCACCGCACGATTGATACGCACACGATGTGCTACATGCACATGATACAGCGGGGAAAACAGCCGCCCGTCCAGCACCGACGTTCCGCGCTTAACCTCGATGCCGTGCTTAACTATGTGGGCATTCCAGAAGAACCGAAACCGCACAATGCCCTTACGGGTGCACTTTCGCACGCAGAGGTCATCGCACGACTTTTGTACGGCCGCAAACTGCTGCCGGAATTTTCCCAATTCGAAATCACCTGGAAAAATAAATAGAAGTTCAGAAATTTAATCCGTACTTATCTTAACCGGTCGGATAGAATAAGTACGGAATATTTTTGTCCCATGTACCCCTTGCGGGGAGGGGAGGAGTGATATTCCGGTACAAAAAAGTCGCTCAAAAAATTGTGCACCGCAAAAATATTCTCAATTGAAATGTTTTATGCGGGCGAAATGTCGCAAAAGGAGAGGGGCACATCTAGAGTAGCCGAGCTTGCCTGTGGATAACTTTTCATGTCGTAATATATAGCGTGTCGCACAATATATCTTTTCCGACGTATAGATCTGGCAAATCCGGATGCTGCGGCTGTGCTGATCGTGCCATGCATGGGGTTTTGTCATTGGCTGTGTGTACGTGCGTTGTAGAGGCGTATACGAGGTCAAATCACCCATACTTGGCATTCAGACTGAATCGGTTCCCTAAAATTTTCTATCGCCTTTTTCCGAGCTCGGATCGCAATTATTGAATAGGCCACAAAAGGCCCGCCGGTCCCCTATGGCAAAAATAGCTTTTTTTGGAGAGTCAAACAAAAAGACCCCGATAATCTGGGGTCTTTTGAGTGCGGCGGTATCATTTACTTTTCACAATGTCAAATTTCTTATTTTTTCTATTGTACAATCACCACGTGACCTATTCCCTGCGGCTCAAATCAACTTTAACATCCGACGAGCGGAAAATTTTTGCGAAATTGCGGACGCCGCAGAAAATTCAGGACTATTTGGATACCTTTCCGGTCAATTTTGAGCAATGTGGTGAGACGTATATGTCGCCGCGGCGCGTCATAGAGGAAAAAACGGCGCATTGCCTCGAGGCTGCCGTATTTGCCGCTGCGGCGTTTGCATACCATGGCCAGCATCCTCTTTTAATGGACCTGCAAACGATTTCAATGGATCAAGATCATGTTGTCGCACTTTTTCAGGTCAACGGGTATTGGGGCGCCATCAGTAAGACCAATCATGCCGTTCTGCGATACCGCGATCCGATATACTCTACGCTCCGCGAGCTTGCCGCGTCATATTTTCACGAATATTTTATGGATGATGGTCTTAAATCGCTCCGGCGTTATTCGAAACCGTTTGACTTATCCAAGTATGCGCCGGAAAAATGGGTCACAGCAGAAAAAGACCTATTTTGGCTCATTGAGCCGCTTGATTCCTCTCACCACTTCCCTATCGTTCCGAAAAAAAATGAGCGACTACTGCGGCATGCCACGCAAGCCGAACTCGACGCCACTGATTTCGTCGAGTGGAAAAAGAAACCTGATGATTTATAAATAGTTCATCGGATTGAGGTAGCCCGTAAGTGGTGTGACCGGCATGGTGGCGGCGGCGCACGGCGTTTTGGAATTAGTGGCTTCACCGAGCTTTAATATCTGCGTAGCAGATGTCACATATACGCCAAAATGCAGGTGCGGACCCGTCGCGTAGCCCGTCTCGCCGCTGTAGCCGAGCAATTCCCCCGTCGCGACCGTTTGTCCGGACGAAACGCCGATCTGTGAGAGGTGCGCATAGAGCGTGCTCAATCCATTGCCATGCTGGACCATCACCCATTTTCCGAATGAATAGCAGCCGCGCACGCTGTCCGTGTTGCCGGTACCGATGATGGTGCCGGTAAGAGCAGCCTTGATCGGCGTACCGATAGAAGCTGCGATGTCTATGCCATTATGTCCCTTTCCGTTGTACGCACCGGCGGCCGCAAATTGCGTGTTGCCGAAATACTGTGTGATGCGGACAGCGTCGAGCGGCCACTGCAGGACCCCCTTCCCTGCCGGAGTGATCGTCGAAGGATCGACGACGAATTGCAGTTTTGTTTTGAGATTATTGAGCGCTTGCTCGAAGCTTTCTTTCGCTGCTTTCTTTTGCGCAAGAATGTTCTGGAAATTCGATTCGAGCCCTTTTGTTTCCGCGAGCAGATCGCTTTGCGCCTGTTTTTGAACGGTCAGAGTGCCCTGTTGCGCCACGAGTTTATTTTGCTGCCGCACGAGCTCCGCTTTTTTCGCCTCTGTCGCTTTTTTGGTATCAGCAAGCGATTGTTTTTCATCCGAGAGTTTGTCAATATTATTCTTGACTGCAGATTGCAAAGCGATCATCGAGTCGGCGTCGTCCCATGAAGCCGAGATGGAACCAGAAGAAAGTATCGATTGGATAAGCGGCCTCGTTTCCGTTTCGTTGAGCCGACGGATGGATTCCGCGAGGCCAGCTTCACCGAGATTGATCGACTCTTGTTTGCCGGAGATGCTTTGTGAAAGTTGCTGTATCTCGAGCTGTGTCGCGTTGACCTTATTCTTGGTGAGCTTGACCTGCGAGGTCGTCTGTTTGATCTGTAAATCGAGCTGCGCAACGGTGTTCTGGAGTGTTTGTTTCTTGCTCGAAACCTGATTGAGCTGCGTTTGATACCGGTCTATCTCCTTATTCAGCATATCTATCTGCGAATTATGGTCGTCAATCTGTTGCTGCAATTCCGCGGCTGTCTGTGCGAGAATTATAAACGGCATCGTGCATACTGCAATCGCAATGGCGAATAGGCATATCGATAGGAACAGGGCCGTAGTGTGCGTAAGCCCTCTCATGATGCCGTTCCCAGTATTTTGATCGCTGCGTGCAGGCGTCTCTCGGCCGCTTCTTTGCCGATCACTGAAGCGATAAGCATGGGATCGGCGGAACGCTGTCGGCCGGAGAGCGCATATCTGAATGGCCAGAGGACGTCGCCGCGGCCGTTCGCCGTTGCGTACTCCCACACCGACCGTTTGATTATGTCAGGATTCTTGAAGTCAGCTTCGGAAATGCCTTGCAGCGTGTGGAGCATTGCTAATAGGTGTGCCGAAGCCGCCACTTTGTCGCCACCCGCATGGGGAATGTCCGCCGGCGATGGCCGCGGATCGTAAAAGAAATAATCGTATTCCCCTTCGTCTATCTGCTTGGTGATGTCTTGCCAGATACTGATACGCTCGCGCAGCAATGGAAGCAGACGTACGGCGATTTTTTCATCCCACGTAAAACCGCGTGCTAGAGCGGCGGCTTTCAGAGTGGGAAGCGCACCTTTCCCGAATGTATCGTCACTCATTTTCTTGAGATATTCTTTGTTGAACCAGCGAAGTTTCTCGATGTTGAATATGGCGCCGCTTATCTGAACGTTCTCCAGTGTAAATTTTTCAACCAATTCCGGCATCGAATACAGTTCCTGATCGCCGCCTGGATTCCAGCCGAGGAGCGCGAGGTAATTGACGAACGCCTCGGCAAGGTATCCTTCCACTTTGTATTGATTGACCGACACTGCGCCGTGCCGCTTCGAGAGTTTGGAGCGATCTGGTGCGAGGATGAGCGGTATGTGTGCATAGAGCGGACGCGGAAACCCGAGCGCTTCGAGGATGAGTATCTGACGCGCGGTATTTGAGATATGGTCTTCGCCGCGGATGACGTGTGTGACACCCATTTCATAGTCGTCGATGACGACCGATAGGTGGTAGAGCGGATCTTTGATGCTCCTCGCGATAATGAAATCATCTAGCTCGGTCGTGTCGAACGAGATGTCGCCGCGAATGAGGTCGTTGAAAGTCATGGGGATGTTCGGATTCTTGAACCGGACGACTTTTTTATTTTGCTCGGTGTCGCTCGACTCCGCTTCGTACGCGAGCCCTTTCCCAATGAGCTGTTCCAGATATTTTCGGTACGTATGCGTGCGTTCCGATTGTCGAAATACCCCGGGAAGTTCATAGGTGATGCCGAGCCATTGCAGGCCCTCGCGGATATCATCTTCGTATTCCCGCTTGCTTCGCGCGGTATCGGTATCTTCGAAACGGAGATACATTTTTCCTCCCGTATGTGCGGCAAAAAGATAATTGAACAGCGCAGTGCGCGCGCTCCCAATGTGGAAGGAACCAGTCGGCGACGGAGGATAGCGGGTAATGACCGTCATACAGATTCGTGAGAAATAGCGGTGTCGAGCAGTATGGTAGCAATCTTTCGCGCGGCATCGGGGCGCGCATACAAGTGCGCTGCCTCGGCCATTTTTTTCTGGAGCGCTTTGTCGCCGATGATTCGATCGATCTCCGCTTCCAAGACATGCGGCGTAAGGTTCTGCTGTTCGATAACGATCGCTGCGCCCGAGCGCGCATACGAGAACGCGTTCTCGGTCTGATCATGAGAGACGTCCTTGGGTATCGGGACCAAGATAGCGGGCTTCTCCCAGCTCGCAATTTCAAACACCGATCCGCTTCCCGCGCGTGCAATGATGACGGATGCCGCACCGGCGGTCATTCGTAGCGCGAGCACATTGAGGAGTCCGAACGCCTTGTAGCGGTCTTTGTATTGCGAATCTTTGAGTACGACCGATGCGATATTGCTCACGTCTTTGAGATTCACGGCTCCCGCTTGATGGACGACATTGTATTTGGTGACCAGATTGGCCAGCGCGTCGACGACGACTTCATTTATCGCGACGGAACCCTGTGAGCCGCCCATGATGAACACGAGAGGCAATGAAGCGTTTAATTTCAGAAATTCATACCCGCCTTCTTTCGTGGGATGTTCGATCTCCTTGCGTATCGGGTGGCCGACCCGCGCGATACGATCGCGGACTTTGGGAGGAAATTTATCTACGGCATCCGGATGCGCGATAGCGATACCGAGCGCAAAACGCGATGACCAGAGTGACACGCGTCCCGGCAGCGAGTCGGCGTCGTAGATGATGGTGGGAATGCGGAGCAGCCGCGCGGCGTAGAGCGTGGGAAATGCGGCATACCCGCCCGTCGAAAAAACCACGTCGGGGTAGATGCGGAAGAGCTCGGATGTGGCCCGTATGATCCCCCACATGTTCAATAGTAAACTCAAGAAATTCAATATGCTCGGATACCGGCGCATTTTCCCTGCGGACACATTCACGAGCGTGATGTCGTGTTCCATGAGCGCTTGGCGGTCAAAAGCCGTCGAGCCGATGTAATATAATTCGGGTTCAATGACGGTGCGTTCTTGACAAAGATCTTCCAGCGCTTCAGCGACGGCTATCAGAGGATAAAAATGTCCCCCCGTCCCCCCGCCTGTAAGCACGATACGCATTTCACCATTGTATCAAATGAGAGGGGGTGAGTGCAGCGAAGTGGTCGTAGACCGTGCCAAGCGCCAGCGACCAATTTTTCTTAGGGCTCTGCCCTTAGAAACAATGGAAGTACTCTTGTGGTGTAGGCGGCGGGTGCAAAAAAGTGAAGACCCCCGAACTCTACCTTCTGTTTCTTCGCCTCGAAATGTTGAGAAGGATACCGGCACTCGCAAGTGATGCGAGCATGGCGCTGCCGCCCTGGCTTATGAATGTGAGTGGGACACCGGTCAAGGGCGCGATGCCAAGCATTGCCGCTATATTGATGAATGCCTCGCTTGAAAGATAGGTGGCAATACCGACTGCCGCAAGCGCCCCGAAGAGATTCGGCGCACTTGAAGCGGTGGCGTATCCACGGAGCACAAGCGCAAGGAACAAGAGGACAAGGATCACGGAACCCACAAAACCCATTTCTTCGCCCACGACGGCAAAGATGGAATCTCCCATCGGTTCCGGCAAATAGGTGAATTTCTGCACACTTTGTCCGAATCCCCTTCCGGCCAATCCACCCGAACCGATGGCGATAAGTGATTGCTTGAGCTGGTACCCTTCCGCTTGCTGACCTTGCGCGGGATTAATAAATACCGCCACGCGATCCCATACATACGGCCTGAAAACGGCGAGCGTGCCGAGAGAGAGCAGGGCGATGCAGAGGACAAGTCCGATGTCCCGCCACCTCGCGCCCGCCGCGAAAAAGACGGCGAACGTCGCTATGGTAATAATACCGAGCGTTCCGAGGTCGGGCTGCAGGAGAAGTATCAGCGTGGGGCCGGCCATGATGGCGAGAAATCCCAGTAGTCCATAGGTGAGCGTCGCTGCGCGGCCGCGAATGGCGGCAAAATACGCGGCGGCCATGAGTACCGTTGCTATTTTCAAGGCTTCGGATGGTTGGATGGTCATACCCGCGAGCGAGAGCCAACGTTTGCCGCCGCCGTGTTCCATGCCGAGATGCGGAATGAAAACAAGCGCGGTCGCTATCAATGCTGTAATGTATATATATGGTGCGATCTTTCGCCACTGATTGTAATCGATGAAACAGAGGGTGATGAGCAGTACGATGCCAACTCCCCCGCCCAAGACTAAGTGATTGAATGCGACCGAGGTGACATTGGTCGCGCCTCTGCCGAGAAAGCCGAGCGCGGCGGACGCAAAAATAAAAAGTCCCGATATGATCAGTATCGCGATCAAACTCGCGAGCACGGCATCGATGTGTGCGCCTCTCCGCATGTTAATTGGCAGCTACCGCGAGGATAACTCCCGCACAGGCAAGTACAATGGAGAGCACCCAGTAGCGCATAACCACTTTGTATCCCGGCCAGCCGATAGCTTCAAAATGATGATGCAAAGGCGCCACGCGCAGAAGTTTTCTACCGAATAATTTTTTGAAAATGACTTGCGCGATATTCGAAGCGACCGTAACGACGAGCAATCCGCCGACTATCGGCAATACCGCGATCCCCACGCCGCTGCCGTGGTTGTTGGTCATGAACGCGACGACGGCGAGCGTGAGTGTGAGACCCATCGTGCCGGTGTCCGACATATAGAATCGCGCCGGCGGGATGTTGAACCACAGGAATGCGAGGAGGCCGCCGACAATCGCAGCGCAGAATGCCGCGAGGTCAATTTGGTTCTGTGAAAAAGCGATGATGGCGTACGCCGCGAATATGGAGCCAAATACACCACCGGAGAGGCCGTCAATTCCGTCGATAACGCCGGAGGCATAGAGCGCGAGCGACGTGATGACGAAAAGCACGATGACGAGCCAGCCAATCTGCACCGGCGCAAAAAATGGAATACCGATCGCGCTTACTCCGAGCTTGTCATAGAACCACCAGCCGATGAAGGTGGAAATGATGACAACAAAAAGAAGTCGGTATCGAAGGCGCATACCTTCTCCCGATTCGCGAATGACCATGAGGTCGTCGAGGAGCCCGATTATCGCTCCGATCGCGAGCGTCGCGAGCGGTATCCACGTTTGGCTGCGACTCAAAAAATTTATAGTATCGAGAGTAGCGGATGTCGTCAGGGATGCCAGAAATGCCACACCGAGCGTGGTGATAAGCACGCTTGCCCACACAATAATGCCGCCCATGCGCGGCGCGCGCGTCTCTTGCACCTCGTGAAGTCGATTAAACTCTAGCGCCACCGAACCGTCGAGTGCGAGCTTGCCAGATTTTTTCTTCCACATCTTGTGCTTGTAGAGGTAGTGCGTGAGTAACGGAGTGATGGCCATACCGACGATAAATGCCATCGCGGCGGGTATCAATACTCGAATAACTTCCGGTACCATGGCTCTATTGTACGGCTTGCCATGAGCTTCGTCGAACGGCTTTTTGCCCGTTATGCCAAAGTCGCCGTGCGTTTCAGTTTTCGGCGCTGGCGGTTACTTGGGCGGCGGTGACTAATTTTTTGATGTCGGCGAAGCGGCCGTCGACAGTCGAGCCGAGGACGATGGCGACGACAGAATGCTCCGGTGCGATATCAAAAACGACCGCGAGGTTGCCGCCGGCGAGATCGGTGAGACCGGTTTTTCCCATGGTAAGGCCGGGGATGTCGCCTATTGCCTCATCAGTGTTCGAGCCGGATATTTTTTTGCCGTTAAGTGATGTAAAGGTGACGTTGTCTTCCTTCGTACTGGTAAATAATTGCGCGTCGTTCGTCGCAGCATAGGCGAAAAGTCGGGCGACGTCGCTGGCACTACCGTACGCGCCGGATTCCGTGGTGGAGAGATCGAGGCCGCTCACATTGAGAAAGTAGGTGTGCACAAGACCGAGCGATTGCGCGAAGTCGTTCATGCGCCAGAGCGTCGCGCGCTCATCCGCCTGCGGATATTTTGCTGCAATGAGTGAGTTGGCGGCGCTGGCGAGTATTTCCGCTCCTCCGTTGTTCGAAGCGGCGAGCGTGTAATCGAGTATGTCGCGCATACGCCACGTGTCACCTGTTTGGAACGGTGCGAGCGATATATTGGAAGCGACGCTGTACGGGACGGTGACCATGGAGGAACTCCCCAGCACTTCAGAGATGACGAGCGCAAGCGGGACTTTTGTGAGCGAGGCGAGCGGTAATTGCACAGTAGGATTTTTAACGAACAGGACCGTGCCCGTCTGCATGTCGAGGACGTATGCGCTTTTTGCGACGAGAGTTATATCAGCGAACGCGGAGGCTGGTTTCCATGTTATCGCCACGAGGGCGGCGCCGGCTTGCGATTGCTTTGAAGGCGGATTTGGTATGGTCATCGCAAATACGATAAGCGTGATGGCAAGTAAAAAAAGCGCGATCATCGTGAGACCGGCGATTTTTTTTCTCTGTGGCTGTGTGCAGGTCTCAACCGCCCTCGCCATCGAGCATTGAATTGGTGGTGCTTGCATGTTCTTGAAATGGACCGCTCTTTTGTTCAAAGACGGCCAGTTCATTTGAGATTTTAGCATAATCGGGCAATTCTGCGGGCGTGCGGACACCGAGATGTGCGAGCAGCTCCACGGTCGGTCGGTAAAGGAATTCACGCCCGTCTTCGGGATTGCCAGTGCGTTCTATGAGGCCGCGCGAGAGGAGTGTGCGCATTGTCGAGCTTGTGTTGACGCCGCGAATGTAATCTATCTGCGAACGCGTTGAAGCGCCGCGGTAGAGAAGGATCGCGAGGACTTCGAGTCCGGCATCGCCTATCTCGCGTCCAAATTCAAGCTCGTATGCCGTTTTTATTTCTTCGGAAGTTTCCGGCGAGACGACGAGTGATACCTCGGTATCTGTTTCTATCAGACTTACTCCCCTGCCGTCGATGTGTTTCGTTAATGCAGCGAGTGCGTGTCGCAATTCCTCATCTTTTACATTGAGAAGTCGGCAGAGTTTTTTGCGCGTCAGAGAACCGCCCTCGGAGAAGAGAAAACTTTCTGCGCGTGCTGCGAGGTCGGGTTTGTTTTTATCCATATTTTGGTGCACCCATGTGCTCGGCTTCGATGGTGATTTCCTCAAATAATTTTTCTTGCGTCGCACTTACCGATCCGTTGCGTACAAGCTCAAGCATTGCCAAAAAGTATACGATACGTTCGTGTTTGTCGGAACTTTTCGTAAGCTCACTAAAGCGGGTGCGCAGCGCCTTCGTGAGCCTGCTCTTCAGGCGCACAATGATGTCCTCAAGCGCCAAAATGGGTGCAACCACTGCTTCTGCGAGTGCTTCCGGCTTTGGGAGCAGGCTTAGCATGCGCATGGCCACCGAGGCGATGATAGCAACACTGGATTCTCCCGGATTGAAAATGGCGGGACGGGTGGGGCCGCGCCTCGCGAATATGAGCGGCGCTCTTCCCCACTCGCGGCGCAGCATTTTCGCGATTTTTCGATAGAGCGCGTAGCGTGCGAGCCGTCGCTCGAGCTCTTCGACGCTCTCGCGCTCATCTTCAGAGAGTTGCAGCATTGGCAGGAGTGTGCGCGATTTGATGAGCAGCAGCGTCGAAGCGACGAGGATGAATTGCGCCGTCTCGCCGAGCGGCATCTCCGGCAATTTTTCGACATAGGCAAGATACGAATCGGTCACTTCCGAGAGCGACACTTCCGAGACCGACATCTTGCGCGCCTCTATCAAATTGAGCAGCGCCTCGAGCGGGCCCTGGAATTTTTCCGTAGAAATACTGAAATTCTGGTCGATCATTTTATAGTGAGCTTACTTGCCCTGAGCTGGGTCGAAGGGTCATTTTTTTACCTTTTTGATTTCGATACCAAGCTCATCCAGCTGCTTTTTGGACACTTCTGTCGGAGCTCCCATGAGAAGATCCTTACCCTCACCCGTTTTTGCGAACGCGATGACTTCACGGATGTTGGGCTGATTTTCCAATATCATGACGATACGGTCCACCCCCGGTGCGAATCCGCCGTGCGGCGGGGTGCCAAATTTGAATGCCTCGAGCATATGCCCAAATTTTTTCTGCTGTTCCTCCTCGGTAATACCCAAGAGGTCGAATACCTGTTTTTGCTCTGCTGCATTGTGGATACGTATCGATCCCGACGAAAGTTCGTAGCCGTTCAAAACGAGGTCGTATGAATTGGCACGGATGGACATGAGGTCGGTGCCCGACATGAATTTTCCTCTGTCTTCTGGGTGTACCGAGCAGAATGGGTGATGCGCCGCCTGCAGCTTTCCCTCGTCGTTCTTCTCGAACATCGGAAATTCGGTTATCCAGGCGAACGCAAGCTCGTCTTTGTCATTTTTATCCTTGCGAAGGTCCGGTTTGTCATTGCCATGCTGCTTCACGGATTCCGCAAAGGTGAGGCGCGGGAACGGTGTTTGCGTGATGTGCTTGTGCGGATAGAGGGCCGCGATGAGTTCGATGAACATCTTTTCCGTATACGCGAGCACGTCCTCTTGTGTGACGAACGACATCTCAAAGTCGAGCTGGGTGAATTCCGGCTGCCGGTCGCCGCGCGTATCTTCGTCGCGCATGCACCGCGCTATCTGGAAATATCGCTCGAATCCGGCGACCATGAGGAGTTGTTTGAATTGTTGCGGCGACTGCGGGAGCACGTAGAATTTGCCCTTTTCGAGACGCGACGGAATGATGTATTCACGCGAGCCTTCCGGTGTCCCTTTCATCATGATGGGCGTCTCTACTTCCACGAAGCCATTTTTGTGCATGTGCTCGCGGAAAAACGTGATTATCTTGTCGCGCATGCGGATATTGCGCTGCATGCGGGGGCTTCGAAGGTCGAGATAGCGATACTTCAAGCGGACATCTTCATTGACGGCGAGTGTGTCGTCCACGACCTCGAACGGGAGTGCGAGCGATGTGTTGAGGATTTCTATCGTGTCCAAACAAAGTTCGATGTCGCCGTTCGCCTTACCCTCATCGATATTCTTTTCGGGCCGGTTGTTCACCATACCGGTCATCGCCACGACGAATTCACGATTTGCCTCTTTGGCCGCTTCTATCGCCGCGCTTTTCGGCAAGGCGACGGCTTGTACGGTGCCTGTCATGTCGCGGACATCAAAAAAGACCATTTTGCCCTGATCGCGCCGCACGGAGACCCATCCCATAATGGTAATGGTCTCGTCAACGTGTTTCTTCAAGTCGCCTATGTATGTTCGTTGCATAAAATTAATGGTTTCGTAAACCATTAAAACGCTACACCTATCTTCTGCCGGACGTCAGCCATTTTTGTTTCCGCTATCGCGCGGGCTTTCTCACTACCGTCTTTCAGAATGGCGTCTACATCGGCGTCGGATATATGTGAGCGGTACTCTCTTTTTGGCGCAATGAATGCCTCGATATCTTCGATAAGCGCCTCTTTGCTCGCTTTGTAATTGCCTTTGTTGGCCTTGTAGAGAGCCGCAAGCTCATCGCCGCCTTTGAAAAGCTGGTGAATGTTGTAGACGTTGGTCGGGCTTTCGCCGGATGAATCCGTGACGATACTCATCACCGCTTTAGTAATTTCATCTTTGGCGCCAAAGAGCGGAATGGTATTGCCGTAGCTTTTGCTCATCTTCTTGCCGTCGGTGCCGGGGACGACCGCGACATCGCGCAGTATCTGCTCTTTCGGCTCTATGAACGTCGCACCGTACGCTGCATTGAATTTCGCAGCTATCTCGCGCGTGTATTCGATGTGCTGCTTTTGATCAGCTCCGACCGGCACGACGTTGGTATCGTAGAGCAGAATGTCGGAGGCCATCAGGACCGGATAATCAAACAGTCCGACATTGGTTTCGATCCCGCGCGCCTCCTTGTCTTTGTAGGCGTGTGCGAGTTCGAGGAATGGCATGGTGAGAAGACAATTGAGTATCCACGTGAGCTCGGTGTGTGCCGATATGCGCGATTGTTGGAAAATGACGGCTTTCTTCTGGTCGACGCCGCATGCCACATAATCGCGCACTGTATTGCGAATATTTGCCCGCAGTGTCTCGGGCTCTCGTAGTGTCGTGAGTGCGTGATAGTCGGCGACCATCAGAAAACTTTCATACTTTTCGTACATGTCGACGAACGGCTTCAGCGCACCAAAATAGTTGCCGATATGAAGCGCGCCCGATGATTGAATGCCAGTCAAAAGTCGTTGCATTGGCCTATTCTAGCAGAAAAGGAGAGACTCATGCCATAGGGGCCGTTATAGGCCACACTCGCTGTATTCGCTACCACACTTTTCCTTAACCTGCTCACAATGTCCTTAAATATCCTTATTTTTTCACGATCGTGAAAAAATAAGGATATTGTTTTAACGAAACATGGTATGGTTATGCCGCATTGAATTCGATGATGAAGCGGGAGCCTTTGTCTTTACCCTCCGATTCGGCCCAGATGCGGCCACCCATTGCATCAATAAAAGTCTTTGCGAGATACAGACCGACGCCGGTACCGAGGATGTTTACTTTTTGCGCGTCGGCGCGCGAGAATTTTTTAAATAGGTGCGGCAGCGTCTCTGCGGGAATGCCGACGCCGGTATCAGAGACGACGATGCGCACATGCACGCCGTGGCGATGCGCGGCGACGGTAATACTTCCCGAAGGAGTGTATTTCAGAGAATTGTCGATGATATTCCCTATCACCTCCTTCATTTTTTCCTGGTCGGCCTTGATGTGCAGATTTTCGCTAGCATCAAGTTCTTTTTTCAGCTCGAGACCTTTTTGCAGCGCGTGCGGACGGTAGCCGTCGGCGACGACCGATACGACCGAGCCAACGTCAAAATCGGTGACGCTGTATGATATTTGCCCGAGTTCCATCTTTGATTTATTCAAGAACTGCGAGATGAGTGCCAGGACCTCGTCTCCGAGCACGAGTATCTTTTGCGCCGCGTCCATGACTTTTGGCGGCACTGCGCCGGTTGTGCCGTCGGTGATGAGCGAAGCGTACCCGCGCATCGCGGTGATCGGGTTGCGTATCTCGTGTGAAGCAAACGTCATGAACTCCGATTTCTCCTCGCTCAACTTCTCGATCTGCTCGCGCTGTTCAACTTCTCTCCGTACACTGCGAAGAAGTAGTACACCCACGATACCGACGACACCGAGAAGCACGCCATCGATCAGCTGGTCGTTGAATGCCTCGGTCAACACCAACCTGACGAACAGGAATAAAAGCAGCGCATACACAAGGAGCTCTGCGAGGATTGCGCGCGGATTGAAGAATTTGAATCGAAATATGGAATATGTGATGGTGACCGCAATAAAGAATGTGAAAAGCGGGCCTGACCATATGTATCGAAAATCCTGCAAAAATGGTGATGGTAAGAGAAGGTTGAAATACATTCCGAGAAAGCCAGCAACGGTGACGCTTCCGCCGATAGCGAGAAGCTGCATCTTCAGTGCCCCCGTCGCTTTAAAATAGTTGATCCAAATTCGAACGAGTCCGCCGACGAACAGATAGGAAAAAAGCAGCGTAAAGTAAATGTATTCAGGCCATGAAAGGATGGTTTCTCTTCCCCATGAATGTTCGACGATACCCCGTGTAAGGAATTGGGGAATACTTACGATCAAAAGGACAAAAATAACCGAGGGTACATATACGAGGAATTGTTGGAAATGCGGTATTTCATATTTATCGGGAAAAAGGAAGGAAAAAAAATAGAAACTAATGCCTATGCACAAAGCCGCGATATACGATCCCTTCATTAAATAGATCGCTATTGAGGTGTCCGGGATGACCGCATACATGATCAAAATGATCGCCCAGAGAGCAAGGCAGATCGAGAACATGGAGAAATAAAAATTGATCTTGTTCTCGCGGTTGCGGCTGCGGATGAAGAGCGTCATCCCGACATTGCAGAGCGCGGTAATGCTTAGAAGAATATTCGGTAATCCAAACATAAAAGAAAAACTCCGTACGGATGCATGTAATAGTAGCATTCATACGGAGCTGTGAGTTGAAGAGCTGTATATTTTAGTGTCCATCTTTGGGAGCAAACCCCTCGGCTTTAGCCGAACCTTTTAAGATAGATCAGCCACGTACGCTACACTGGAGCGTATGCAACTCTACC
>LCQW01000006.1 GCA_001004345.1 Candidatus Kaiserbacteria bacterium GW2011_GWA2_52_12
TAACGCTCGCTCAATCCTTCTTCGTTCGCTCGCTTCGATGTGCGTATATCCCATATGTTCTAAACATACAGGTGTTCTACTTCAAAGGTGAATTCGCGCACTAACCTCAGGAGGGACAGATGGGTCCAAATCTAACGATCGCTCTTGCGATGATCGCAGGCGCTGTCGCAGTGGCCTTTCTAGGCGTCTTTGAACGCTGGGGGCTAAAAGATCGAAAATCGCCGATGCAATTCCTCGTATGGGGATTCTCTCTGTCAGCTGTCATACTCCTCGCGATCTACGTCGTTCGCTGGGGGCTTAGCTGGCCGGAGCATCTGCTGCCGGGATTCTGGACTGCGATCGTGGGCTGGGTTGCCGCCAACTACTTCATCAACTACTTGCACGCGAAGGCGGCGACATACAAGGAAGGTGAGATCGGCTTTACAAAGCCGCTCCAGGCAATGACACCTGGTCTCATTACGGTCTTGGCGGTACTCGTCGGCGAAATGCCCGGGACCGTCGGATTGATCGGTATCGGGTGCATGGCCTTAGGTTCATGGTTCATACTTCTGCCGAAGGATGTGAAATATTGGTGGGAATATCTGGGGCCTCTCAGCCGTCTCGCACTCATTGCACGATATTCCACGCTGTCACCGACGGAGAAGGAGAGAGTGATCGTCGGATATCTGGCGCTGGGATCTGCCGCACTTGGGACCTTCGGTCTGCTCTTCGACGGTCTCTACACGAGGCGCGGAGGCGACTTGCAGGGCCTGTGGCTCGGCATGGTCGTCGCGCTCGGTACCCTATCGTGCATCTATGCCCTCCGATATCGACTGAGTGCCGAGTATCGACAGAGCGTCTGGCCCAAAGGCAAATACCTGCTCGCTATCGTGGGCTTCGGTGCAATGATCGCGCTCGCACACTGGCTTATCCAACCGGTCTTTACCGAGACCTTGGTGGCGTATGTCGGTACGCTCAAGCGCCTGAGCATCCTGGCAAGCGTGCTCCTCGGTTATGTTCTTTTTTCGGAGACGGATTTTCGAAAAAGGATGGGGGCGGCAGCTCTCATAACCGCAGGTGCGGTTCTTATCGCGTCTGACGATCTGCCGGCACGATTATCCGCCAAGATCGAACTGTTCGGTTTCTGAGAATCACTGGGGCCGCGTACGGACGCGGCCCTTTTTTATTGTTACGCGGTTTTGTGAGCAGCGTTGCGACTTACGTTTGCATTGAGATTTTTTATTTCGGGATGTGCGTCGAGGAATTCGAGGATGTCATCCATGGTGAAATCCATTCGAGGAGCAAAATGTTGAGCGACTTTGCTGATTAGTTCGTAATCCGAAGGATAATCGAGCGAAAGGCGATAATCCGCCTGACCGGCTTTTGGATTTTCGCAGTGTCCCAGTTTGAAGAGTCCAGGATTTTTCCAAAAATAAAAAGTTACGTGCTCGCGATGCGAGGGCTTCGTAGCTTCTTTCCATGCCCGTTCAAGTGCGTCGAAGGTGAAGACTTCGGTGTCCATGCCGTCGGGATACGTGTAAGGCTCGAGCGCGTTTTCAGCGTAGTCGTAATCGCCACTCTTAAAGTAACGGACAACTTCATCTATTACGGCCGGATCGTGGAGCGGACAATCTGACGTCAGACGGACAATAATGTCGCCATGTTGTGCGCCCGCCCCTATGGCGGCTTTGTAGTACCGGTCGAGCACATCATTCTCACTGCCGACGAAATATGACTGGCCGATGCCTTTCATTTTCTCGACGATCACCACGTCACTCGAATTTTCGGTCGTAGCAATGATAATTTTGTCCAGTAGAGTAGCATGCGAGATTCGCGTCAACATGTATTCAAGCGCAGTAGTCCCGGGAACAAGTTCTTTCAATATTTTTCCGGGCAATCGCGTCGAAGACATTCGCGCTTGGATGATTGCTATCGTGCTCATGATTCAATTAAACCACTTATGGTAATCGATTTCCATCTTCTTGATCCTGAATCCGAGCGATTGGTAAAGTCTTTGTGCGGGAATATTGCTACCCTGCGTCACGACCCATGAGCGCGGGAATCCCGACTTTTTGTAGTACCTCAGCGCATGAGCGAGCAGGACCTTTCCGAGTGATCTTCCTCGGAACTTCTTATCGACGTAGATAAGCTCGATGTGTGCCGCAGTGTCCTGCACCGAGCACGCAATGAAACCGGCCTGTTCGTTCCCGACAGTAACGACGAATATTTTTGTGTTCGGCGCGGCATCTTTCAACATATTTTTGAGCCACTGCCTATACGTTTTCCGTGCCACCTTTGGGCCAAATCGAGGGTCCCGATGAAATCGACTTTCATTCGAAAGCAAGGCGGCATAGCGAAGAAGCGTCCGCAGATCGTCTTCGGTCATTTCTCTCACCTGTCCCGTCGCTTCATAATTCTCCGCGCCTGCCTCCAGCTCATACAGTACGCGCGTGCCGTTGGTGGTAAAACCATAGTGATGCGCGATCGTCAGATTCTCGTGGTGAGAGCCGTTTGCGCGCCAGAAAAGACATGCGACGCCCTCCTTTTTGCACAGATTCAGCGCGCGTTTCATTGAAGCAATGTCGACAATCGGGGGCGAGAGTCGCGCCATCTTCTCTCCGAAAAATTCCGTATCCCACTCCAACACCTGAACGAGCGGCGCTTTTTTTGCCTGCTTGTTTTTCTTTTTTTTCATATTTGGTATATGCGAAGTTTTTGCAACATTTTTATGAGAACGGTCGGCTCTTTGTAATATTCGATGGTCACGTGTCCGAGGTTCGGACACAGTGGGAGTATATCGGCAAACTGCTTCCAATCCAGTTCATTCAGAGCTTCGTGGCTGTCTTTATTTTCCTTCTCTCCTCGCGTAATACCACTGAGGTGTATTTGACGCACCTTATCGAGCGGCAGACCGACAATGTATTCATTTAGTGCCGTGCCCATATGACGAGCGCTTATCTCGGCATGACCGATATCGAGAAGAAGCGCGCATGGGATATGCTCACACAGCGCAGTCTGAAATGGCGGCTCGCATACGGATTCATACGCTCCGGTCTTGAAATAGTTATTGTTCTCAATGGCGACCTCAACCTTGTTGCCTATTATTTTTCGAAGATCCGCAACATTTTTTTTCGCATTTTTCAGCATCTCCTCTTCACGTATGCGTGTGCCCACGGGGACGAACACCCCATTCTCGATGAGTGGCTTCTCGAAGCACGAAGGGACATGAAATGACACGAGCAGGATCTTTTGCGATCTAACGAGCTCGGCGACATGATTTATTTCTTCTTCCGTCCACTTCACAACGACACTGAGTTCGCAGTGGAATATGCGGGGAAGATCGCTTTCACACGCGATGCCTCTGTCTCTCTCTTCCAGAACATCCGATAACGAGAGTATCTTCCCCATCTGCGCCGAAGATGCCTTTTGAAAAAGAGTCGAGATCGGTGTTGCAACTTTGAAATTCATTTTGAAGGTCTACGATACATGCGAGTTCCTTTTTCCACATCGAGCGACTCTATCTTTCCTGTGCCAAGCATTTTCTCAACATCACGAACACCCGCAACGAGCGAGGCGAGCTCGCGGGGGTCGGCGGAGAGCTTATGATCGGGTCCTTCCATATTCTTATCGAGTGTAAAGTGCTTTTCGAGCACCGTCGCTCCCGCGGCTACCGCGTGGAGACATGCGGTGATGTCGAGTGTATGGTCGGAATAACCGATCGGACATTCATAGGCCTCAAGGAGTGTGTGCACAGCTCTTAAATTCGCCCCGTCTTTCGGCGTAGGATATGCGGAAACACAGTGCAATAGAGCGAATTTCACACCCGCTTTTTTGCATATCGCGAGGGCCTCGTCTATTTCCTTTTTGTTTCCCATGCCGCGCGAGATAATGATGGGAATTTTCGTCGAAGCGACCGCTTTTAAGAGCTGTTTATTCACAAGATCAAAAGAGGCGATCTTCATCAGTTGCACTCCAAGTTTTTTTAGAAGGAATACACTATCAACATCAAAGGGGGTCGAAAAGAAAATGATGCCGACGGAATCTGCGTACGTTTTTAGCTCCTTCGTATTCTCAGGAGAAAGTTCGCACTTCTTCAAAATATCGAATATGGGGCTTCCTGCCTTCACCCTTTTTTCCGTAACATACGTTTGGAATTTAATTGCGTTCGCTCCTGCCTTCTTAGCGGCGTCGATCATGCGCATGGCGATCCCCATGTCGCCATTGTGACAAATGCCGGCTTCCGCAATAATGAACGTCGGTTTATCGCGTCCGATGCCAAGCTTTGCGAGTAAATTTTTTTTCATACTGTTATTGATTAAGGCTAAAGCCGCCATCCACGGTAAGGTTTTGTCCGGTTATATACCGCGCGTCGGCAGATGCAAGAAAGAGCAGTGCGGGAGCGATGTCATCTGGCTGCGCCATTTTCCCAAGGGGGGTTTTTTCTACATAATTGTCGATAAAAAACTGCTTTTGATCGGCAAAAACTCCTCCCGGCGACACACTGTTGACCCTGATATTTTTATCGCCGAGATACGCAGCGAGATATTTCGTCATATGGATAACGCCGGCTTTGGTGGCGGCGTAGATCTCGGAAGAATTACGCCCTGAATCGCCGTAAATTCTTTTGTCTGCCGCAACAACCCCGTAGATCGAGCCGATGTTGATAATACTGCCTTGCGATGCCTTCCCCATCTTCTGAGAAAACATTTGGCAACAGAGTATTGTCCCCTTGATGTTGATGTCCATCACGCGATCTATATCAGCGACGGTGCGCTCTTCGAAGGGCGTGAACGCGCCGATGCCGGCATTGTTGATGAGCACGTCAAGAGATCCGATCGTATCAGCGACCGATCGTATAGAATTTTCATCAGTGACATCGAGCGAGAAATATTTCCACTTGATCAAGTTTCTCTTTTTGAGTTCTTTTTCGAGCTGCGTACCGATCATATCTTGGATATCCGTAATGTAGACAAAGGCACTGTTCCTCAAAAAATGTCGGACGTAGGCACTCCCAAGCTGACCGTTTGCGCCCGTGATGAGCACTGAGCGATCTTTGAGGCAATATGTATTGGAATTAAGCGGTTTTTTCGTCTGTGCCTTCACCATACTGGTTACCCTATCACAAGTATGAGCGGCGCAAAAGTTACTTCTCTATCGCCCTGAGCTCCCCGCAAACGCGGTCGATAAGGGGGGTCAGATCTATGTTTTCGTCTCGGGTCTTCCACAGTGCCTCCGGTGCTTCGTAATGAATGTGGATACTTACCTTATCGAGCGCAATAAGATATCGAAGCATGTCTTCTTTGGCAGCGTGTGCTCCATTTTTTATCTCTTCGATAGCACTGCGACACGACGCAGCATCGTGCACAGGAAAAACGCCGGGGCAATCGCGCCACCACGGAATGCCGAACATCAGCGGCCGCTTGCCGGCGAGGAGTGCCTCCCATCCTGCAGTGCCGGTCGTTACAGCGACCGCCGAGGCTTCATCGGTCAAAGTGAATGAGTCGGTATCGATAGGCAAGATCCTTACATTAGGGATCTTCGCAAGACGGTGGTAGTAGCCGGGATACCTGACGCTTGAGAAACGTGTGGAGCGTAGCATCCACTGCGAAGGGTGCTCCTTGACCCAGAGCTCCCATCCTGCAGGCAAAGCAAAGGCAAGAGTCTCTGCTACGAGCAACATGTCCGCAAACACTCCTGCTTGCGGGGAAGATGTCCTTTCTGGCTGGAAGTTCAACGGAAAATAAACGAAAGGCACATTCCAATCCGGCTTTTTCACCACTTCCGCATATTCATGCGTGAGGTTTCGACGGAAGCGCCTCGCAATAAAATCTACAAGGATATACGGCAGCTTGCCGTTCAGAAGGATCCTCTGCGCAACCTTTAAGCGCGTAACGAAACGACCCCAGCCCTTTAATATCTTCTTTTGCTGGACCATGTATTCGGGCGGCAGGCGATCCTTTGGGCTCATCTGCGTTTTCCAGTAATCCCGAAGACCTTCACATAGATCATTCTCGGACACCGACTTATGCTCGAGCTTTTTTAACTCGGCGCGCAACTCGTCGCTACCGGTCCAAAAATTCTTAAACATGAGCGTGTGCGTGCCTATCCACGTGTCCTCGAAACAGAGTGTCTTGATGCCCCTTTTTTGGGCCATCTCGTAGACGATATTGCCGTATATGCTGTGGGGTACCACGTTGTATACGACGCAATCAGGTTTATACCGCTCGATAACGTAGTTCCAGTACGCAAGCATGGTGAAGTACACATGCTTGCGCTCATCCACGCCGGCTTTGTTGTACCGCTTATTCATCATCGTCAGAATGTGAGATTCTAGATGGGCCATCGAATCTATCAGCCGGGTGCTCGCGGGCTCTATATGCTGGCGCTCCAAATCCTTGGACGGCAGCGCAGCCCATGCCTCGAAGTGATCGTGGAAAGGAACGCCCTGCGGGGCAAGATGCTCGGTGCCGTAACCTCCGACCCAGTAAACGATCTCATGCCCTTCCTTTTGGAGCGCATCAAAGATGCCCCGCATTGTCGGTTCTTTCTCCCCCCACATGAGAAGGATCTTCATAGAACGAGTATAGCTTATGAAGGTACGACTAGTAAAATTGCCATTATTTTTTGTGCTCGGCCAGAAATTCATATATAGTGGCCCGCACATGGTCAAAGAAATAGATGCCTTGCTTAAGCGTCTTTTTCCGATATGCCGGAGCATTACGGGAAACGGCGTTCGCAAAACTCTCTCTATCATCCGGACGCACGTACCGCTCAAGATCAAGGAAGTCCCCACCGGAACAAAAGTGTTCGATTGGACCGTACCGAAAGAGTGGAATATCAAAGACGCATACATCAAGGACCCGTCGGGGGAAAAAATAGTCGATTTCAAGAAAAACAATCTGCACATAGTGGGTTACAGCATTCCGGTCAATACAAAGATGAAACTATCCGGACTTAAGAAGCATTTACATTCGATCCCGGAAAAACCGTCGATCATTCCTTACAAAACGTCCTACTACAAAGAAAATTGGGGCTTTTGCGTGACGCATGAACAACTCACTTCTCTCAAAGATGGGACATACGAGGTCGTCATCGACTCGTCTTTAAAAGATGGATCCCTTACCTACGGTGAGCTGTTAATTCCCGGCAAATCCAAAGACGAGGTTCTAATCTCCTGCGGTATCTGTCATCCATCGATGGCCAACGATAGTTTGAGCGGCGTCGTCCTTGCGACACTTCTTGCCAAAGAACTTTTGAAGAAAAAAGGGCGGTACTCGTATCGTTTTCTGTTTATTCCCGAAACCATCGGCGCCATAGTATGGCTCGCCGGAAACAAGACAGGTGCCAAACGGATCAAGCACGGTCTTGTCGCGACGTGCCTTGGAGATAGCGGACAATTCAATTACAAAAAGAGTCGCGCCGGGAATGCGTCGATAGATACAGCGGTCGAGAAAGCGCTGAAGGATTCCAAGATGCCGTATTCTATTTTGGACTATTGGCCGACAGGCTCCGATGAGCGGCAATTCAACTCCCCCGGTTTTTCGCTGCCCATCGGTTCTTTGATGCGAAGCGTATACGGTCATTTCCCCGAATATCACACATCGGGCGATAACCTTGATTTTGTTAAGGGAAAATACGTCGAAGAAACGCTGAGGCTGTATGCCGAGGTCATATTCATTCTGGAGAACGACGCGCTTTGCACATCACGTAATCCTTTTTGCGAACCGCAACTCGGGCCACGCGGCCTGTACGACGATCACCATCCTGAAGAATTTGTCATTTCGTTGTTGTGGCTGGCGAATTATTCCGACGGAAAAAATACCCTCCTCGATATCGCCAACATTGCGGATCAGCCTTTCAGAGCGGTGCAAGCGGCGGCCGAATCCCTCGAAAAAGTTGGCTTTCTGAGATTGGGCTAGGCCCCACACACGCAGTGCGTGTGACGGGGGCTAGGCCGACTTATTTACCGGTGCTACTATGTGGTCGAATGAAACGAGACAGCTTATATGTATATGAAGATAAGCCGATCGGCGAAGAAGATTTCGTATCGGCTCTCAAGTCCCTTGGAGTATCGTCCGGCGATACCCTTTTCGTCCACTCGGCCATCGATAAATTCGGTAAAGTCGGACCTGCGTTTGAGGCGCGAGTCCTGTGCGACTCGCTGGTGAGAGCACTGAAAAAAAGCGTCGGACCAAAAGGAACGCTCGCGATGGCCACGTTCACCTATAAATACTGCGGGACACGTATTTTTGACGTAGACAAAAGTCCGTCCGAAGTGGGGGCACTGAGCGAGTTTTTTCGCAAACAGCGCCGAACCATCCGCTCACAGCACCCGATCTTCTCAATCGCCGCGACGGGTCCGAAGTCCAGATCGCTCGTAAAGACCGGCGTCGATGCTTTCGGGGATGATTCGGTCTTCGGTAATGTGCGCAGAGACAATGCGCTTTTAGTATTTCTCGGTACCAACTTTAAATCCTGCACGCTTGGCCATCACATCACGCAAATGCATCAGGTACCGTACCGATATATGAAAACATTCAGCGGGGTCATCAAGCGGGGTCGTCGCAGTCGCAAGATCGATGCCACGTATTTTGTCCGCCCGCTCGACGGCACGATCAAAATCGATCTCTCTGGGCTTGAAAAACGGTTATTCAGGAAAAAACTCCTGAAGAAAGTGCGTGTGGGCGCAAGTTCGATCGAGTGTGTCCGTGCCCAAGACGTGTTCAATGAGGGAATGAAAATGCTCGATAAGGATATCTATGCGCTTGCCATTCGACTGAAGCAATGAGAATCTCTCTATATGCTGTCATATGAAAAATGAAGATGTCCACAAAAAGGTCATCGGAGTATTCGCGAAGACATTTCAGATTCCAGAACAAAAGGTCACCGAAGATATTGCCTACAATTCATACGAAAAATGGGACTCGCTCGGACACCTTGAGCTCGTGAGCAATCTCGAAAAGGCTTTCGATATATCTTTTTCGATGGATGACGTATTGATAATGGGCTCGGTCGCTAAGTGCGAGCAGATAGTCAGGGGTTATTTGCCCATATAGCACCGTGGGCAAACCGGTGTCTTATATCCGGCCGCCAGGCTACCCTTCTTGGTACCCGTCGGTCAAGAACAGAGGGTTGGTTTGAATTTTTTTTTCTATGAGGCTATACGTATCACGCGCGGAGATGGCGACGATCTGTCCGCGGCCGAGGTTTGCCACTTTTGCAATGCCAGAGTCCTTGGCCAGGCTATCAAAAAGCTCGTACGAAGACGCTGATTCGGGCTTATTCTTATCCGCGACAAAGTGATAAAAGGTCGCACTATATCTCTTTGCGCCGTCGATCACGATTCCTGTAAATGGTTTGTCATACCGATACGGCACATGCAAAGACCGTTCTACAAAATGAATAAGTGCTGAGGCGGAGTCGAGATTAAAATTACATATTTTCCCATCCGCAAGGTACAGTCGATCCCAAAAAGAATCTTTTCCGAAGGAATACTCGGGCATATTCGCCGTAAACGCTCTCGCCCTACTTCCTATCGCGACGACTGAAAAATTTGCATCAGCCGAACGTATGGCATCGGAGTCTTTCCTAGCGCATTCTGAAAGCACGCCCTTGTCGCCGGCCGACTCGGCAACATCAAAATCTTGTTTCCGACAGAAGCTGTACGTAAACGTCGGGAGGATCCACGTGCCTTCGGACCCTATCACTTCGAACATTGCACGTTTGAACATCTTGTAGAGCGCTTCCGCGGAGGCGGCGCCTTCCGCTCGTCCGAAAAATCCGATGTTGCTTTGGGTATAAACAACATCTCCTCGTTGGAGTCCAACCGCGATAAGTGCGGTTCGAATATCCGCTTCCGAGTAATCATTTTTTGACATTATTTTGAATTCTGTCCTTAATAATGTGTTTTTGCACCTTCCCCGTGGGCGATTTTGGCAGCTCTTTGTAAAAAATTACCTTTGAGGGGACCTTGAAGGGGGCGAGGGTACCGGAGCATGCCGCTTTTATCACTGCTTCCGTGACGTCATGGTGAGCAACTACAGCGGCGACCACCTCCTCTCCCGAGACCGCATGCGGAATACCGACCACGGCCACTTCACGCACCCCCTTGACCGCAGATATCACATCCTCTATCTCCCGCGGACTGATGTTAATGCCGCCACGGATAATAATATCTTTTTTCCGGTCGGTAATAAAGAGGCATCCTTCGGAATCGATATATCCTACATCGCCGGTATAAAACTTCCCCCCGCGAAAGCGCGCTGCAGTTTCCTCAGGATTTTTAAAATACCCGTCCGCCATATAGTCGCTTTTGACGACTATTTCTCCAGGGACTCCGATCGGACATTCTTTGCCCTCCTCATCCAGGATCCAGACTGCACAGCCCGGGACGATTTTACCCACACCCGTACTGTCTTGAAGATAAGGCGTAATGGATGAGATAAAGAAGGTCTCGGAGAGCGCGAAGTTTTCATACAGCTTTACGCCGTATCTATTTTCAAAAGCTGATCGCAGGGTGGGAGTGAGCGGGGACGTGCCCGTCAGTACATATTTTACGTGCTTGCGTGCGTATGTCTCTCCCACCTTTCCCCGATCCAGCGAGAGGATTATCGAGAGCATGGACGGCACGGGCCAAAGCGCGGTCACTTTGAATTTTTGTACCGTCTCCCAAAAACGGAACGCCACACTGGCGTCGAATCCGGCATCGAGGACGACGCTTCCTTCCGCAAAAAATTGGAAAAGGAGTGTATTGTAGAGGCCGCCCAGATACCCCTGCGAAAACGTGCCCAGGAACCGCACGCCCGGGGGTATCCCCTGAATACGAGCGAACATTCGCCCGTTTCGGGCGATCCGACCGAATTGTATCGGCACTCCTTTTGGTCGGGACGTAGTACCGGACGTATAGATAACAGCGAGGATGTCACTATCGACTATCCCTTCGAACGATCGCTTAGCGATTGGTCGTTCTTTTTTAATTTCTTCCCAAAAATCGTGCGATGGCACACCTTCATCGTGCAGCGCCTTTGAGTCAGCCGTGTAGCGAGGGCGTATCGTCACGATCTGCAGGCCTCCACGCCACGCATCGTACGTATGAAGTACCGGGGTCGTTATCAGAATATGTGGCTCTGACTCCGAAAGAAGGGTCGCAATTTCGCCGGGCTGCAGACGCTGATTGATAGGGACGATCGCCGCTCCGATCTGCATGCAGGCAAAATACAGGATGGAGTACTCTATGGAATTCGGCAAAACGAAAGCGACACGATCGCCTTTTTGCACTCCAAGGCAACGGAGAAAAGACGCGGCACGCAAGGAGCTCTCTTCGACTTCTCCGTACGTGAATTCCTTGCCGCTGCCGACGTCGATAAGAAAAACTTCTTTGCGGTTGCGACTGAAGATCTCGCGGTATATGTCGATCTGCTCGTTCTTTTTCACACAAGTAGCTTGCCCTCACGCATCAGTGGCACGTCATCGACCTCAACGGTGGGTTTGCGAATGACCATATCGAGATGAAAAGCCGTTTTATTTTTGCCGCCAATGGTCGCATTTGAGCCGAATCCGAAGTGCACGGTACCGAGGCATCCCTCATCTTCGAGCATGAGACCGCACAGCCGTGCGTCCGGATTGAGACCGATACCAAATTCTGCAAGCACGCGACGCTTAGGATCACGGACAAAGTCGATCAGCGTTTCGAGAATGCGGCCCTGTTTCGTCGTTCCGATAGTTGTGATCTTTCCGTCCTTGACGACGATACGAATGTCCTCGGAAAGAAGTCCTATCGATTCGCAGGGAATACTGCCGTCAACGATAATTACACCATTACTTTTGGTCTCGACAGGCGCGATATTGGTCTCAATGTCCGGCGGCGACCCGAGCATGCCCGGCTTGTCGCAAAATCCGGGCGCCCAATTAGCGATGCGTCTCTGAATCGCAAGCTCGAGATTCGTCCCCTTTTTGGTGCGAATGGTGATGCGGGTGCCCTTGTCTAATATGCGCTTGAGCCTCTTACCCATTTCCGCATGCGCATGAAAATCAACGGACAACGAGGGTTGTGATAATTGCTTCACGCCATAATCGGGCAAACTCAAGTATCGTGCTCCGCGCTTCGTCGCTTGAAATCGCGCCGTAGTATGCGCGAGCGAATATTTTGTAACTGCGAGTATGACATCGGCAATCGCCATCGCACGCACCACATTTTCCGGAGGTTCGATACAGTGCATAATCGACGCCGCCATATACTCAACGGCCACATGAGGGGTGGCGCCCTGTGCCGCTTTATGAAGATAAGGTTCGATGGCACGTGTGCTTCCATCGAAAATCAGGAGGATGCGCTCGCCCTTTCGTGTCGTGGCGCACGATTCCACGAGCACGCGGGCATGTTTTTGGAGGAGCTTTGAATTGCGTGTATTTTTTTTCATACGTTATGAAACGCAGACGATAGCGATCGCATACGTACGTGAATGAGCAAGACTTACGGAGGCACTACGCATACGCAACTTCGGACTAAAGAAGGTCATCCGCGGAACACCGTTTGTCTCGTTGAGGATCTCAACATCCCTGAGAAAGGGGGCGAGATGCGAATTAAGTTTCTTTGCGGCCGTGAGCGCTTTCCATGCGGCCTCTTTGGCCGCGAAGCGTGCGGCAAGATGGGAACCGGGATCGCTTTTCCCGAAGCAATAGGTGAGTTCTCTCGGAGTAAAAATTGTTTTCAAGAATCGCTCATCTCGCGGCAATTTCTTCCCCCTGAAGCGTTTTATCTCCTCGATATCAACACCAATACCAAGCGGCGCTGCTATTTTTCCCATACGTCAGCTCGTTTTAGTGATGAGTGTTCGTATTGCATCGAGTCCCTTCTTGATACGCTCCGGAGATTCCGTACCTATTCCGACGCGCAGGAAAGAATCTAGCGACTTGCCATAGCCCAGTCCCGGCACCGTGGCCACATGATCCTCCTTGAGGAGCCGTGTCGCGAATTCTTCGGAAGAGAGCTTGGACGGCACTATCGAGACAGTGAAGTAAAAGGTGCCCGTGCCCGGCAAGCGCTCGAGCCCGATCGAATCCATATAGCGGCCGATCTCTTTTCTCAAACTCAGTAATTTCTTGATCTGCGGGAATGTCTTTTTGAGGATAGCGTCGAGATATTTGATCACGTAGAGCTCTACCAGAGTGGCTGGGCACGTAATGATGTGTTGGTTGAGCTTGAGGATCGCGTTGATGATCTTTTCATTGGCGATAACGTATCCGATGCGCAATCCCGACATACCCATATTCTTTGAAAGTGAGTTCACCACGATCACGCGTTCCTTTTTCTTGTCGAATATCGCCATCGAATGGAACGGCTCTTCGTCTACGAAATCGCTGTATGCTTCGTCGGAAAGAATATACAGGCCGCGGCGCTTCGCGAAATCGTAAAGCTGTTTAAGCTCTTTCTTCGAGTACACTTTTCCGCTCGGATTGTTGGGGTTGTTGATGATGACGGCTTTCGTGCGTTCAGTCACGTATTTGTTAATGTCCGCAACTCCTTCGTAATGCGGGACCATCATGGGGACAGCGTAGGACAGACGCACTTGCTCGGTATAGCTCACCCACGCGGGTTCAAAGATAATGACCTCATCATCAGGACAAAGAATGGTGCGTAACGCCATGTAGATAACCGCCTTCGAACCGGCCGTCACGAGAACCTCCGTGTTCGGATCGGAACTGACGCCATACTGCTTCTCATAGAAGCGACTGATTTTTTCCCGCAGCTCGAAAATGCCGCGTGAATGCGAATAGTGGTAACCGCGCACATAGTCGAGATCCGTAAATGAATAGAACGGGATGTCGAAAAAAGACTCCCCGAGCGAGAGGACGATCACGTCCTTCTTTTTTCGCTGCAATTCGTAGACGAGGTTGTTGTACCGTATCGATGACGCCTCGGCAATTGCCTCTACGAGCTGCGACAGTGGCAGGGTTTTCCTCATACAGGATTGAGCTTACTTTATGTAAAGAACATAGGCAACTACCTTCCGAATCCTTATTTGGTTTTGAACCATGGACAAAAAATTGGGTCATCCAGCGTGTAATCATCTTTTTTTACGTTTTTTCTCAATGATCTCTGCGAGCCCGTCGATGGTCGCAAAACTCCTTTCCTGAAATTCTTCGTTAGAAAAATGAATCTCGAACTCATCTTCCAGTGCCGAAATGAGCGTGATGACACTGAGTGAATCGATCCAGCCTCTATCAAAATAGTTGTCTCCGGCGTGCCGCTCGACCTCCACTTCCCCACCCGCCACCTGATGACCGAACCACTCTATGAGCCAGCGCCGTACATCCTGATGTTTCTGATTTTTTGACATGACGGAATTGAAATATTTTTGACTTACTTCACAATTCTTACTAAATGCGAACCCCGTGTCAATCGATGAACTCAGGCTTCGATACCAATGATCTCGACCGGTGAGACGAACGGTCCGGTTACAAAAAAGAAACTGAGCTGTTTACCGTGAACTTCTGACCGCTCAATATCTGTCACCTCAAAACCCAATTCCCGTAACCGCTCTCTGTCACGACGAGGCGAAGTGCAGACGAGCGCGAAATACATAAACCCATACGCGTCGAGGGAAAAGTGTTGGGGCAAAAAAGGATCCTCGACGAGATAGAAATGAAAGGCGTGATTTTGGAACGGAGATCGAAATTGCAACTCGCACCTACCCACATCCCTTGCCACGTGTTTACACCCCAACCCGTCCACCCACAAACGCGTACTCGCCGCGATGTTCGCGACCTTGATCACGAACGACCGTGTCGGAGACCCATCACGCCGCAGGTTCGGGATCCTATCCGACCGCGTTTCAATATCCGTAAGTAACACATTATCAGTAATGGGAAAAATGAGCGAGAACACATCTTCAGATCGACCCTGCTCGATAACTTCTACGCTCATCGCCTCCGGAGCGTCAAAAAAAGAGATGTTGATCGTAGGCATCAGCTCCTTCACGAACGGCCGCTTGATCTCAAGATTCCGAACTCCTCGATCTGTAAAACGCTCACGGTATCCAAGCTCCGAGAAAAGCCTTCGATACGGCTCGAGCATCGGAGAAGAGAATGTAACGTGGTCAAATTGACTTATCATACGGATCTCTATTGAACTCGTCGCACGAGACCGGCTGCCTCAAGCGCGAACTTTCGGACATATCACTACTGATTGATCGAATACACTTTGTAAAAATACGAATTTGTATTAGCGAGAAGTTCTTGAGGAGTGCCTGTTTCAACTACCTTTCCTTCAGAGAGAACTATTAGCTGATCAGAATCCATGATGGTGGAAAGGCGATGCGCTATCGCTATGATAGTAAGCCGCCCCTTCAATTCTTCGATAACCCGCTTGATGTGCGCCTCGGATTCATTGTCGAGTGCGCTCGTCGCCTCGTCCAGAATGAGGATCTCCGGTCTGCGCGCGAGCGCGCGTGCTATGGTAATGCGCTGACGCTCACCTGCGGAGAGCAGGATGCCCCGCTCACCCACCATCGTGTCGAGCCCTTCGGGAGATTGTTTTATAAAATCGTCGATCTTCGCGTTCTTCGCCGCCTCCCAAACAGCATCGTCGGTGATCGACTCATCGTAAAAACGGATGTTATTGCGAATAGTGTCCTGCAGCAAAAAGAAATCCTGCGAAACGTATGCCACCTTCTTGCGCCACTCCGGAAGCCGTATCTCCCTGCAATCGACGCCGTCGAGCGTAATTGCGCCTTGTGTTGGTTCGAGCAATCGCAACATAAGGTCGACGCTCGTCGTTTTCCCCGCACCCGACGGCCCTACTATCCCGACCATGTTTCCCTTCGGGATGGAGAACGAGATGCCGCGCAATATCTCTCTACCGCCTTCATAAGAAAACAGGACGTGATCGAATGAAAGTTCGTCCTTAAATGAGAAAGGTTGATCACCGCCGAGCGATTCCACCCGCTCACCCGCGTGCTCGGAAAAGTGGATAACGCGCTCCAAATGCGGCCCGAGCTCGCTCACATATTGAACCGTGTTCTGCAGCTGCTGCACGTAGGTAAAAATACGATAGATGAGATAAAGAATTGCCGGCAACGCCGCGAATGATATGAACGGTGTCTTGAATGAAAGTGCGAGTATCGCCGCAATGTATATGATGCCGATCGGAGCAACGGCTTGCATCGCGATCGCTTGAGTGAAGCCGATACGGTTGGTAATGGTCATGATATTTCCGAACAAGGTGTCGGCGAGAGAGATCGTCTTCCCTTCCACCCCGAACGCCTTTACGCTCTTCAATCCGGCCACATGCTCTCCCACATGATGCATTGTGTCGCGATAGAGAAGCGTGCGCGAACGCGAACGATCACGCACTCGATCCATGAGCGGTCGAAGTCCGACGAATGTGAGAGCACCAAGAAAGGCCGTGGACAGCATCACGGGCGCAGAGATAGAGAACGCGACAACGAGGTACATCAAGAGGCTCGTTATGAGCGGTATCGCAGAACTGATCTTTGTAAGCACTTGGGTACTCGCCGGTACGTCTATCATGAGCGCCGTTTCGAGATTGCCGAGCTTCTGGCGCAGGAGATAGGGCCACGATGAACGAATGAATATGTTGAAAAGTTTTGATTGCGTTGCGCGTAAGTATTCGTTTGAGATACGGATCTGGATGTAGCTTAAATACAGCGTAACGATCGCTTTTCCGATAAAAAGTACGACTATGAATGTCAGAATGTATCTTGGGAAGAATGGAACATGTATCCACGTGAAAAAATCTTTGATGTATACGGAGAGCGCATCGGTCGCGGCGTCATGGAGACCGAGTACCGAGGACAAGAGCGGGATGACCGCGTTGATTCCTATACCCTCCAGAATGCCGCTGGCAAAGCCGAGTCCGGTGAGCGTAAGAATCTGCTTTTTATATGGTGCAAACGCTTTGCGAGCCAGTCGAGCAAGACTCGCCATTTGAGAGTATATATTTTGAGGTTCTGCCGTATCCATCGCTATTACCGTACCACATTATTCGTAGATGGCCTTAGACCGTGACTGTGCCGAAAAAATATGACATCATCGAGAAAACGCACCATTCGTATGCTTCGAATGAAAGGTATCAAACCCCATGGCAAGCCCTGTACCCGTCCAAAAAACGCATGCGTTTTTTGGACTGTTCCGCGGCAAGCCGCGGGGTTTTCACCTTTGCTGCCTGCGTCGCTCGGAAATGAAAACAAGTTTTCATTTCACTCACTATCCTCGGCAGATAAAAAATAATCAAAGTGCGGTCACTTCCCCCGGTATGGCAATGGACGACGAGGGTTTATATGCGGCGGCATCGTTACATATGGTTTTGACAACATCTGCAACTGCTTCTGCGTTTGTCATGCCTGCGCCCGTCTTCTTGGCCAACATCTCAAGAATGGCCTGCGGCACGCCCTCATTCAACCCCCCCGCAATATATCCTGGAGCGACCGCATAGACCCGAATTTCTTTTTTTTCATTATTTTGGGCAAGAATACGCAGAAAATTTCGAAGAGCCATCTTGGCGGGAATGTATGAACCCATCGGCATCGGCGTTGTGCCGGACTCGATGAGTTTCGTGGTGATACCAATAAATGCCGCTCCATTTTTCATATGCGGTAAGGCCGCGGCAGCTAGATTTTGAGCGCCATTGAGGGTAACTCTCATCTGTAAGTCCGACTCACTTTTATCCTTACCCATGCTCGCCACCGCTGCATGAATACATGCATCTATTTGACCTGATGTTTGAATAATATTTTCAACAACAGAAGCTACCGCTCTTTGGTCTGTGATGTCGCATTTGTATATATCGTCGCCGGATTGAGTACTGGAGAGCACGGCGACACGCCAACCACTCTTCTTCAACGTCTTTACTATCGCACTGCCAATGTGACCTGTCCCGCCCGTCATTACGGCAAGTGGCGCATTTTTATGCTCGATCATATGAGAACTTTTGTAAGAACACTGCCCTCTGCGACGATCTCATCGCCACGTTTTATTACGACACTGATTTCGAGGAGTTGTGCCGCATCAGTTTTGTGCGCGATTGTCCCCGACACGCGTACACTCTGCCCCACGTGAACGGGTTTTTTGAATTCCAGGGTTTCTTTTACGAGGAGGCAGTATTTTCCGGGCAGTTGCATGCCAACGAGCCGCGATACAAGTACACCGAGATACATGCCGTGCACAACTATTTCTTTAAACTGCGTCGTCTTGGCATACGCCGCATCTGTATGCAATTCATTGTGATCGCCGGAAATATCGGCAAATGCTCGTACATCTTTTGCAGATATCGCGTGCTCAAAAAAAGCGTTTTCACCGACTGTGAACGATGCGTATGTTCTCACCGTTGAAGATCCTCTCATACGATCTTTATCCATTCAGGTCTTTCTATTTTATTGGTAGATATTTTTAGTTCTGCGCCGAATACCCGGTCCACGAACTCTCTCGCTGGTTCGTTCTTCTCGGATTTTTCGAATGTGACACTGATCGTTTTTGCACCTGCTTCTGATGCGCGCGATCCGATCTCGGCCATAAACGCATCCTCAATCCCCCGTCCGATGACCCTACAGCTCATAAGTAATGACTCAATGTGCCAAAGATCTTTTTCCTTGCGCACAAGCGCAAATGCAATGATCCCATGGTCACCAAACTGATCTACTGCTCTCGCATGGAAAACAGCATGATCTTCGGAATCTACGAACTTTTGGATCTCGGCCTCAGTCATCGGACGCTTTTTGACATTGAACTGATTCGTCTTTCCCGTCATTTGAGAGAGACGCGCAAGTACACTTGCGTCATCTTCAAAAAATTGCAACTCCATATCGAGACTTTTCAAAAAAGAGCCGCGATCTGCGTATTCTTTCTCGGCCGCCTTTCGCAGACGCTCCGTGACGTACATGTTGCCACGCATTTTATCTTCATCGGTTACGGCGCTTGCGGCGAAATACGGCAGTGAATGCAAAAATTTGACATACCGCGCCGGATCTTCGGGCATCTCCGGTGTCTCCACTTCCGGCACGAGCATTCGTACACTTTCCCTATTGTGAGGACTATCGTCGAGAAATATCATCGAATCGAGTCCGATATTGAGTTCTTTGGCCAACTCACGCATATTATCGGCCTTTTCGGCCCAATTAATGCGCATTGCTGCGAAATGACCTTCCTTTAAGATCATGTTGGGATTTGTCCTGATGACGGCAAGTGCGTCCTCGGGATTATTTTTGCTGTTGATCGCGAGAATAATGCCACGATCGTACAGATCGCGGAGCGCTTGTTGAAATGCGATGAAATAGGCGCCGGGAGGAGTGAGCGAAAGCGCTATTCCATCAATGCCGTCTTCTCCCACCACGCCACCCCACAAAGTGTTGTCAAGATCGAGAACAATGCACTTTTTCATACAATCTCTGATAGAGGAACACTCTCGACAAGGAGACTCATAGATCATTATAGAGTAGTCGTTTATCGGTTAAAAGCAAATTTTTACTCGAATGGTATATAATCACCTTTTATATGCAATTTCGAATAAAGCGGCTTCTTCCCGCAACCCTGAAAGATGGCGTAAAGAAGTACGGATACATGATAGCCGACTCACTCCTTAGCATCGTGGAGCGTATGACGGGCCAGTTCTATACTTTCCAGTCAAGGCCGATACGCGCGGATAGAATTTGGGTAGACGAGAGGGAGGCGCGCCGCGATTATTCTGAGTACGCCATCGTGATGCAGGGACCGATCAAAAAAAAGAACGACTTCACTCTCGAGACTCTAAAATTGTACAAGAAGTATTTCAACAATGCGTTGATCATTTTATCCACGTGGGAGGGTGAAAATACGGAAACGATCATTGCCGCAAGAAGTCTCGGCGTTGAAGTCATATTGAACAAAGAGCCCGCAAATCCGGGATACTTCAACGTGAACAGACAGCTAACGACCGCGATGGCCGGACTGAAGCGTGCGGCTACAATGAATAAAAAATATGCACTTAAAACGAGAACGGATCAGCGAATGTACCATAATAAATCTCTGACTTTTTTGTCTAATTTGCTCAAAGATTTTCCGCTGCCGACTGTCGGCATCAAACAAAGGGGAAGACTGATAGCTCTCGGTGCGTACGACTACGATACGAAACCAAAACTCTACCACGTATATGACAATCTCATTTTCGGGTACACGGAAGATGTGATGCTCTATTTCGGCGCTGACTTTATTTCCGATACGCCCCCCGTTATCGATTCTCTCAAAGAGCGCTACCCTGACTCACCATTCACTGCGGAGGTTTATTTTTTTACGGAATTCCTAAAAAAAACAGGGCATATACTTAAAAACACACCGGAAGATCATCTGCGGTCGCTCGCAGCGCACGCTATCCTGATAGATCCCCGGTCTTTGGGGTGGTATTGGTATAAATACTTTCGTTTTATGCAAGATCAAAATATGTCTCAAACCTATGAAAATAAAAGTCATCTCGGATTTGTGGAGTGGCTCAATTTATTTAATTCCTATCAAAAAGACGGAGATGCACCGTGCTGTCAAAAGTAGGCGGCTATCGATCAGAGAGACTTTTTGTAGTGCTCAAGATCGGCGCGCGTCATCATGCGCACCAATTCTTCGAACGTAACTTTCGGCTTCCAGCCGAGCTCTGTGCGCGCCTTGGTCGCGTCGCCGCAGAGAGCACGTACTTCGGCGGGACGATAAAATTCTTTGTCTATCGTGACGATGGTCTTGTTGCCCTTCGTGACACCGACCTCTTTGAGACTCTTTCCTTTCCATGTGAGCGGTATATCAAGCTCCTTACATGCCTCTTCAACGAAATCGCGCACAGAGTGACTTATGCCGGTGGCGACGACAAAATCGTCCGGTTTTTTTTGCTGGAGCATTGCATGCATCGCCGTGACATAGTTGCTAGCGTATCCCCAATCGCGCCGCGCATCGAGATTGCCGAGCGAGAAACTTTTTTGCAATCCGAGTTTTATCTTCGCCAGTGACACCGTGATCTTGCGCGTCACGAAATGCTCGCCGCGGCGCGGCGATTCGTGATTGAAGAGAATGCCGGACGCGATGAAATAACCGTACTGTTCGCGATAGCCTTTTACAAAATCCCTATACGCCATGAGCTTCGCCTCGGCATAGGGAGAGACGGGCGCGAAGATGGATCGCTCATTCTGCGGTGGCTTTGTGGTGCCGAACATTTCGCTGGTCGATGCCTGGTAGATGCGTACCTTCTTATTCACTTTTACCGCTTCGAGAATGAGACGGCTCACGCCGTAATAATTGACCTCCATCGTTTCCTCGGGACACTTGAACGATATGCCCACGTCGGAGAGCGCCGCGAGATTGTAGACCTCGTCGGGCTTCGCCTCTTCGAGCGCCCGCTGCAGCGAGGAAGTGTCGCGTAAATTCCCGTATCGCAATTTTAAGGAGCGGTCATCGGCCATTGTATGGATACGCATGAGGGGATCAAGGCTCGTGCGGCGCATGAGACCCCATACGTCGTATCCTTTTTTTATCAGGTATTCGGCCAAATACGAGCCGTCCTGTCCGGTGATGCCGGTGATGAATGCGCGTTTTTTCTCCTTCATGTTGGCATACTATACTGCCTCGATATGGTTCTGGAAAGCGAATTTCAAAAGGTACCGCATTATGGTATCATGCGGCACTTATGAAAAATAAGATGATAACCCGCTCAACCTGCAGAATTTCGGGCGAAAAGCTTGTGCCTCTTTTTTCGCTTAACGAGGTACATCTGTCCGATTTCCTCCCCAAAGACGCTTCTCCCCGCTCGAACCCCGTGCCGCTCGAGCTCACGCTCGCGCCACGATCCGGTCTGGTCCAGCTGCGCCATACCGCACCTTTTGACGACATGTACAAGGTATATTGGTACCGCTCGGGCATCAACGAGTCGATGGTCGAGGAGCTGCGGCAGATCGCCGTCTCGGTCACCAAACTCATGCGAGTAGGCAAAAGCGACCTCTGGATAGATATCGGCTGCAACGACGGTACGCTGCTCTCATTCATCTCGAAAGAAGTGACGCGCATCGGGTACGACCCCAACGACTACAAAGCGATCTCCCAAAAGCATGCAAACCTGATAGTCAACGACTATTTCAACGCCAAGGCATTCCGCGCCTCGAAGTATGGAAAGAAGAAAGCGAAAGTTATCACCTCGATAGCGATGTTTTACGACCTCGAAGATCCGCATTCCTTCGTGAAAGACGTACGTGATATCTTGGATGATAACGGGCTGTGGGTCATTCAGATGAGCTACCTGCCGCTCATGCTCGCACAACTCGCATTCGACAATATCTGCCACGAACATCTCGAGTACTACAGCCTCTCGTCTCTTAAGTACCTGCTCGATAAAAATAATCTCAAGATCGTCGATTGCCAGCTCAACGACGTGAATGGTGGGAGTTTTCGCATTTACATTCAGAAAAAAGGGGCGGCGGTCTCGAGTTTCGCCTCTGCGCCATATCGCGATGTCGCCAAGCACCGCGTCGAATCGACGCTCTCATATGAAAAGCAGCTCAAGCTCGACAAGCCGAAGACCTATACCGATTTCTTCAAAAAGGTGTGCGCCCTTCGCGACCAGACCATTCGCTTCATGCGTGCGAAAAAAAAGAAAGGCAAAAAAATATGGGCGTACGGCGCTTCGACCAAGGGCAATACGCTTCTGCAGTGGTGGGGCATCGACAATACTCTTGTCGACGGGATAGCTGAACGCTCTCCGGCAAAATTCGGCCTCAAAACAGTCGGGACGAATATTCCCATCACATCGGAAGAAGAGATGCGAAAAGCAAAGCCTGATTATCTTCTCGTCCTCCCGTGGCATTTCATTGATTCATTTGTGAGCCGCGAACAAACATTCCTCAAGGAAGGTGGCGCATTCATCGTCCCCTGCCCGCGCTTCGAGATCATCAAAAAATAATTACCCCATGTATACGGACCCTATATATCGGGAAGAAGGCCATTTTGAAACAGGGCCCAATTTGCCTCTCGAACAGTACCGCGCCGCGCTTCGGCGCATGGTCAAATATTGCCATGATGTCATTTTTATAGATCCTGCGGACCACTTCTTACTCGCACAACGTGCCCCCGGTCGAACAGCCGCGGGCACTTGGTATATTGGCGGACAAGTGTCTGCGTTTACCGCATACAACACATCATTGACTCAAATGATCCTACGAGAGACGGGTCTAACGATAGACGAGGGGCGATTTCGGTATCTCGCCCAGAATCGGTATTGGTTTAACGATGCACAAGGACATGTCGCACAAGACTCGCTTTGTGATGTTTTCACCATCAAACTTACTGAGCAAGAAATAGCACATATCGCCCTTGATCCGGAAGAATATGTCCCCGGCTCCTTACGGTCCTATGGGACAGGGGAAGTGGCAGCTATCCCCGAGCCACTGCCACGTCAGGTCTTTATGGGCCTGTGGGATCGGTACACGGCCTTGAAAAAAGCACGATAGGCCCCCACCGTCGGTCAGTCTTGACATTTGTTGAAATTGATATACAATTTAATTTAGGTAATTCACATTTCGGAGGTGCGTAATGGAAAAATCGGTATCCCCGCTGCATGCTGCGGATGGGTCCTTGGACCAGGGCATCAACAAAAAAGCGCGAGCGACGATCAAGAAGAGCTACGCTCGCCCGAGCAACGAAGTGTACGCCGCAATGCTGCGGGGTAAGGTCATTAATTGCGTGGACGTCATGGTGCTCGACAACACCAACAAAGCTCTGATGGGCTTTCGCGTCAACGAACCGTGGAAGGGTCATTGGCATCCTTCCGGGGGCGGGCAAATTCCGGGCGACAGCTATGAGGAAACGGGGGCGCTTCACCTGAAGCGCGACCTTGGCCTCGTAGTCGACCCATCGAGACTTCATTTCGTCAATTCAGCGTCCTTTCCGTGGAGTACGTCGACGCAAGGCGTCCCGTGTCACATGAACGGCGTGCTGATGGCAGTGCGGCTCACCGACGAAGAGCTTGCGAAGCGAAGTGTTCCGAAAAAAGGGGACTTCTCGCAATCGCGGTTTTTCCCACTCACCAAGGTGACCGTGGAGAGGGGTTTTCATCCGGCGATCGCTCTCGGCGCTCGGATGATTCTCTACAATCTGCAGGTCGGGCGTCTCGGAACAATTCCCCCTTGTTTCCTGTAACGGAGCGGACGATTTTCGAAGGCGGCACAACTGTGCCGCCTCTTTATTTTTTTACGAGGAAGGTGCCCATCACGAGAGCATCGAAACCGGTGCCATAAAAACATTTGAGAGCATCCTTGGGGGTACACACGATCGGCTCCCCCACGTCGTTGAATGACGTGTTCATCAAGACCGGCATTCCTTTCAACTTCTCGAACTCTTTTAGGACCTTGTACATCCGCGGATTTTGTTTCGCGTTGACCGTCTGGATGCGCGAGCTTCCGTCGACGTGCGTGATGCCGGAAAGACGCTTCTGGAATTCGCCCTTTACATAAAAGGTGAGGAGCATGAACGGACTCACGCGGTAGTGTTCGAAATATTTCGCGCCATCTTCTTCGGTAACGACCGGCGCAAATGGCCGCCACAACTCGCGGTGCTTCACTTGATTAACCCGATCCTGTATGCCGTGGACTGAAGGATCGGCCAGAATGGAACGGTTGCACAGCGCGCGCGGCCCTATCTCCATCCTGCCTTGGAACCACCCGACTATGTTACCGCCCGCAACGAGACGTGCCGTCACTTCTTCAATGTTGTGATGTTTTTCATAACGTACTTTCGCGTCCTTCAGGACTTGTTCTATCTCGCTATCACTATAGCCGGGACCCCAGTATGCCGTTTCCATTTTCTCACCCACTGGTCCAGGCTCCACGCGCGATGCAGCCTCAAGCGCAGCGCCGAGGGCGACGCCGCCGTCGCTTGCCGCCGGCTGAACGAAAAGCTCGTCGCAGAAATCGGCATTGGCGATACGGCTGTTCGCATTGCAATTCAATGTCACGCCGCCGGCTAAACAAAATTTCCGTATGCCGGTGCACTCGAAGGCTTCCCGTGCCACATTCAACATGCTTTCTTCGAGCGCATTCTGCAGACTTGCGGCAAGGTCTTTCTGCTCCTGCGTTATTTTCGCATCACGATCCGTGCGAGCAAGATGGCCATACAAAGTCGACAGCGCATCACGATCGATGGCGTATTTCGTGTGCGACTTAATATTAAGTATTGCGGAAAAATCGTATTTCGGAGTTCCGTAACTCGCGAGTCCCATCGTCTTGCCTTCCGCATTGTCGCCGAGCTTGAGAAGCCTGGTGACGCCCGTGTACACGAATCCGATGGATGATGCCTTTGTATTTCCGACGAGCGTCCTTTCGAGCTTGATATCCCATACCTTTTCTATTCTTCCCTCTTTCCCCACAAAAAAACTGAATGTTTCCGTCTCGCCTGAGCCGTCCACAGTGAGAATGTTGGCCTCGTCGAATCCGGAGCAATAGAATACGCTTGCGGCATGCGCAAGGTGGTGAGGTACATACACGATACGGGCTTTTGGATACTCCGTACGAAGAATGTTCCTGACGAATCTGAAAACGCCGATGTTGATGATGTTCTGCGCGATACGCTTCGGATGGAAATTGTGCGGAAAGGGGCGGAGCCACTCGTACGGGTCAAAACCTATCGCAATAATATCGACATCTTTTTTCGTGATGCCGCCCTCCTTGAGGCAATACTCGCTTGCTTTGTAGGGAAACCCTTTGTGGTGACGCAAGCGATTAAAGCGCTCTTCCTCTGCGGTGGCGACCAGTGTGCCGTTTTTTACGAGCGCGGCAGAACTGTCATGCACCCAGGCGAACATTCCCTGGATCTGATTTAGCCCGAGAATATTCATATAGAAAAGGCCATAAGTGTCTCATTATCAGTTTGCCCATCTTTGAAGTCAAGGCTAGGTCTAGCTGCGCCAATCGGCGGTTATTTGTTTGTGGGGAGCAAACTTGTTGTTGCTAGATGCGGGCCGTTAGAATCACTGCAATAGTTTTGACAATTTTTCCAATATTGTTTTTAGGGAATCGAGTAGTCGTTTGTGCGGCGGCAAAAAATGGAACGGAACAAAAAAGAAAGACGGCGGAAAGCACTGTTATTTTTATTTTCCGAGAAAACATGCCAAAACTATAGCATAATTCACATGGTCATAAAATTTATTTTAATACCGACTGGGAGTTCTTGAGCAGGAAGATGACCTCTTTTCGCAGGCGTGTTTTGGCCCAAGCTTTTTCCTTTTCATCCGGCAACAATTCAGCCAGTCCTCGTAAGATTTCGTTGTCTTTGACCGCTTCGACAACCGGAATACAATCAGCCATATATTCTTTAATGGTCTTGCCGGTTCGAGCTTTGATAACCTCGGCATTGATATCCCAGTGGTTTGTGCCAAAGAACCAGACATCGTAAATATCGCGCATGGCTGTTTCGCTCCTTGTGGTCAGGGCCGCGAGTTTGCTGGCAAAGAGATAATCTTTCTTACCGACAAGCATGGAGATACCAAGGTATTCTTTCACTTCGTAGTGCTCTTTGACATCTGGTATCAGGATTCTCACATTCACTTCGACTTTCACATTGTGATCTGCGTCGCCATAGGAGAGCAGGAAAAAAATAGTATTTCGTTTTATATAGTCATCTTTAACCTCTCCGTATTTTCCAAGCATGCTTCTGATTTTTTCATGCACCAACTTTTGAGTAGCTTCATCGGTAGAGAAGAGATCAAGGTCCAGATCAACAGAGAATCTAGTCAGACCATAGAAAAAGTACGCGCAGGTGCCGCCTTTGAATCCAATAAGAGACGAGATGGAAGTATCGGAATAAATGTCCCGAAGAATTTGTCCCATTATCAATTGATGTTTTTCTTTATTGAGCATGTTTTTGGTATTTAGTTACTCGTTTGATCAATTGCTTATTATCGTATATTTTTGCTAACTCAAAGCACTGCTCCCAGTTAATGGACCGGAGGTTGTCAAAATAAAACTTAGGGAATAGATACACGATATCGAGGAATGCTCGCTCCGGTGTGGCGATACTGTAATTCTTTTCATTTTTAATCCCGAGTGCATTGTAAAGGACACTACCTTTCAATTTTCTAAAGGTAATTGTTTTATCGCCAATTTTTTTTGTTGTGGGATAGGGACCCGCTACAAAGATTGAATCATAGTGCTGGAAAATAATACCGGCTTCTCTTAGAACCGTCTCAAAACTTATGTAAGAAGGAGTATAAATACTTGTTGCGAGTTCCTTAATGTCGTATTCCTTACTCTTTGCAAAAACGCCTCTAGTCAGGCGGATCAGCGATCCCTCCTTTGCATAGTATTTAATCTTTGATGTCAGGTTGACTGGGTTAGTTTCTTCCCAAATCAAAGCAATATCCTTGGTAGTGAGAATCGTCTTTGGTGATTGGTATAATTTGGCTATAAGGTTATCTGTTGCCATATATCAATATGTTTAATGGAAAGGTGGTATTTCCACCTTTCCATTGTATATTATTGACAAAAGTAAGTCAAATAGCTGGCTGCGCCAATCGGCGGTTATTTGTTTGTGGGGAGCAAACTTGTTGTTGCTAGATGCAGGCCGTTAGAATCACTGCAATAGTTTTGACAATTTTTCCAATATTGTTTTTAGGGAATCGAGACTGTTATTTTTATTTTCCGAGAAAACATGCCAAAACTATAGCATAATTTGCCGTGGATAGACCCTAACCTCGGACAACTAACCTCCTGTTTTTTAAACGATCTTTTTGTACAAAGTGATGAGCTTGTCGCCCATTGCTTGCCACGTGAACTGTGCGGCTTTCGCGCGGCCGCTCGCAGCGAAACGTTCCCGAAGGGTCGGATCATCCGCAAGACGACGCAGTGCATCAGCCATCTCCTGCACATTATAGACGTCGACAAGTATCGCGTCTTCGGCGGTAATTTCAGGTGCCGCAGTCTTTGAAATGATGGCGGGCGTGCCGCATGCCATCGCTTCGATAGCGGGCAGTCCAAAACCCTCATTCAATAGCGGGAAGAGGAGCGCATAGGCGGCGCTGTAAACGGTAGGCAGGTCAGCTTGTTCTACATACGACACAAGATGTATCCGGTCTTTTGCGGGACTTTTTTCTATCAGAGCATGCAGCGCCGGAGTTTCAGTATCCTCCGCGCCGACATGGACGAAATGTAGGTTGCGCGCATTTGATATTTTGCAAAATTGATCGAACACCTCAATGGTGCGCACGACGTTCTTGGTAGGAATATGCCGAGCCATGCCGAGGAAAAATCTTTGCGGCAAGCGATATTTTTGTTTTACCATTTTGACCGCCTCTCCGTCCGCCGGTCGATATACGTCTTCCGCTCCATTATTGATGGCGGTCACATGCGCAAGGTCAAAACCATACTTTAGGGCGATATCTTTTTTGGCGTACTCCGAACCGGCTATCGCCATCCGTATTTTTTTATTGAACAGCTTGAGTGTCCAATTGAATATGAAGCGCGAAAATATGAAGCGCCCGTCTGGCGTAAGGTCACCGGCCCCGTGCAATGTGGCGATGATGTGTCGCGTCGGCGCGAGCCAGAAAAAAGGATAGAGCCTGGCCTGGAACCATTGCATGATGTCATACCTGTCTTTTGTGGTTAGAAAGTAATACATCATTCGTATAAAACGATGATTCAGAAAATTAAGACGAAATTTTGGGAAGATCACTTCCCGAGCGCCATGCTGATATATCGGATCGTCTGTTCGTTCGTAGTGTAAAAAAGTAAGGTCGAATTGGTCGCGCGCACGGAGAAGTGCCTCGACGGATTCCCGCGCTACGATAGCGGTCCCCTTCGCGCGCCGCCCGTCTATCGCATAGGTCATGAGGCCCACACGTATTTTTTTCTGCTCTGCACTCATGCACTTTTATTTGAAGATGTTTCGTATTGCATCGACCACGTCCTTCACATCCTTGCCAGTGAGGTGCGGCGAGAGCGGGATTGATGCAGTCCTGTCGCCGATCCATTCGGCATTCGGCAGGTCCCCTTCCTTGTATCCATACGTCTTTCGATAGTACGGGTGCAGGTGGAGCGCGCGGAAATGCACTCCAGTGCCGATGTTCCTCTTTGCCATTTCATTCAAGAATTGATCGCGTGTCACGTTCGTTGTATCGGTATCGATGAGCACCGTGAACATGTGGTACGCATGGCGGTCTCCTGCTCGAATGGGAGCGGGCAGGACGATAGGCAGACCCTGCAATTCTTTCATGTACGTATGCCATATCTTTTTGCGCTTTTTCCAATTCTGTTCAATGCGCGCGAGCTGATGAATACCGAGAGAGGCCTGAATATCCATCATGTTGTATTTGAAGCCCGCTTCAATGTGCTCATAGTGCTTGTACCCGCTCGTCCCGTACCTATTCCATGCATCGACACTCATGCCGTGCAGCGAAAGCGCGCGGCTTCGCTTCATTGCTTCCGCGTCATTCCCTATCAACATGCCGCCTTCTGCGGTTACGAGATTTTTTATCGCGTGAAAACTGTAGCACGCAAAGTTGCCGTACGCGCCGACTTTTTTCCCTTTGTATTCCGTCTCAACGGCATGCGCGGCGTCTTGGACTATTTTCAAATTGTGCTTACGGGCGATGGTAAATATCTCGTCCATATCGCACGCTCTACCGGCCATGTGCACGGGCATGATCGCTTTTGTGCGCGGCGTTATTGCGGCTTCGATTTCCTTCGGCTCAATGTTCATCGTCGCACGGTTGCAGTCGACAAGTACGGGCGTGGCGCCGCAGTGCACGACCGTATTAGCGGAGGCGCCAAACGTCATCGCCGGTACTATCACCTCATCACCCTTACCCACCCCTGCGGCCAGAAGCCCGAGATGCAAGGCTGCGGTACCTGAATTCACCGCGAGTGCATGCTCTGCGCCAACGTATTTCTTGAAATCCTCCTCAAACCGATGTGTTTTGGGGCCCGTCGTTACCCAACCGCTCTTGAGGGTCTTCACCACCTCATTGATCTCCTTCGCGTTGAATTGTGGCGCGCCGAATCGTAAAAATGTGGCTCTCATAGACTCACTATAACGACAATTCGCACAAAATAAAGGGGGCTGCTACAATGCCAGCACTATGATGCCCGAGAGCCTGCAGCGACACCCGCGCTCCGATATGCACATTGCCCGCCTGCTTGCAGCAAGCTGCATCGCTCTCTATGTAATCGTTTTGGCCGTCGTCTTTTTTATCGGCTCATCGCAGGGTGCCTCGCCGGAGAAAATGATGGGCCTCACTCTCGGCAGCCATGCCGATACGGTCGAATATCAAATGCTCGCGGAAAACATGTTGAACGAGCATCGTTTTGCCCTCTCACCGGAGGCCCCTACCGAATTCGCGCGCGTCCCCGGATATCCGGTATTTATTGCGCTCATACTTGTCATCTTTCACACAATGCTAGTCGTACCGGTCATTCAGATCGCGCTCACTGCAGGCACGGTCGCTCTGATTTATCTCATCGGCGCGAGATATTTCCCGCGTCCGATCGCGCTTTTTGCCGCAGCACTCTACATGATCGACCCCATCGTCATGTTCGCGACATTCTGGCCGCTCAGTGAATCACTTTTTATGCTACTTTTTATTGGCAGTATATATGCGATCGATACGCCCGCGAAGCGAACATGGCTGCCCTTTTTAGTTGCAGGTATTCTGCTTGGACTCTCGGCATACGCACGTCATGCCGGACTGTACCTCTCTCCCATTATCGCGTGTATACCGGCCATTCGTGCCCTCTCGTGGCACATCAGCCTTCGTAATGCGGCAATTTTTATCGTAGCGGCCCTCATAGTCATGAGCCCTTGGATGATCCGCAACTACTCACTCTCCGGACATTTTGCGTTCTCCTCCTTCACCAACTGGGAATTGTTTGTCAGCAACATGTCCATCTTTGAGCAAGCGCGCACCGGTATCGACTACCAGGAAATAATGAAAATGTACAGCGCGCCGCTGGGCACTAGCGATGAGCATCTCTTGCGTCAATTCACCTATTCGGACCAACTCGGCGCTATATGGAAGGAAAAAATCTTCGCGCACCCCTATCAATATGCTCTTTTCCACGCGCTCACAACACTGAAACTTTTTGTGAGTTCCAGCATCGTGATCGTGACATATCACATGCACCAAGCCGGCATTCTCCCCGGCGACCACGCGCAAGGACCGGGTACGTGGGGCATGTTGCTCCAGCACCGGTGGAGTGATGCGCTTGTTCAAACATTCACACACATTCCGCGTCTCATCGAAAGAATATTCCTCGCCCTCATGTATGCGAACGCCTTCTATACGGCGATCCTCGCACTGTTCAAGAGACGGAAAGAAAGTGCATGGATAGTGTGCATCTTTGTCCTCATCAATGTGTACGCAGCCATGGTCGGTACCCAGAGTGACGATACCAAGTATCGTATCGTTATCGAACCGTTCATTTTCATGCTCGGCGCGTACGGCCTATACACCCTCTGGCCGAAGATACGGTCATATCTCGGCTTCGGCAAAGCGACCACCCTACCACTTTTTGGAACCAAAACTTCTTCGTAAGCGTAAGATGGCGGTCACTTTGAGCGATTCGACGATGTCTCGCCACGTGCTTTTCGACGTGTCGTGTTCGCGCGAGCGAAATGTGATGGGCACTTCGATGACCCGCGAGCCACTTTCTGTCATGTCCGCAAGCAACTGTATCTTGTACGCATAGTGGCGGGAGAGGAGCTTTTCCGGCTCCGGTTCCGTCTGGCCACACGCCAACTGGATAACTTTCGGGAGATTCGAAAAACCAAGAGGACTATCGCCAGGCTGCTGACCGACGTGAGACACCGGCAGCTGGCCTCTGAGGAAAGCCATGCTGCATACTCCAATGCCTGGATAATGTCATCATTTTCATAGGCCATCGCGATGCCGCGCTTTTCCGGCTCATCGAACAGATAGATGGCCGGGTCGCTCGCCGCTTTCTCGCGCACGATTTTTGCCGTACCATCGGTCGAGTGGCCGTCAACTACAAGCACGGACCATTCGTACTTCGGCATCTCGCACAGCGACGCACGCACTTCATCAAGAAGAGCGCCGATCGAGCCGGCTTCGTTGTACGTCGGTATGATGATAACGATGCGCATGAGTGTAGGTCCTATAATCGGTATATCACAATATTCGGGCCGAGCAATTTTGGCTGGAACAACACAATGAACGGCTCCGTGAACGCGCTCTCCCACAGCGACATTGGTGCCTCAAAACCGTCGAACCGCACGGCCACGGAAGCGTCTTTCGTGAGTGACGCGAGAGATTCTGCCATTGCAGGCATCCCGGGCAAAGAACGCAGCTCGATCACAACGTATGTATAGTCATGCTGCCTGGCATATTGCGGCAAGTTCTTGGCAAAAACAGACTCCGAGATCGACGTGAGATTATTCAATACGTATGGGACATCACGACGATCCATCGCCTCATCGGCTTCGTCTATTTTCCGCAAAGCAGTCGGCTCGATGGAGCGCAATTCCTTCACCGCCGCTTTTTGCGTGGAAATGTGCAACGCCGAGGAAAAAACGAGCACGCGGTCATTTGGCTTCAGATTTTCAAGGACCCACTCGCGCGCAAGCGCACGCGTATCGCTTTGCATAGACAGATACGAAAGTCGGCCGGCTACGAGAAGTGGAATTACAAGAAGAATGCATACAAAAGCCGCAAAGCGGCGGCCCCAGAGCCTAGATATCGCATAGCCACCGAGTATGGAAAGAAAGGGAACGAGAGGAACGACGAAACGACCCTCGAAGTAAAAAAGTACGTAAAACGCTGCAACGTATACGGCAAAAAATGCAGCGATAAGCGTTCCGATTCTCTTTGCCGAGAGTGCGCAAAAAATCATGCCGAGTGCGGATAATCCCACCAACACTGGTTCGGAAAATACAATGAGACGGATCGCGGACCATGGACTCATGAGAAAATCCACGAGCGTCTTTTGTTGATGGAGCGAAATAGTGCCAAGAAAATTGTGTCCTCCGTGATAGAGAAGCCACGCGAGTACCGCGAGCGCAAAAAAGATAAGTGCGCCAAGCATCAGGAGCGGGACATCGCGCATAATATGCCGAAATTTTGGCGCGTCGAAACAAAGATAATAGATGCCTATCAGGAGACATGCGAGCGCCGAGATCGCAGAGATTCCCATCCCGATACCCGCCGCGGCGAACGCCGTGAGATAGCGCCTGCGTACGCTCCAAGTATCTTTGACGAGTAGGAACAGAACGACAAGAAAAACGAACGAAACGGGGAGCCATTGCCTCCCCACCATCGAGAGTGCCTCGTGGAGCACGCTCGTGGCAAGCAAGAATGCGGCAGCGGAGGCCGCAACTCGTGAACGAAACAGTTTTTCAGCGATGCGATACACAAGATATACGGATGCTGTCCCAAGAAGTACCGTTACCAAGCGTGCGGCAACGAAGAACGGTGAAAGGTCCAGGAGCACATGCGCTTGAAAGAGCGCCGGGGCGCCATGCCAGAGCAGATATTGCAATCCCAAGATGACGGAAAATGGAACGAGAAGAATGTACGATAAATACGGCGGATAATACAAGACCGTTTGAAATTCAGGATGCAGAGCCGGCAGGATAGTGTGAAGCTGTATCATCAAAAGCGCGGCAAAAGTGTACGGCGCTTCGTCATTCACGACGGCAAGCGGTAGTCCGTATCCTACGCCGACGATTCGCAATAAAAATGCGAGCAGGAGGAGTGAGAGAAGCACCCACTCTTTTCGAATTAACGGTTTAATTTTTTTGTACCAATCCATAGACCAGCTCGTCGAACGTCCGCATATAGTTTTCGAGAGAATACTCTTCCACTTTTTTCTTGGCTGCAGTGCCGCATCGTGTTCGCAACATTTCATCACTCAACATTCGATCGATCGCAAGGGCGAGCGCATGCGGATCGCCCGGCGGCACCGTGAGTCCCGTTTTTTCGTTTTGTATAAAGTTCGGAATTTCACCTACCGTAGTCGCCACGATCGCTTTCCCTTCTCTCATCGCTTCCATGATGCCGATCGGCAGATCGGTAGAGACGGACGGATCCACATAGATATCGGCGATGGAAGTAAATTCCTGGCCGTCCACGCGGCCAAGGATCTTTACCCGATCACCGACCCCGAACTGCTCAACCTGCGCTTCCAGCTCATCTTGAAGCGGGCCCCAACCTCCGATGAGAAAATATGTGTCCGGATGCTTTGCGAGCACCATTGGCGTCGCTGCTACGAGATACCGATGTCCCTTGTCTACAACGAGCCGGCTCACTGTCACTGCGATGAGCGCATCAGAGGATATACCGAGACTAACGAGAAGCGAATCTCTCGTTCTCCTCAACCTGCCGTCAAGAAGCGGCGGAATGATTATGGTCTGGAATTTGCTTTGCGGTATCCACTCCTGCTTGGAGGTGAAGTATTTCGCGGCATCAGAATCGACGACAATGCGAGTGGTCCACCGGGAAAGCAATTTGTCCATGAGGATTTGCCAATAACGCTTATTCGGGTAAATATTGTGCTCGTAGCTGAGGATGACGGGCACGCGCGCTAAGACAGCAGCAGTGCGAACGAGTAGATTGGCAGTGAAAAGGTGCGTCACCACCACATCGAAATTACCCTCGCGTACGTACCGGAAGAGCCGCCGTATTGCACCAAAATCCCACGTAGAACTCGCTTGAAAACAGCGATCTATGCGTGTGGACTCATCAGCGCATGACCCATGCTTCTCATCAAAATATGTAATGAGCGACACGTCGTAGCGGGCCGTGTCGAGAAATTTCAGATGATGCACAAGAAATTTTTCCGCACCTCCTACACTGAAACGCGGTATCGCAAAAAGTATTTTGATCTTGCGCATGGAAACAAGCTTAACACTCTTCGTCCGACAGCAGGTATTCTCGCAGGCCTTCTTCAAATGAATACATGGGCTTCCATCCAAGCTCACGTATCCGCGAGGAATCCGTTTGATACCGCATATCCATACCCGAGCGATGATGGGGCGCAGTCGTGATCTTCTTGCCCGTCAACTCCTCGACTTTTTTTAGCAATTCGGTCATTTCGATCCCATAGCCCGAGCCGACATTGTAAATTCCTTCGCCCTTTTCAAGCACGATGTCCACGGCCGCCGGAACATTTTTTATGTACAAAAATTCGCGATACCCCTTTCCTCCGTTGTGCAGCGGCAGCGGCTCGTCTGTTTTCAGACAATGGCGTATCCTCGCCAGGATTTTCGCCACATCCTGCCGCGGACCAAAGACATTGCACGGCCGGATCTCGGCAATACGTCCCTTGAGATGCGGGTACGTATTTTCATACGCGGTGCGCATGAGCGAACCGGCGGCCTTAGAGCAGGCGTACGGACTGCGCGGAGACAACATTTCATCCTCGCGCATGGGGTGATCGCATTCTCCGTAGATCTCATCGGTGGATACGTACAATATCTTTTTGAGGTTCGGGAGCCGGCGAGCCGCTTCAAATGCGTGCGCCGCTCCGCCTATATTTTTCTCGAACGTGCGGCGCGGTTCGCGTATCGAATAATCGACATCGGTGATCGCCGCCGCATGAATAATGTAGTCCGGCTGTTCGCGAACTATCGTATCCACGACCGCCACTTTTGCCATGTGCTCATTGATGTGCGTGAACGAACCGTCGATGATCTGCGGATTACTTCCCTCGGAAAGGTTGTCAATGACGACCACATCCCATCCTTTTTTGACGTAGTGCTCGGTCACGTGCGAAAAAATAAAGCCAAGGCCGCCTGTTATCAGGGTCTTTGGCCCGTCTTTTTTCGTTTTTTTTCGACCCCAGAACATATGAGTGATTTTGCCACAAATGAATGAATCAGTCACGTTTTCACCTAGTTTTCACCTAGTACTCGGGTCTCGGTTGCTTCGGGGTATATCATGTGCGCGCTCACCCCTGTCTCAATCGACTCGCGCAAGCATCCGGCAAGCAGAATCTTTCGGGGAGTACGGCGCGTACGCCGCACTGCATTACCCGTACCTTTAAGCGTACCATAACCGTGTAAGATTTTTCGCGCGAACGCCCCGCCCCCAAATAAATAACTGGGGGCGGGGCGTGAACTCAAAATTCAAAGCATAAGGATCAAGATTCAATGCGGGAGAAGACAGCACCGATGTCGTTCCAAGCGTAGTCAGGCCGGTGCCTGTTCACGTGCGCACCCCCCGCGTCGGCGTGGCCGAAAGACACAAGGTGGCCGACACCGGAAGGCGTATTGGACCACGTATACTCGTCTGTTAAGAGCCGCTCATTGCGAGATTTTGTCCCGACAAGGTAACGAAACATCATGTTCGCGGAAGGCTCACGCAAAAGTTGCGATATGGAGAGTTTGGAAAGTTTGTCGGACGCTTCAATAAATCTGTTACTATTTTTGTCATCCTTCATTAGGGTTTCAATACCCAACTTTTCGCGTACGAATTGACGCTCCGCTTCTGCGTAGGCAGGGGGGAACGTACCACCGAATGTCTCCTTGGCATAAGCGATGAGCTTCTCGGTTTGCGGAATATATGAGAGGCTCTTTGTGCCGTTAATCGTTTTGCGCGAAACCACCTGCCACCCGGCCTTAGGCATTTGCGCCCGTATAGCTGCATATTGGGGACCGGAAAACCATGCGCTTCCGAGCATCTCACCATTTTCGCCGAATTGGTCTTTGTAAAGCCGGAATTTATTCGGGTTGCCGCTCCTATCCCGACCCTCTACATTGCTCCCGACAAGCTCCGCCATTTTCTCGATAGTCAAAGGCGTTCCATCGGGCATCTTTTCAACGACAAGCTGTAACATACAGTCACGCGCTTTGTAGTCTTTGAGTTCCTGTGCTGAGTACGGTACAAGAAATACTTTCTCTGGCGTAAAGCCAAAAGCGTCTTTTATATCCGCATCTGCCCACAACCGCTCACGCCCGATGGCTCGCTCGGCCGCCTCCACAGTGAGCACGCATTCTTTCGCAAGCTCGGCGAGGAAAGCGTCCTTACTCAAACTGCGAGCAAGTTCACCGGAGATTAGTATGAGTTCTTCGGGTTTCTCCGCATTCACTCCCGCATACTTAACGCCCTCTTTTTTGAAGGTCGCACCCGAACGAATCGTGTAATTGAAACGACTTCCCTGAATTGCTCCGATATCATAATCGGTCGGTTTTGCACGTACACGCTCTCCTTTTTCAGTCAAATACTCGACGGTCTCCACGGTGCGGGATTCTGATACCTCTCTCGGGATATCCGTGCTGTGCCGCGCAGTCTCTCCTTTGATTTCAAGGGGGCGCGGTACGCGAGGTGAGAGGTATCCTATATCTAAATTTGTCATCGGTTCCGTGGAGTTCGTAGGGGTTGGAGTCAAGATGCTAAAGTGCTTGAATACCGCTTCCATTTTCGCCCGATCATTCGGCGGGCATTGCGAGACGAATACGTTCGCTTTGTACGAGAGCCAGTCGGAAAACGTCTTTGCGCGGAGGCTCGGGTCGGCGCTCTCCATGCGCGTACCGAATCCTCGCATCCATGAGGAGATTTCCTTCAATGTCATGGTCGAAGATTGCAACGTCAAAGGTTCTGCATTTGGGGCATTTTGAGCGACGACGGCATTCGTAGTCGGATTGAATCGCAAAAGCGACGGTTCGAGCCGCGCGCGTTCGTCCGGATTGTCAGCCGTATATGAATCCTGTATCGCGCGGATCGCATTCGCGACGCGCCATAGAGTACCGTGTCGAGCATCGTTCGACGTGGCTATGATTTTTTCTTCAGCAGCGATATCTCTGCCGTCCTTAGTTTTTTGATTCACAACCTCTTTGCGTTCGTAGGCGGGCGCGAGCTCGGATTTTGGAATAGAGATATATTTCTTGTCATCCATGAGTGTCGCGAGCATAAATTCGTAGAGCTCAGGATTCTCCGGACTTTGCGGCGGGTAGTCCACCTTGATCTCGGCGAATTCACGCTCAAGAGCGGGAGGAAGTTTGTCGAGTTGATGACGCGCTCCGGCAGGGTTCGTCGTGGCAATCAGCGAGAACCCTTTCAGAACAGGATGCTGAACGTTTTCATGCATCTGATCACCCGGCTTCTTCTGCGCAATCTCTTTGATGAGGCCGAATGTTTTGTCGAAGTTGATTTTGAGCAATTCGTCCGCTCGTACAATGCGGCCGTGCATGCGCTCCGGTCGATTATCCCGCGAGGATACAAAGCCCGTGGCCGCGCGGGAGGCGGCACCATAGCGCAGATAGCTTCCTCGCTCGTCAATCTCTTTATCGGCAATCAAGTCATGTTCTCCAGTCGAGGACGTGCAAGCAATCTTTACGCATTTATCATCAGTCAACTGTTCCGCAACCGCGTCCGCTTGTTCGGACTTGCCGACGCCCGGCTCGCCGACAAGGAGCGGAAAACGTCCGTTGGACAGTGCCGCACGAATCGAGCGATGAATATCGAGGCGCGACGGAAGCCATGCGAACCCCTTCTCGGCCTCATCGTGGTAGCGTCCAAGTGTCTCATGCATAAGGTGTGCCGCGACGTCGGTCTTGTCTGCCGTCTTCTCTTCACCTTCAAGCCGCGTCAGTGCGTCGCGCTCAACGCGCATCTTCGCAAGATCGCCCGCCGACTCCATAAGCTCTTCGCGCGTCAGCTTCTCCGACGCAGGGCCTTTCACGTCTCCGATAAAAAGTTTGTGTTCAAGTTCGCGATGCCGCAAAGATAAAGCTCCCGTAGAACGAGTCATTTGCGCGATATTGCCATATAGCGGAGAACGTTCGGTGCCTTTTATCTCCGCGCGACCTCGCGCGAACACTCGTGCAAACGTATTGCGGGTCTCTTTGTCGGACGCAAGCGCGGAGGCGCGGGAACGCAAAAGGGCCACGTCTTCCGATTCCGATTTCTCAGAACCCGCCATGCGTACGAACGAGACAATATCGTAGAGTTCCTGTGCTTTTTCCCCAGCAGACATCGAGGAAAAGCGCTTTGGTAACTGCGCTTCGAGAGCATCTTTGAGAAAACGATCCATCCACCGCTCGACGACTGCTTCAGGCTTCTTGAGTGTGGCGGCTTCTTTCATCATCATAAATGTATCACGCCGAACCGGCCTCTTGGAACCCTCCCACAAGCGCCTTGAGAGCATACTCAAAGCGCCCTTTTCCCTTGTCTGGGAAGAGCTTGAGCGCTTCCGAGACGATATGGCGAGCAACGATAACGGGTAAATGATTCAAATCCTTCACAGTTTCACCGCGACTTTTAGGAGTTGTGTATATTTGTTTGACCGATTTTGCGGCATCGGTGAGCCCCAAGCCGACCACGACTGCGCCCGTGTTGCCGAGTTCTTCCGCGAGCGCGTGGACGCGGGCCGGATCGTCCGGTTCGCCGTCGCTCATGGGGAGCACGATACGCAAGCGGTTATCTTTCTTTCCACCCGCTTCCGTCGCTTTAATATCCTCCTTGATCTCGCGGAGCACAGTTTGGAGGGCTTGCACGTCGCCGTTGCCGCTTCCCTGATTGCCAAGGCTTCGCCACAAAGTGACCTTCTCCGCCGCCTCGAATCGAGGCGAGAGCGGTTTGTCAACGTCAAGTTCCTTGACGCCTCCGCCCCTGAAAGAAAGAACTTCCGTGCGTACATCGAGAGAACTTCCGGGAAGCGCCGCAACGCCCGAGCGAACCAACTTTTCTTGAAAACGGTGAAGCGCCGAGAGAAGAAGATAATTCATTGTGCGCTGAGTTTTCCATTTCACGGCACCGTCAACCGTTTGCGACATCGAGCCCGATTTGTCGTCAATGAACCACACGTCAAATCCCCCGAAAAGTTGTTCCTCTTTGGGCGTTTCTGTTTCTTTGATTCGCGAGCGAGGGTCTTGTTCGCCCGACACCGCTCCGATATGTTGCGCGACGATATCATCGATGCGTTCACCCCCTTCGCGTCGGCGCAGAGGACCAGAATATTCCGATTCGAAAGAGAGGCGAGAATCGACAATCATATCGAAAAGCTGCGAGAGAGCATTAGTCACCTTACGACCATCTTTCAGCCGAGCATCTTCGGCTTGTGCAATCTCCCGCGCGATGTCCCGTGCTTCAGAAAGTTCTATTTTTGCCTCCTCGGCAAGCGCACGCTCTTCGGGAGTATACGAAAGTTCTTCAACGTGTTTCGCCAACTCTTCCTCAAGTTTTTGTAGCTGCTCATCAGTCGGGCCGACATCTTCTTGCCCGCCATAGTCACCGGGAGCGGATTCGCCGCCCTCTCCTTCTTGATCGATCTGACTATTGAAGATGGGATCGCCCGGAGGCGTCGCATCAACGCGCATCCATTCTCTCGCTTGGTCATCCCATATCTCGCTCCATGCGTGGCCCGTGCCGCTGTGAATCATGCTCGTCCCTTTTTCATTTTTGCCCTTCACCATATGACCGACGACGTGACGCGCTGGAACGCCGAGCCGCGCGCAGAGGGCCGCGAAGTAGGTGTTTCCAACATCGCAATCGGCCTTCTTATGCGTGTCTATTGCAAAGCAGTAGCCGTTCGGATCTGAACGATACGTGTTGTTGAATTGGCTTTCGTTGGAATATTGGAGCCGTTGCATCACATAGCGCGCAAGAGCAAATCCTCTCGCGCGATTGCCTTGTTTCGTTTTCTCTATTTCCGCGATTACGCGCTCGGTGTCTTCGGTGAAGCGTTCGGGAAATGCAGCAGACGCTTCCGGAGCTCCAATTTTCAGACGCGACGCTTCCGATTTCACTCGCGTCCAAGCACCGCGCTGCACATTAGCGGAAATGGTAATAGAGTCGTTCTCTGCATTGCCTTGTCCGAGTTTGTCTTCTTCATACGCATAATCGCTCTGCTTCCACACCTTGCGCTCGGGATCCCAAGTATCGAACGACTGTTCGCGGAAGTATCCGCCATATGCTGGATTGATTTTCCAGATCGCAGTAGGTTTCTCTCCTTTCTCAAGGCGGCTCATCTCATCCATTGAAGGCTCGCTCTCCTCGCGTGCCGGAGGAGGGATTGGATCGTCCGATGGCTTCTCGCGCACTTCTCCCTGTTCTTGTTCTTTCGTGCGATCACGTTCGTCGAGGACATTCGCCCCCGCAATGTAATTATCAAATCGTTTCGTCAGATATTCTGTCTTGCTGGCGAGCGGCGCACGAGGATTTAGAAGGTACTGCAAATCTCCGCTTTCGGAGAGTTCCGCTAATTTGCCTTTGGTCATTTCAAATCGCGGTTCGTATGGAGTCCCGTCAACTTGCGAAAGAATGCCTCGAAAGAGATCTGTCGCGCGAGGAGATAATTGGCGGACGGTTGCGGAAAGTCGATCAGCGAGAAGTCCCGCCAGTGCGCTCCGCGCGCTCTGCGGCATACGCGCGGCACCTAGCTCCGAAAACTCCTCGAAGAGTCGATAGAACGAGCGAGCAGGAGAGGTGCTTCCTCTTTGACGCCAATCATTCAAGGCCCGCACGCGGTCGTACTGATCTTTTGCGGATTCGTATTCTTCAATCTGGAGGGCACCAAATAATTGTCGTTTTGAAAGAATATCGTCCAATTTTTGCGAGAGAGGCTCAGTTTTCGTATCGAGCGATTTTAGTATTTCAAAATCTCTAGCTTTTGGCATGAATACATAGTAGCAAAAGACTGAACGTTAGAATACGGAAAAAATCAGTGTTACCGCATCCTCTCAAATATAGGCTCGAATAGAGGCTCGAGCAGAGCAGCTCCGGCCGGACTCACGTGATCGTTATCTCGGTACAACAGCACCTCCCCGCGCTGAAGAGGGCAGCCTGATTGTTCGGAGCAGAGGACACTCGAAGGGTCTATCACATACACACCTCGTATTTTTGCGACGCTATCTATTACTGCATCGGCGTTGGAGCGGAATGCAGTATTTTCAGCTGAAGTTATTCCCTGTATCTCAATTTCTTTTCCGGTCGCCACCGCTTTGTAAAACGCTTTTCGTGGATCAAACTCGGGCTGTTCCGGCGTCTGCTTCATGATGTAGACGTTGCGTTCTCCACCGACCAATCGCTGCACCATGGGTGTCAGATGTTTTTGAAGAGCGATCTTCGCCTGTTCGGGTGAGTTGGACATCGCGCCTGGCTCGGCAACACGCTGCCCGCGGACGTTGAATGGTCCACCCATGACGTACGAGCTCCAGCTCGCGACCAAAAATATGTTCTTGATATCCTTATCTCTGATGTACTGCAGAGCGTTCGCCCTCACCCGCGCGCAACTTTCTGCTTGGGTTGGTAGTGCAATGCCGATGACGGGAATGCAGCTTGAATCGAAAAACACCACACCCTGCATACCAGCGCGTCGTCCCAGATCATCAAAGAATGGTATGAGAACTTCCGTATGACTATCGCCCCAGACAATGAATTTCGGTTTAACTCCGGAATTGGTATTTCCTATCCTGCACAGTCCCCCGTACGCCGACTGGTCACCCGGTAGCTGAAAACAATTGTTGATGAACGGTGTTTTGGCGGCGCCAAGCATAGCTAATGTCGCTTTTGCGGACGGCGGTATCAAATTCGCATTTGAAATGTCATTGCGATACATGAGGAATCCCAGCGCAAGTAGAGCGGCCATCGACCCGAACCCAAGCGCGAACGCCGCTTTCCGTGTCTGAATAATGCCCTTTTTGTTTCGGAGTGGTTTCTCGACAAATCGATACGAGAGCCAAGAAATAACGAGGACGAACACCAATAGTCCGGCAGTAGTAAACGCGCTTAGCGGTACGGGGGACAAAATTCCGGCAAAAACCAAAACAGGCCAATGCCAGAGATAAAGCGAGTATGAAATTAACCCGATCCAAACGAGCGGCGCGTACGAAAGTACTCTGCCTGTTTTGGTTTGTATGTGATCGTTTGCCATTATGATGATCATCGCTCCCACAGTCGGAAATAGTGCCGCAATGCCGGGGAATGACGTCGCGTCACTCAAAAGAAATATCGAACCGAGGATGGAAACAATCCCCGCCACCGTCATTGTTTCGGCCCAAAGGGGCGAGCGTATCTTCAATGAAAGTATCGCCGCAATGGCGCCAAGACCAAATTCCCATGCACGCGTAAAAATCAGATAAAATCCCGCCGTCGCAAAATATATCGGATCATAGCCCTTCATAAATGTCGTATTGAGGACGGCGCCAGGTCGCATGTTCACAAGCAATATATTGAGTAAGAACGATGCGGCGCTAAGCACAATGATGCTTATGAGCAGTATCCGCTCACTTCTTAGAAAAGTCGTATCGGGGTGTCTGGCGCTCGAGATGAACGTACGCCTGGCCAGCCACGCACTGAGAAGTACGATGAGCGGGAGCAGCAGATAAAATTGCTCCTCGACCGATAGTGTCCATGTATGCAGAAGCGGCGAATGGATGGACGGTTGATCAAAATAATTATCCGAAACCATAAAGAGCATGTTGGACGCGAACACGCTCTGCGCGATCACCGAGCTTCCGAAATGATGGTAGTCATACGGATAGAGAACGATGAAGTACGCAGCGATACTGCTGCACAGCATGACTACCGTGAGCGCGGGAAGTATCCGGCGTACGCGCCGCTCCCAAAATCCGAGCAAAGAAAACGAACCTCCCCGGAGATCGCGGACCATGATGGAGGTGATAAGGAAACCCGAGATGACGAAAAAAATGTCCACCCCTATGAATCCCCCGACGACGCCGAGCAGCTTCGCGTGATACAGAATGACCGCAATGACCGCGATAGCGCGGAGACCATCGATGTGCGGCCGATACCGCAGCGCGCCCGCATGTTCAGAATGTTCCAAAGGCATCGCAAGATTTTGCCACAGACAAATGATATAGTCGACTGATGAAACTCGCCTATGTATCGCTCGTGCGACTGCCTACCGATCGCGCGCACGGCTATGCAATGATGAAAATGTGCGAGCATTTCGCCGCCCGCGGCCTCGATGTTGAGCTCGTGGTGCCCACGCGCCGCCACGGGATCAAAGACGACCCGTTCCATTATTACGGCATCGAACGCAACTTCACGATACGGAAACTGTGGGCCACCGACTTTCTGGGTCGTTTCTATAAGTCGCGACTTTCGTTCTTTATCGACCAACTCACCTTCCTGCTATCCCTTTTGAGACAGAGGTTCGGCAACACCATGGTCTATGCGCGCGATTATCAGGTCGCGCTTTTCGTACGGTCAAAAAACATCACGCTTGAAGTCCATACTATTCCGCACCGCGTATGGTTGTTCTCGCTCGCACTGTCGCGTGCTCGCCGGATCGTGGTCATAAGTGGCGGTCTCAAAAAAGCGCTCATCGCGCTCGGCGCTCCCGAACATAAAATACTTGTCGCGCCAGACGCCGTCGATCTGTCCGAATTCGACATCACGCCGTCGCGCGAAGTATGGAGAGAACACGGTGTTGATCCGCAAAAGAAAATCGTTCTGTATACGGGGCATTTTTACGGCTGGAAAGGCGCCGAGACGCTTGCAAAAGCTGCCGCCGCACTGGAGGGCGATGCGGAGGTCGTGCTCATGGGCGGGATAGACGAAGAGCTCGCTTCGTTCAAAAAAGAATATGCCGGCCCGCACGTATATGTCATCGGCTTCCAGCCTCGCAAAAATATTCCGAATTTCCTCATGTCCGCTGATGTCCTCGTTCTTCCCAATAGCGCCAAACCTAAAATTTCTTCTCTGTACACGTCTCCGCTCAAGCTCTTTCAGTACATGGCGTCCAGCGTGCCTATCGTTGCGTCGGACCTGCCGAGTATACGGGAGATACTCACCGACGAGACGGCATTCTGGTTTGCTCCCGATGACGAGAATGCGCTCGCGCGGCAGATAGAATACGTACTCGCACACAAAGATGAAGCCCAGCAAAAGGCTGCGCGCGCGCACGAGGAAATCAAAAAATACACGTGGGATGCGCGGGCACAGGCGATCATCGTAAGCCTGCACTAGCACTCCGTACGACCAACTGATATTAATAGGTACTGTATGGACACTGCCGCTGCAGGTGAATCGAAAATGGATCGAGCGTGGTTGCCACTTTGCCTCGGAGTTATTTTCCTACTTTCACTCATACCGCTTGTTCACCTGCTCTATGCCGGCGCCGGTATTCAAGGAATAGCCGCCCCGGCGTATCTGGACGAATACTATTCTCCGTTGATACGCGAAGTGGTAGATGGCAACCCGTTTGTCGGTAACCCATGGTTTTTTGAGCATCGTGATGATATCAGCCCAAGGCCCATCCTTCCGTATTGGATCTCTGCACTTCCTCTTTTGGCTGGTTTGCCGCTTGCGCTCGCCGTCGCGATGAATTTTTCACTGTGGTCACTCACATTTGGACTCATACTGTATTTTTTCTTCCGGCGGTTCGGATTACCGCCCGCATGGAGCGGACTTGGAGCGATCTACATATACATACAAACGTACACCTTCCTTCTCCGACCTGTTTCGATGCAACTCGTATATCCGGCGTTCCTACTCCTTATTCTGGTCTTCTCACAATGGTGGAAACAACCTGAAGATCGATACCGCAGCGCATTTCTCGGACTTACCGCAGCGCTTACCTTTTATATGTACGGATTCCTGTATCAGATCTCGGTAGTTTTTCTCGGTCTCGTATTCATCTTTCTGCTGTATCAGCGCGACTGGAAGAGGGTGGTGCATGCGCTCATCGTCGGCGCTTGGACGGGAGTTTTGATCATCCCGTTCATCATTACAACGCTCGCAGAGGTCAATGATCCACATTATCTCGAAGCGATGATGCGTACAGGGCTCGTATTCACGCACTCTCTCAACGTACTAGGGGCACGTCAGGCAGTAGCTGCGATTACTTTTATCAGTTCAGTATATCTTGCTTCCCGTTGGATATTTCGTACTCACGAGTACGGAAAAACTTCATCTATGGTGCAGTTTCTCCTTCTGGGACCTGCGATCGTGATCGTTTCCTTGTCCAATGTAATTACCGGAATGGATGCCGAGACCAGCAATCACATGGCCCGGTTTTTTAATCTATGGCTCATCTTGAGCAGTATCGTCATCGCATATGCGCTTTTTACCGCACGCAGACAGATCTCGCAACTCACCGTACCGAAAAAAATAATGCTCTCGATATTTGTGATATTTGTTTTATATCTGAATAATGCCTTCCCTCTAACCCCCCTGACCGCAAGCTTCCTTATGGGCAATGAACGTGCCGCCATACAAGAGGACAACGCCATGTTGCCGGCATTGCAATGGCTCGACGCGCAGTCGCTTCAGCCGCATGTGGTGTGGATAGACCCGCACAATTCCCGACTCAACAGTATCCTTCCCATCTATACAAAGCATTATGAACTTCTCGGAAATGACGGTGTAATGCAATTGGTTTCTTCTGACGAAGTGGAGGAGCGCTACCTCGTGGCTTCAGCCACTACTGATGTAACTGAAAAGAGCATCGCAGCGGATATTTGGCTCTGGGGGTTTGGCGGGTATGCTATCGATACGCCCAACACGAAAAACAGGGAGGTACACCAGTGCACGTTGCTTCATCTCTACTTGCTTGGGATTTCCTGCGGACAAAGCACCGATGCTTCGAAACTCTATGCGCCGCTCGTTGCGAGTATGTACGCGAGATATACTCGAGACATACAGCCACATCTTGGCGAGGAACTAAAAAAATTTCATGTCACGTACATTATAAAAGACACCCAGACTGACACCCAATTTCATCCAGAACGTTTAAAAAATGTACAGCAGGTGTATTCAGACGGACGATACCTCATATACAAAGTCATCTGATCCCGATCACAATTCTTTACGTAGCGATACCATTATGGGCTTAAGGTAAGACCTCATTTTCAACATTGCACGTATAGCGCGTAGGCTCTCGTGTGCGACCATGATAGTGCTCTTGCGATGCGGATACCTATCTTCGTTCCAGACGACCGAGAGTTCCTTTATGGAAATGTTTAACTTTTCTGCCATCACAAGAAACTCCAACTCACACCACCATGTAGGGTCGACAGTAGCAAGCATGATCGGCCGCACGCGTTCATTCATAACCCTGAGCGGGCATTGAGAATCGCTCGAATGTATTCCGACGATCGTCCTCGACAATAATTGAAAGGCCCTTGAAGTCAGCCTTCTTGTAAAAGACCTCTTTGATCCCCTCGACGACTGCACGCGTGTACCGACGACGATCTCACACTCACCATTCCTGATCATTTCTAAACCACGTAGTACGTTGATCGGTTCTATCGGAAGATCGGCATCGGTAAACGCCACAATACCCTCGCCCGCGGCTGCAAAAGCTGCGCGCAATGCCCGCCCTCGTCCTTTTTCCTTTATGCACAAAACCTTGGTATGCGGGTCATTGAGCGCACGAACGATATCGGCAGTGCCATCCGTAGAGGCATTGTCGGCAACGACGATAGTCCACGGCCCTTGGCAGTGCTTTTGAAAAACCTGAACGACCTCCGTGAGGGTCTCCCCGATTATGGGGGCTTCGTTATATGTGGGGATAACGAGGGTGAATTTAGTCGGCATAGTTACTTCGCGATCATTCCCGCAAGAGCCTTGGCAATAGATACTGAATTGATTATCTTTCCTCCGAGGATGGAGAAACAGCCGAAGCCTTGTTCGGCAATGTCCGAGATGCGGGCGTCGTCATATTCCCTGTACGCATTAACTCCTCGCAGAACATAGTGTACCTTAGAAATCTTTGCGTCCTTAACGAAGGGGAACCACTCTATGCTGCGCTTCAATATCGTATCCACATTTGAATTCTTAGAAGACGAGAAAACGTTTTTGGGCACGAGACCATTTTTTGGCACGAAGCGTCGCAGTACCGATTCTTTAATGTGCACCAACGTGAAGACGCCATCGATACCAGAAGGGACTATATTTGTGAACGCACCGTCCATGATCGCAAGAGAGATCTTCGGTATGTCTGCTTTCATCCATAAGACCTCCACAAGGTCCATTCGCATCGCCTTTTTTGGGAACCCCAGCCAGCTGCAAAAGTCGTTGTACCTTGCATACGTTACATTAATAACATAATCGAACCTCTCTCTATGTACGCGCACACCCTCTTTTATCGTAAGCTCTTTCTGACCTCCCTGCACTATGCGCGCATGTGTGATCTCGCTGTTCAGTCGAATCTTTATACTCTTTTTCTTCAGTAGGCTTGCCGTAATGCTCTTTAGTTTGTCGTAGTTATATATAGGCTCATACGTCTTGATGGTCACGGATATCTTTTTGTTATTAAGATACATATCGGATGGGTCCTCAATGGTATACGGTAGTTCGTTGCGATCACAAAATTGCAAAAACTCCGCCGCAGTCACTTTGGAGTCTTTTTTTGCGACGCTGTAATAGGTAGGGAACTTTGTGACGATCGCCGTCCGATAACGCTGCTCAAAATCGTCTATGGCCGCTCTGATGTCGTTCACTGTCTCCTGAGAGCGGGGATAATGATATCCCCAATGATGCCGATACTGGTTGATGTAAGAAGCCTCCGAAAGGATGCTTTTATTCTTATCGAACAATGTTACGTCGAATGAAGCTGCTAATTCGATCGCGCAGTTGCTCCCGAAGATGCCAGCTCCGATTATTGCGACCTTCTTTCTCCCCGGACTAAGCTCTGTATTGCCATCCATCAATGCGTGCCGGACAATGCGCGCGCCAACTGCGACATCCGGGTAGTCAACCGTACGTGACTTGATGGCTTCAACGAATCTGCACAGTTGCGCTTCTAGGGGGGGCACGTCGCTCGCACAGTCGATCATCTCTATATGTGCGCCATTTTTGTATACAGATATTTTTTGGGCTTGGAGATCGCACACAACGCGATACTGCTTAAAGACGAGTTTAAGGGACCTTTGTTTATCATTGCCGACCCACCCGAGCTTGAAAAGTGCGTGCATCCCTCCGCTATAGATTGAGGAAATGGTCCGCACACGACCGTTGTCCTCTGCGTGCTTCCTGACTATTTTTTTGTTGAAAAGATAATCGACTATATCAAACATATGCAGCATTTCCATTTCGATATCCCTGCCGGTATCGGTAGAGAGCGGGTTGGTGAATACTCCCTCGACGGAAGATGGCCGCTCGTTCATTTTCGCGAGTACACGCTGCAGACGAGTGACGACCGGATGGAAACGGAAAACATGCCCTACCATGAGAACGTTCGTAGAGTGGGCCGCCTTGCTCTGCAGCGTGCGCACATCTTCAAGAGTGGCCGCCAGCGGCTTCTCTACGAGCACATGCGCTCTCGGGAGACAGCGTGATACTAGCTCAAAGTGAGTTTCGACTGGTGTGACAATATTTACGGCGTCCGCACTCGCGAGCGCCTTATCAGACAATCCGGAATATACCGGGACGGAGTATTTTTTCTGAATCAGTTCGCGGCTACGCTGCGTCCGTACGACAATGCCCGCTAGTTCGAGTACGTTTTTCTGCTCTAACCGCAGAAGAGTTTCGAGATGGCGCATTCCGAATGCCCCAGCTCCAATAAGAAGGATCTTGGGCCTTCTCTGGTTCACTTTCATAATGTAACCTTATACCACACGAATCGTCATCGCACCCGCTGCTGTATATAATGAGTCCTATGCCAAAAAGCGTCTCTCTCATTTTGCCTGCTACGGACGAAACGAATGCCCTTCGTATGACAGTGGAACGTACACGGGGTGCGCTGCTCGGTCGAGAACTGCAATTTCTGGTCGTCACGTCACCAAAACTAACGACGCCGGAATGCAGAGCGGTTATCTCCGGTCTCGTCGAAGAATACGGCGCGGCGGTCGTCCCGTTCGATCAGATTCGCGCCGGCATTGGTGGTGCGATACGCGATGCGTTCGATCGCGCTACCGGCGATTACGTCGTTCTCATGGCATCCGATCTTGAAACGGATCCCGCTGTACTGCCTACGATGATAGCCAAGCTAGACGACGGCTTTGATATCGCCGCCACCTCGCGCTGGATAGGCGGTGCGCGCTTCCGCGGATATGATCCGCTCAAACTCATCTTCAATTTTTTCTTCCAGCATCTTTTTCGCATTTTGTATTGGACGGATCTCACCGATCTCACCTATGCGTATCGAGCGTACCGTCGGGATGTCATAACAAACATACGATGGGAGGAGACGCGTTTCCCTTTTCTCTTCGAAACGATAGTGAAGCCGCTCCGCCTTGGATATCGAGTCGCCGAAGTACCGGCGCCATGGGTCGCCCGCACCGAAGGAGTGAGTCACAATTCCTTCAAACAGACATTCGACTACTTCTGGCTCGGTATACGCGTGAGATTGCAACGTGCCAAGGAAATAGGCTATAGTGGCCAGCAATGAAACAGCGGCCGGCGCTTATCACGGGAGGATGTGGTTTTGTAGGCAGACACCTGGTAAGGGGACTTCTTGAGCGCGGAGTGCGGGAGATATGGCTCGTGGACGACCTTTCGACCGGACGTTCGCCGGAAGAGTGGTTATCACGCCGTTGGAAGAAGAAAACATCGAACGGCCTTAGCCGCTATCGCTCAGGCGACACAACCATCGTGCTCGTGAAAGGAGATGCTATCCGTTTTTTTCGCGATCAGATATCAGGCACGAGCAAAATAAAACTTCCTACGTTTGGCGACGTTTTCCACCTTGCGTCTATCGTCGGGGGCCGCGCCCTCATCGAAGGAGATCCGCTTATGGTCGCGACCGACCTTGCTATCGATGCGCTATTTTTCTTGTGGATCACGCGCGATCCAAAAAGAGTAGAGCGCGTTATGTACGCTTCGTCGTCCGCGGCATACCCGATCCATTTGCAAGGCACGCGCGGCGCCATCGCTCTTTCCGAAAAAGAGATCGATTTCAACGCACCGACGCTCGGCATCCCCGATCTCACCTACGGCTGGTCAAAACTCACTGGCGAATACCTCGCGCGTCTCGCTCACAAAAAATACGGGATACGCCTCGCCTGCGTGCGGCCATTTTCCGGCTACGGCGAAGACCAGGACCTTACCTATCCCACCCCCTCCATCGCAATGCGCGTCGCGCGCGGCGATGATCCTATCGAAGTGTGGGGTACCGGGGAGCAAGCGCGCGATTTCGTACATATAGATGACTGTGTGGATGCTTTTTTTGCGATACTCGATCACATAGAAGACGGCCGCGGCATCAACATCGGCAGCGGCATCTCTACGTCGTTCAATCAGCTGATCGGACACATGCTCAAGATAGAGAAACGCACAGCCGCCATCAAGCCGCTTTCCGAGAAGCCGGCCGGCGTTGCCAACCGGTATGCGGATACGTCCTATCTCCTCAAGAAGGTCGGTTGGAAACCGAACATATCTCTTACCGATGGTCTCACGCGTGTCTTGCGTGGCGTACGCGAGCGTTTGGGCGGCAACGACCTGCCTTTCTCAATATCATGAATAAAGCACCACACTACGCGATCGTAACGACCACGATATTCATACCGAAGCTCCTGAAAGCATACGTCGCAGATGCAAAAAAATATAACCGCGACATCCTTTTTGTGGTGATAGGAGACAAGAAAACGCCGCCGGAGACCGAAGTCTTTTGCCGTGAACTTCAACGCACGAGCGGTTTTCGCGTCGAGTACTTTTCTCCGGAGATGCAGGAGTCGTACCTCTCGCGATTTCCGTCGCTCAAAAAATATCTACCATGGAATTGCATCATGCGCCGCAATGTCGGCATGCTGTATGCCTATGAACAAGGCTGCGAAATTATCGCTACGATAGATGACGACAATTTCCTCGCCGCACCGGATTATGTGGGCAATCATCGGCTCGGTGGCGAGGTGCCCATGAGCGTCATTACCTCGTCGACCAAATGGGCGAATGTGTGCCGGCTCCTCGATGAAAAACAGGGGCGCACGATCTACCACCGCGGTTTTCCGCTTGAAAAACGGATGAAAAACGAAAAGTGGACGGAGCGCCGGCAAAAAGTAACCCCCGTCGTCAATGCGGGGCTCTGGCTCGGAGAGCCGGACGTGGATGCGATCGAGCGACTGTACCATTTCACCGACCCGACGACGGCGACGAAATGGAATCGTAAAGAGAACATTGCGCTCGGGCGCGGCACGTGGTCGCCGTTCAATTCACAGAACACTGCACTTCTGCGACGCGCGATACCTGCGTACTTCCTCTCGCCGATGCCAAGCGGATATTTCGACAAGAATGGGAATGCTATTCCCACACGCTATGACGATATCTGGGGTGCCTACATTCTGAAGCACATCGCCGACCACATGGGTGAAGCTATCACCTTCGGGGCACCGATAGTCCGTCAGAACCGCAACCCGCACAACTACTGGAAAGATTTTGACATGGAGCGGCACGGCCTCGCTCTTTCGGAAAGATTCGTAAAAACGCTCGCGTCGATATCTTTGAATGGCAAAGATTACCGGTCCTGCTATGCGGAGCTCGCGATGTTATTCCCCGGTGCGATGCTCGCCAGAGCCGATCTTTCCCCGCAAGAGCGCACGTACCTTGAAGGATATTTCGAAGGTATGCGCATATGGCGCGACACGTTTTCCTCGTTATAAAAGGAACAGACCGGCGAGATGTGCCGGTCTGCAGTTACAAGTAAAGATCACGGATTGGTCGCGAGAAGCTTCTGGATGCCGAAGCGCTCCTGCGCCATCGTCAAGGCATATGCCTTGGATTGATTCATCGCAACGAATTCGTCGAACATTTCGGGAAGGAACTGCTCGGCATCGACAAATGAGACCCGCTCGGCTATCGCTGCCGCATCCGATCCGTTCCTGCGAACGTAGTCCTTCAGGAGCAGACGGCATCTCGGAAGGCGGAACGCCATCGCAACGACAGTGGCCTGATCATGTCTTTCCGCGAGCTTCAGGAGCTCCCGAGTATCGTCCTCGGTGGTTTCTGTTTTTCCGATGACATCCGCGGCTTGGCTGAGATACCCACACATCACAATAGCTTCAGACATAATTTTTGCGCCACTGACCGGGATTATCTCGTTGCCGAACTTCTTTTTCATCGACGGCGGGATACCCCCAATGAATGCAATTGAGGCGGTACTATCCTCAAGCCACAGCCGATGAACGGCTTTGACGACTGCTTTTCCACCTCCGAGATATGCGATATCGGAGTTCGGATCTAGGTCCGGCCGATGGATGTGCGTGCGCACTACCCGGTCGTCAGGATGTTCACGAGGTTCGATCTCTTGGACGAGATCAGACGGCTGCCATCCATTCTGGCCTTTTACTATCGTATGTCCGTAAGCCGCGATAAGCTTTCTCAACGAAATCTCCCATGTTTAGAGCCACGCTTTAACTTTCAAGACTTTACCACATATAAATGAAAAGGCAATGATCGCCTATTTCACCTTGTACACGCGCAGTCGCGATACCGGTTCGTAGACGAACTGCAGGTGGTCAAATACATTGTCGACCCCGAGGAAATAATTGTACCGATAGCCGATATATACATCGTAATCGGCCAGATAGTCGATCTTTTCATCATGAATGTACTGCCAGAGTTTTTTCTCTTTCAATGCCGCAAATGCAGAATTATTTACGAGCCCGTCCAGATTCACCACGCGGTGCGTCGAGAAATATCCCTGCACGCCGGCATTGAACGCGCCTATCACGGCACCTTTTGGCACATTTTCATTCATCCAGACTGTTCCCTTGATGATATCAACGGGCATAGAATTTTTGCTTTTCGATATCTCCCTGCTCCAGTTGATGTAGAACACCGAGAGTGAAAATAGGATAAGCACCGTCGCAACGAGTGGTCGCATGTATCCTTCCTCGCGAAGTTTTTCCAGAAACCACGCGAGCCAGATAGCGATCAAGAGATCGACGGCGATGAAGTACCACGGGCGCACCGTCCACCGTATCGATGCGTTCGCGATGAAATCAAGTACGAATCCAGACGCAACGAAAAGTTCGACGGGTATTCTGTATCTGTCTAGAAGGGCGCGGCCGCGGCCGAACGCCAGATAGCCGATACAAAGACCGCTCATGAGAAGGAGAATGAGCGGGATGCCCGTCTGCGGCTCGAGATCGCGAAGCGCGTTGTCGGTAAAATATGCGACAGCTTTGCCACTCTGGAACCAGCTTGGTCCGTGATCTTGAACGATAAGCTGATGGTTGACCATCGTGCTGGCCAGTGACGAAGATGTAAAGAGCATGCCGAAATTTACAAAGTTGAACAGGAGCCACGGCGCGACCAGTATCGTGGCCGCAATGCCGCTTACGAGTATGGGGCGAACACTTTTTTTGACGCCGTCGCGATATGCAAGATATGCAAGATATCCGAGAAAATAGAACACATTGTCGAGCCGCGCGAGCATCATCAATCCCCCGATAATTCCTGTCTCGACGAAACGACGCGTCGTTGGTTTTTCACCAACACGGATGCATGAAAGAAAGAATAGTGCGATGAAGAAAACAGAAAGTGACGTTTCAAGTCCGTTCAACATTTGATATTGTACGAAAGGATTGAAGAACCAAAAACCGAGCGCGCCCACCTTTACCCACGCATTTTTCGTATACCGGCCGATTATTGCAAGCAAAACCACTCCGGTCGCTGCGTACAGAAATGCCGACAGCACAAGTACCCCCTGTATGGGCGCGAAGTCATGCACGCCCGAGGCGGAAAGGTAGTGGAATACGGGAAGAATGGCGAGGAGCCACAGTGGATGATATCCGTTGGTCAGATGCACGCCGTCGAACGTCGACCCTAATCCATGGACGATGTTGCGGGCGATCTGAAAATAATAGAAAGAGTCGTCAATAACGAGGTACCCGAACACGAATTCGAATGACCGGAGTGCAAGAAAAAGTGAGAACGCGCCTCCGATGAGGATGACGAGGAGCGGCAGCCAGTTGGTCCTGATGAATTGCATAGATGGCATTATTGTATTTCTTCGGCCAGACGCCCCACGAGTGCATGCAGACTATTGGCTTCGGCAAGCTTCTTACCCTCTTCCCGCATACGGTCTTTTTCGAGCACTGATATCTTCAGCATTTCTTTCAGTTTGACCGCCAGATCGCGTGCTGTACCGTCGAACCACAGCCGCGGGTCGGCTACTTTCTTATAATCCTCGCTCGAGGCTATCGCAAGCGCGCCGCACGCGAGCGCTTCGAAAATCGTTTTGTCGTACATGCCGCTCTCGCTGCAATTGACGAACAACTCATGCGCGCCGTAGAGCGCCGGTGTTTTTTTATTGCTGATGCCGGAATGGAATTGGATGAGGTGCTCGAGCCGCGCCACAATGCAGCGTTGCCGGAGGCTCGCTTCATACGCGGCATCCTGCGGAAACGCATCTCCGTAGATGTGCGCCTTCAATTGAAAACCGCTTTCCGTAAGTATGCCGATGGCATCAATAAGTATCTCGAGCCGCTTCGAGGGGGCTATGCGACCGATCGAGAGCACCGATTCTTTCCGCGGCATTTCTTCCACTTTGAATATTTCCGTATCAATGCCGACTGGCATTACAACCGTCTTCGCATATTTTGCAGTGTATGAATACTTCGAGGTGCAGAAAACCTTGGCGCACAAAGAGGCCGCCCGGTCAGTCGCCCCGCCGCCAGCGTAGTGATTGCGCCAGAGGTACACGGGTTTGTGAAGCACTTTCCACAGCCATCCCGCGATAAGTATGTACTCTTGATTCATGTGGACAAACACCGCGTCGTAGCGGAAGCTCAAGCGCAGCACAAGCCTGAGAAAACGCAGCCCGTACCGAAGTCTCTGCGACAACGTTGAACGAACATCCGCCCACGCTTCGGCCTTTCGTTTACCGAGCGAGTACACTTCCACGTTGGCCGGTAGTACATGCCTGCCCTCCGACAAACAAAAGACGATGACATTATCAAAACGCGTCGCCAGTTCCTCTATCCACCGGTGAAAAAACCCGAGGCCCGGATTATCGAGATCAACGGCTTGTGTTACTATCAATAGTTTCGTTTTCGTCATCATTATGAACGCATCTCCCCACCCGGACGCGCGAGCATCTCAAGCATGGCAGGTACGACTGAAGAAAGTGAATGCTCGCGCCGGACATACGCACGCACGCGTTCCCTCTCTTCCGTGCGATATTCATCGGAAAGAGAACGCGCAGCGTGCAGCGCTTTCATGATCGCGTCTTCCGTCGGTTCTTTTACAAAGAGCCGGTCGTCGACGACGCCGTGCATGTTCGCGTCTGACGTGACGACAATGTCGCCTGCAGCCATTGCCTCAAGAAGCGTTTTATTGAATCCCCGCAGGGTACCCACATGAATGAAGATGTCGTGCGTCCCGTACACGGAGGGTGTTTCAGCATGGGAGATGCCGCCCCGATACGCGAGCACTCCTTTCTCCTCCAATCCTCGGAATTGCGACCGCAGCTCGCTCGCATATGGCGCGTTCCCGGGTCCGGGGGCTCCAAAAACGTCCGTGTGCGGCGCATCTCCCATACGGGAGAGCGCTTTGAACACGCTACCCAGATGTTTGGCGGGTGAAATACGGCCGAGGAACAGTAGTGAACCGGGCTCCCGAATATGTTCCTCCGCATACATATCGGTATCAACGCCCATCGGAATTTTACGCGCATGAGAAAAGCGCGCCGCGTAGGAGTCGGGATTGGAATAAAAGACGACATCGGACAGTGTGATTGCGAGCCGCGTACGCCAGCCACCGGCAGTGTCGTTGTACCAGAAGCCCACGCGTTTTTTCAGCAGTCGCCATACAAAACCGGCGACAAGTAAATATTCCGGCGACAGATGCACGAGCACCGTATCGTAATCATGGCGATTTCTCCACGCATGGCGTAACAATCGAACTGAATACACGACACGCTTCAGTAAGCGGGATCCCAGCGCCGATTCCTTGCCGAGTGAGTGCTCGATGACATTGCCGGGCAACCGCCCGCCGCCGTAGCCGAGACATATGACGTGCACGCGATGTGCATGGCGCGCAAATTCTTCAAGCCATCGGTGGAAAAATCCGAGCAACGGGTCGGTGCGGTCGATCGCTTCGGTGCACACAAGCACGCGCATCCGCCCTCGGACGGAGCTTAATTTTTCGATCTCGACTTTTTCATACGGGCCCTCGATAACACCAGTGCCATATACATCCGTAAGCAGGTCGAGGTCTTTGCCGGAAGAGCGCAGTAGTTCGATGTTCTTTTTCTCCATCGCATCAAATACGGCGACACCCGACGAGTCTCCGAATTGTTTTTCATATTCGCGCCTTATGGCGGCGACGTCTTTGATAAAACAATGGCCGCCGGCCCCGCGACCGCTCTTGTGAACGGGTCGCGCATAGCGATTGCACACCAAAGGATCGTTCTCTATCGCTCGCTGTACCGATTCCCAGTCGCAGCCTTTTTGCTTCGCCAACTCGTACATCAGGTTGAAAAAAACTATCTGCGTATACGCACTGCCATTGTGCGAGTATTTGATTATTTCAGCTTCGGTGCTGGAGCACGTATGCGAGAACGGCGCCGGAGGAAGAATGCCGTGAATTTCTGCGGCTTTCGCCTTTTGCTCTGCCGTGTCATAGGTCAGGCCCACAACGTTCATGAACGGATGCGACGCATCATGCGCCGCCGTCGCTTCGCTCAAAAATTCCGGAGAGTAGATGACTGTGCGATCAGGAAACTCTTCCTGGAATTTTCTCGTCGTACCCGGGACGATGGTCGATTTGATGACCGCCGTCTTCCCCCTGCCGACGAGCGAGATCGCATCCTTCACGATATGCGCACTGAATCCCCCGAGTGTCGTCGGGGTCGGTACCGCGATGAACACATAGTCGCACTCTTGTATCTTGTCTTTATTCGCCCGATACGGCTCCTCGAGCGCATAGCGGTCGTGCACGCACGGATATCATCGCAGTATGCGCGCACGTATTCGTCAAAATTCTTGTACGGATAGCTTTTGAGATGGCCCTCCCATGGTCCATGTTTGAACCACTCCGCGAGCGCATCCCCGAATTTATCCGGCGACGTAACGATAGCCCCCGCCTCGCGCGCGATGCCCACGTCAGTCGAAAGCACGGGTGTTCCAGCGGCAAGCGCCTCCACGATGACGAGTCCATACCCTTCGTATTTCGATGGGACGAGGACAAGATCCGCGCTCTTAAAATATCTCTCAGGATCGACCGCGCCGACACGGAAGATCCGCGAGTCGCCACGAACGGCTGGGTCGGTCTCGCCGACGATAATAAGACACGAGTTTGGCGGAGCAACGCGCTTGAATGCTTCAGTGGCGAGATGAATGTTTTTTTCTGCTCCGACACGGGATACAACAAGCAGCTTGTACTCGAATTTTTCTATTCCTTCTGGCCACTCGTGCAACCTCTCCGCGTTCTTGAATTTTTCTATATCAACGAAAATCGGCAGTACCGTGATCGGAATTTCAAGGCGAAACCTTGACATGAAACTGCTACGGATTCGGTCGGAGACGACGCGGGTCCTTGTGGCTCTCTTCAAGACGAATCCGGCAAGCCACACGCGCGCGCGATTTACCAGCGAAAGCCGCGCATATTCAGGAGAGAGGAAATCGGTATGTACCTGCACATGCAGCGGCACGCCTTTCATCCGTGCGATGAGCCAACCGGCAAATCCCGCTTCGAACGGATCCTGTACAGACACGACATCCGGTTTTGGAATGTCGCGGGCGATCTCGAGCGCATCGAGCCCGTAGAAAAGCGGCAATATTGAATTCGTCGGATACACCTGCACATGAGGAGATGCCGCGAACGGCGTTCTTCCATCTGACGTGCGAGAAAAACCGATGATGTCGAGGCGACCGAATGTTGCGCCGTACGCTTTTTGTCGTAGCATGGCCGCAGAGTCCGGATATAAAATGCCGCGCTTCGAACGATCCGCTCCGATCTGCAGCACTCGCACTTCGGATTCAGTTTTCCCGACCACAGAAGCAAATATGGCGCGGTGCTCATCCACTACCTCGCTCCAATCGTGCCGAAATGTGATGGCCTTGAATCGAGCAACAAAATCACCGTAGGTGCGTTCATTAGCGAGTATTTTCAGTTTCGATGCGATATCATCAATCGAATCGGGATCTATCATTTCCGGCAACTGATCGCGTATCTTCAGATAATTTTCTTTCGTAACAAGGCCCGGCAATCCGATGGCGAGCGCTTCGTGGACCTGGTTCGGGGAGATATCGGTCCAGCTCGGAAGCACGAAGGCACGCGCGTCTTTAATGCGTGCAAAGACTTCATGCGGACGCATCACTGGTTCCATTTTGACGCGCCTTTCAAGACGGAGTTCTTGGATCGTCTCAAGGATTTTTGCCGCTTGCGGACCGGATCCGATGAGAACGAGCGCATACGGGTCCGGCAACTTGGCGCGCGCGAATGCGCGCACGAGCGTCGTCACGTTTTTCATGACATTAAATCGTCCCCAGTACACGAATTCATGATTCGGTCGTCCGCGTCTGATCGCGGCGAGTTCGGTGCGTGGTACGGGATTATAGCTGACCGATACGGAACGTGCCGACAAATGATACGGCCGCAGGTAGAGTTCTTTTTGCACATCGGAATTAAAGATGACATGTCGCGCACCCGAAAGAACAAACCGAATGATGCGGTACAAAAGATAGTAAGTGCCGTGCGTGTACATGCGGCGCGTATAGAATTCGGCGAGTGTAATGGGACGTGCGCCGGATTCGAGATACCATTGTTCCCACAGATAGTCCCCGCCGATGCGCACAACATATGGTTTTCCCAGAAATTTTGCGGCGAGCGCGACGGGAAGCCCGACCGCGAATACATCGAGTGTGTAGATCAGGTCACGGTCACCCGCATGCCGAAGCATCGCAAGGAAAAATCGTATACGGTTGAATATCTTTCCGCCACGTTTGATGCGGACAAGCTTGAACGGATACGAAGTATCGAAATCATACGCAGCGCGCGTAGAGTAGGTGAGCACGGTGACATCCCATCCCTTTTCGGTCAGCAACCGAGCCAATTTTTGGGCAAACGTGGCCGGCCCCCCCGCCTCCGGCTCGAAAATACCCGTCGCAATAAGAATGCGCATACAGCTACTCTATAGCAAACACCGCCCGCACGCACGCTGACACTGCGAATTGTCCGCGAGCCAACCACACCCAAGTCCTGCGGAGTAATGTGTGTGATTTTCCCTATGCCCATAGCTCCCATTTTTCATTCTAATATTTTGCAAAACGTTTGTTTAGAAACACAGTCGTTATTTCTTATTGCAGTGTTTTGCAAAACATTATAACAAGATCATGACCATACGCCGCAACATTTCTTAAATTTCTTATCCGATCCGCATATGCATGGATCATTCCTGCCTGGTTTAACGACTACACCGTCTTTGGTACGGAATATTGTTGGCGTGGTTTTCGTCGCATATTTTAACGATATACTACACTTTGTGAGAAAGTCCTCGTAGCGCCTAAAGACGGAGCGCCGATAGCGACGCACACCATCAGCGTCCGCAGTGCAGAGTAGAAGTTTTGAAAACCTTGCATCCTTTTTCGATAGACCGGAAAAATCTTCATATGGGTCGAGGAGTCTTTGTTTTTGCCGTATGCCGAAGTCGTATGATGGATTGAGACGCAGGCACGCGCGCGTAAGCTCGCGTCCGAGCGGATCAGCCCCTTCAGACTTCATGAGGAGGCACGCCGAGGCGTTGGCGTATATACGAAAAGCGGTAATGATGGGGACTTTATCGTCAAGTAATCGCCTAATCAGTGCTTCGAACGCTTTATACGATTGAGTATTTTCATTCTTTTTCATCAGCGCATGCGCGGCACGTATATCATCCGTATAATCGCTATAGTGAAAAAGATCGAGGTCAAAATGTTTATCATTCGGACCTTGCGCCGCCGATGCCTCAAGCGGCGTCTTCCCTTTCAATTGCCGTCTCGGCAAGTTGTTGAGATACACGTTCAGTGTCGAAAGCACCACGTCGCGCTTCTGCTCTGATAGTTCTTCCGGTAACAAAAAGAATATTGCTTTCATCGGAAAGCCAAGTGCAAATGTGCGCTCATTGGATGTCCATATTTTAACGGTGTCGCTCGAAAGCATATCCTGCATACCCGACGCTTTGAGCGCATTATCAAAAAGGTGCGCGGCTTCTTCTACAGGGACAACTCTTTGATCGCCGATCAATTGCGGTTTTTTCTCTTCAGTGACACCTCTCTGGTATGCCCACTTGGCAGCTTCACGCGCATCGACAATATCTCTCCCCCTGTTCGTCATCACTGCTTTCATGTTTTTACTGAAGGTTATCGGTGCGGAAAACATTGTACTGCTCGTCATCTGATAGACACCACGCACCGATGCAATGCGACACCACACCGTATCGCCCTTTTTGAGCGACATGCTCGCGTTTACGTCTGCCACGTCGTACGCGACCCCGCCGTCTTTGAGCACAACGCCCTCGCCAGGTCTGACGGCAGCTATATCAAAAAAGTTCGCTCTGAAATACAAAAGGTCACGATAGGCTGCCATTTCACTCTCGGGCAGTTTCAGTGGGTTATGCTCGATAAAATACTCAAGACCAGTCTTGCCAGCAAAAATCCGTGATTTCTTGTCGAAGATCGTCCACTCCGTAAAAAGTCCCTCGAGTTTATGTGGGTCGCCGCCTTCATCAGTAAGTGACCGAATATCAAAAGCATCAAGCGCCGCTTCCATCTCTCGCGGATGCTCATACAGTCGCCGAGACACCCACTCTGCAAGAGTTCCTATAAAACCGGGACGAAGCATGGCGCATTTGTACCACACGAATAAGAACTCGAATAGGTCTGACCTTGATCTCTATAAAAATGTCTGGGCTCACGCGCCATTAGATCTTCAATGCTGAGAATTTTTGAGCTTTTCGGCAAGCTCTTTCAGCTTTACGATGTCGGCCAAAGGACCGCCCGCGGAAGAAATCCACCCTTCGTATGTATCGAACCAATGCTCCTGTCCAGAAAGGTATTGCTTCCACTCGCCGCGCTTCATATGATCCGTGCCATGCATGGGAATAAGTTTTATGTGAGCATGGTCGATACCAGTACCCTCCATAATGAGACCGACCCTGCCGACATCGGAATAGTAATTCTCAAGAACTTCTGAAACTTTCTTTGCGGCCATAACGAACCGCTGTAATACATCATCGGGCATTTTAAGGACATCGCTTTCATGGTGTTTTCTCGGAACGACACACGTGAAGCCCTCGGTGTTTGGATCAATAGCAAGGAAGGCCATGAACTCAGAATCCTCCCAGAAACAAGCGGAGGGGATGCGGCCGGCAACAATCTCGCAAAACACGCACTTACTGTCGGTTGTTTTTGCTTCGTAGGTTCCCATAAACAAAGTTTAGCTCGATTATTTTATTTAAGAAGTGGGTTGAAAATATTTTCATGCATGTCCCGAGTAATCGTGTTCCAGTCATATTTCTCTTCGACAAGGACCTTGGCATTTTTTACAACCATCGCGACGAGCGCCGGATCGTCAAGGTACCGCTTCACGGCGCGCGCCACCGATTCGGGATCGCGCGGGTTGCAAAACACACCCGTCGGACCTTTGTCAGGATTTTTCTCGGGATCAAAAAGAAAATCAGGAATTCCACCGACAGGGGTGGCGACGACGGGAATACCAGCGGCAAACGCCTCAATAAACGCACTCCCCATTCCTTCGATAATGGAAGGACGCACAAAAATGTCGGAAATTTTCAGAAATGCGGGCAGATCATCATGGCTCACGTGCGCCGCGAATATCACACGGCTCTCGACTCCCGTTTCTTTGGCGATCTGTTCCAATTTTTCTCGATCGTCTCCTTCTCCCGCTATCAAAAACTTCACTTCGAGCGGAAGGTGCTTCAGCGCGCGTATCACATCTTCAACGCCGCGCGAAAGCACGAGCCGCGAGGCCGTAAAAAGAAAAATGTCACCTATTCGTTTTCCGTAGCGCGCTTTGAGCTCTAGCAACCGATTTTCCGGAATGAGAGCAGAAAATTTCAGTACATCGACGCCATTCGGGATGACTTCGATCCTTCCGTGGTAGCCGATCTCGCGCGCGAGCCGCTCGATAAAAATGGAAATGGCTTTGATGGCATCGGCCTTCGTATATACGCGGATGTAGAGCGGCCAGAGGAACCGCACCACCGGCTGACGTAGTTTAATTTGTTCGAGCGAATTGCCGTCCTGCAGTTCGAGAAGGTACGGAATGCGCGGATGCGTGAGCTTGAAGAGAAGCGCCCCGAACCCCGCCTGATTCGCCATGAGTGCCCATATCATGTCGTACGGATGATGATAGTGGAGCGAAAGTGCTTTGAAGAATGACGTGACCGGAAACAGGACTTTGGCGACTTTGAGATAGAACGGGAGCGAGCGATCCGATATGCGCGGCGAATCCTCGATAAATCCGATGCGGTGGATGGTCACGTTGCCGATGCGCTCGACTTTCGGCAAATTGCGGTCGAATCGGAGCGTGATCATATCGAACAGATATTCACCCCTGTACTCGGCAAACCCGAGCCGTGTCGTGGTCTCTTTGATAGCGATCTCCGCCCCACCGACGTACGGCGTGTATGCGAGCGAAAAAATAAGTATCCGTTTCATTTCTTTTGCTTTTTGAGCGACTCGATGTAGTCGCGCACGGTGTGCTCCGGCTTCCAGCCGAATTCTTTTTCCATGCGTGTCGTATCGACAACAGAGTCCAGACGATTGCCCGGGCGCTCCGGTAGCATCACGATAGTATCGGTGAACATTTTTGCGATTTCAAGAATGGAATACGATTCCGGCGAACCGATACCATACTCGTCTCCCTGCCCTTTTTCGCCGACCGAAAGGAGCGCACGGGCAGTATCGCCAACGTAGGTAAAATTACGCTTCTGCGTGCCGGGAGAGACGACCGTGATCAGCTCACCCTTCCAATACTGCTCTTTGAAACGCCCCATGACCGATGCGTATGGTCCGGTCGAAAGTTCACGCGGCCCATAGTTGTTGTAAAAATAGGTGATCGCGTACGGCAGACCGAACCATGCGCCGTAATTGGCAACGAGTTCCGTATTCGTCGCTTTCATCCACGCATACGGACTCTGGTGACGACCTTGTCCTCCTGCAGAAAACTTTGTTGACGAACCGGCATACAGCAATCGGCATTTTCTTTTACGCCAGTATTCAAGCACATGGAATGTTCCCGACACGTTCAAGTCCCACACGAACGCGATATCGTCGAAGCTCTGTTCGACGCGCGAGTATTCACCCAAGTGAAAAATAATAACGGGGTTTTCTTTACCGAGCAATTGTTCAATGTCTTTCGTGTGTCCTTCCACATACTCCGCGCCTTCGACGTGATTCTCCTTTTTGCCGATGAAGTAATTATCGAGTGACACGACGCGATATTTTGGCACCAGCAATTCAATAAGGCTCGAGCCTATCAATCCCGCCCCGCCCGTCACAATGACCGTCTGCTTTTCCATTTCTTAACATTACACCAATAGCGCCCTATTCTTCAACAATGTCCCACTCATCCTTTGCATATTTGCGAGCGACGAAGATGGCGGCGGCGGTCGCGAGTGCGAGTGCGCCCGCGGCAAGCCACCATTGATATGGGGATGAGGACTCGGTTGTTGCCGCAATCTGCAAAAAATCTGCCGGCTCCGTTGCCGTGTCCGTTTCCACAACAGGTAATTTCGCGCCAGATTTTGTCGCAGCTTTCGTTTTGCTCGCGACCGGAGCTGGCTGCGCTTTAGGTTTTGGGGCGATCGCACTATCCGCCATCGCCGCGCCCGGTGATGGTTTTCGCGCGATAAATGCACCCGCATCATTCGGTGAACGGTTCAAAGAATTGCCGTCGCCTCCCGCTCCCCATCCACTCGAATAACTCACCGACGCGATTTCGGTCGAGCTCGCGTCGCGTATACCGATCATCTCGCCATCATTACTCAAACTAAATGCGCTATCAAAAAGCTGCCCGGAAAATTGCGACCAGTCTACTCTGAAATTCGCCGGATCATCCGCGATGACGGCGTAGGAAGCGGGCGACAGTGTGTTGCCGCCCGCGACCGCTGTTATTTTGTGATTCGTTCCGTTCTCATTCAACCGCAATTTTGTCAGATCGATCGGGGCCACGCCCGCGTTGTATACCTCGACCCACTCGCGGCCGGAGTCGGAGCCGCCTGGCAGGTCATACATGATCTCGGTGATAGCAACTTGAGCGTGCGCAAAAAAGGGCACCGTAAGCATCGCGCCCGCAAATAACAATAGACTCTTATGCCTCATCACTGGGCAGATTGCCTCCATTTAGTATCTGCCGCAAGGTCTTAGGAGAAACCTCTCCTGTTCCGATTGGTTTTTGCGGTGGTGGAGGCGGGGGCGATGACACTGGACGAGGCGAGGACATCGACCACTCCTGCTCCTGCGGAGGTGGCGGGGCCGGCGGAGAAACGGGCTTGGGTACAACAAACTCTCTGCGTTGCTCCCGGAGAGAAGCTGATTGCGGAGCCGCGTGCGACACATGCGGTCTCGGTGGTGGTGTATGCATCGTGGGCCGCAAGCCGAGCGGTGTTGCTGCATGCGGGCGCGGATTCATCTGTGCCTGCTTGATCTGCTCGAAATTGACCGGCAGCAGCTTGGCCGTGCAGCCGAGGTAGTCGCGGTAAGCCTGGGCAAACTTGACCGGCAGCACGCGCACTTCCAACGCATCGCTGCCGTGCTGGGTGTGCATCCGCACCAGCGGACTGCGCCCTTCCAGCAAGCCGGTGAGCAAGCGCCCGGCCTGCACCTGAGTGCTGCTGACCGGCTGGCCGGCGCCATACGTACTCCCGCTACTTTTCGGAGCGCCGCCCCATTTTTTCTCCTTCGGCTGTGGCGGAGGCGGCACGAATTCACGTTGTTTGGCACTGATCATAGCCTCCACCTCGGTGCGCAACCGGCCATACTGTTTACGTGACTGATTGATAACGTCATCACGATATGAGATTGCCGGCGCTTCGATGGGCGGAATTGTCTCAGCGGAAAACGGCTTCGAACCCACGCCGTCGATCATGAGCGTGAGGTATATCTGCCCGATGCCAAGCCCCACTAGATCTTCCGGTGTGAATGTCGGCTCAAAGACCGTCTCAAGAACTTCTGCATCGAACGGCCCTACACGGAAACAGATCAATGTGCCCACGTTGCCAAAGACGGCATCGCGCACCTCTTCCTCCATTTGCTCGATGTATTGATTGGCGAGGGTAAGCGCGAGTTTATATTTGCGCGATTCCGAAAGAATGTCGGCAAACGACTCGTTCATCATCGATTGAAATTCATCGACGTAGAAATAGCAGCGCGGCAGCTTCGCCATGCGCGCCGCCGGTTCGTCGGCGCGCGACATCGCCGCAAGATAAATTTTGACCGTGAGCATCGAGCCGAGCAGCGAGGCATTGCTCTCACCCATCCGCCCCTTCGAGAGGTTGACGATAAAAATTTTCTTCTCGTCCATCGCCTTGCGCAGATCAAATGACGACGTGGGCTGGCCGACGATGTGGCGGATCAGCGGATTAGCGGTGAATTGCCAAGCACCAAGGGTGTGCTGTAAGGACAAAGGAGAGAAGGGATGCCATCCAGCATTAATGAAGCTTTCTGGGAAGCGATAGATAAGCTCGTCAGTGAATCACGAATCGTAATAGACAGGCCTAAAGGGTCACAACACCCAGATTTTCCCTCGATCGTCTATCCCGTCGCTTATGGCTACTTAAGTGGTACGACTTCAATGGATGGAAATGGAATTGACGTATGGGTGGGCTCCGCCTTTTCGCGCACTGTGGGCGCAGTAATGTGTACCATTGATTTGTTGAAGAAAGATTCTGAGGTAAAGATTCTCTTAGGGTGTACCTCTAATGAGAAAGCTATGATTTACGACTTCCACAATCATAGTGAGAACATGAAAGGTCTCTTGATTACGAGAGAGTGAGTGTATCTAGTTGAAGCATCTCAGGGAAGAGTGGGGGAATGCTATTCAGACTGCCTCCCCACCCTGAGATTCTTCTGTGGATTGGCCACCCCCAGGAAGCCCAGCTCTTTCAGAATGCCGATAAGCTCGGGATAGGCTTCGGTCAGTTCGTAAACGCTTTTCTTCAAGTCAAGCTCTTTCATGTAAAGGATAAAACCCCGGAAGAACTGGAACTTTTCGTGGAAAATCTCATGGGGAAGAGACCCGAAACACGCTACGAGTTTATTCAACAAAACGCAAGTCTCGCAAAAAACATTGATATCTAAGGCTAAAATCCCATTTTTCTCTTGATCTTCAAGGCAAGAACGCGTAGAAAATCAGATATATGTTTTTTATTGAATGCCATGAGTATTGGTTAAGGAGACGTTAAAGTGACTGAAATCAGATCTCTCAGTTTGCAAGTGAGAAGTGAACTTGGAACAGGCCCCACACGAGCATTGCGCCTGACAGGTTATGTGCCTGTTTCTTTGTATGGAAAGAATCAGTCTCCCAAGAACATGTCTGTTGAAGAG